>JAILLI010000162.1 GCA_024693225.1 Lachnospiraceae bacterium
CTTGCCCTTTGAAAGTTCCGAAAGTGCCCCCTGGATCAGGTGCTCGTTTTCGGGATCTATGCTTGCGGTAGACTCGTCAAGTATTATTATCGGAGCATCTTTGAGTATGGCTCTTGCTATCGATATCCTCTGCTTCTGTCCGCCTGACAGAGTACCTCCGCCTTCACCGATAACCGTATCGTATCCGTTCGGAAGCTCCGTGATAAAATCGTGACAGCGTGCTTTTTTTGCCGCTTCGATCATCTCCTCTTCGGATACGTTTTCCCTTCCGAAGCAGATATTGGCACGGACAGTGTCATTGAACAGATATACGTTCTGAAATACCATGGAGATATTTGAAAGCAGACTGTCGAGGCTGTATTTTCTCACATCCGTACCGCCGAGTGTGATCGCACCGGAAGATACATCATAAAACCTTGCGATCAGGTTGCAGATCGTCGTCTTGCCGCTTCCGGAAGGCCCGACTATCGCTGTTGTTGATCCCTCCGGGATAACAAAGGATACATCCTTCAGTACCTTTCTGTCCTCTGCATAAGAAGCATTGTAATATGAAAAATCAACGTTTTTGAATTCTATATCGTGCTCTTCGCAT
Organism: Lachnospiraceae bacterium; assembly: GCA_024693225.1. Classification (GTDB taxonomy): domain Bacteria; phylum Bacillota; class Clostridia; order Lachnospirales; family Lachnospiraceae; genus UBA2868. The sequence continues at coordinate 593 of JAILLI010000162.1, forward strand.
TTAATATCCGACCCTTCGACATCCAGCAGATTTGTATCCGAGAACATCTCCATCTTGTTAAAGGCATTCTCTATTACAGACAGAACATGTGCGCTGTCAGCAATGGGTTCCACCGAATTGAAGATCGACATCGACAGGAACGAAACGATAAGGACCATGGACAGCTCCAGTTTTCCGGCAAGAGCGGCATACATGACGGCTATGATCATCCATACGCTCGCTGCCTTAAGGGCAAAAATATGCAGGCAGTTATAGGGAATAAAGCCCCATTCGATCTTAAGAGCGATCTTTTTGGCACTTTTGGCCGCATCCTGAAAATCTTTTGACGAAGCACCCTCCATCCCGAATGATTTTATCACCGGCAGTCCCCTGGTATACTCGAGTGCCGCTCTTGTAAGCTTTTCATTTTCCGCGGCCAGTACTTTTGTATTATCCCTGCTGTGCTTCGAGATCATGAGCAGAAAGAGGAACGACACAAATACACCGCATATGGCTATCAGAGCACACTCCGGGATGATAAAAGCAAGGAACATAAGTATACACAGGAAATTCAGATATCCTCCGATAAATCCGTCCACCATACGGATCCCCATATTTTCAAGCGTTGCCAGACCCGTTGTTATGGCATTTAATATCCTTCCCGTATCATTCGTCTGAAAATATCCGAGGGATACCCTTTTTAACGCTTCACCTATCTTCAGCCGGTCCCTCGCCACAAGCTCGTAACCTATTTTTTCATGGAAACGTGCCTTCAGATAATCAAACAGAAATCTGGCCAGTACCGTCAGTAATATCACCAGAAAACTTTTCCATACAAGTTCCGGAGCGATGTCGCCCCCTTTTCTCATATCGTCTATGATCATTCCGATCACATAGCCCGAATAAGCCACGGGAGCAGCAACCGCCCATGAAGACAGAAACGAAAAAACAAATCCCACAAACAGCGATGTCCGAAATCCCTCGCACCAGTCTATTATCCGTTTTACCGTTTTAAACATCTCTATGCCTCCTTTGCCTGTCTTTGGCCCGCATTTCCGGCCGCCCAGTTTCTGGCACCTATATGAGCCTGCCACATCCTCCTATAGAGAGGGCAGCTTTCCATCAGCTCTTCCTGGGGCCCCCGGGCTTCGATCCTTCCATTGTTAAGTACAACGATATTATCTGCCTTTTTAATGGTCGAAAGCCTGTGGGCGATAACGAGCAGTGTCTTTCCCTTTGTCAGATTGGCGATCGATTCCTGAAGTTTTGTTTCATTTTCCGGGTCCGTAAATGCCGTAGCCTCATCAAGTATCACGATCGGTGCATCCTTCAGCATCATACGTGCTATGGCGATCCTCTGCCTTTCTCCGCCCGACAGACGTTTTCCGGCCTCTCCCGCTGATGTATCATATCCGTCGGGGAGCTTTGCTATGAATTCATCACAACAGGCCGCCTTTGCCGCCTGTATGACCTCCTCATCGGTGGCACCGGGCTTACCGAGCCTTATATTTTCCTTTATCGATCTTGAAAAGAGAAAATTATCCTGGGTTACGAAACTTACGATATCTGCAAGCGTCGTTACTTTCATATCTTTGATATCGATCCCGCCGATACTTATGGAGCCGCCGCTTACATCCCAGAACCTTGCGATCAGCTTGGCAACGGTTGATTTCCCTCCACCGCTTGGGCCTACAAGGGCAGTAAAACTCCCCTCTTTCATGGTAAGATCTATCCCGTGCAGCACCTCCCCCTCTTCGTCATCATACGTAAAATGCACATCTTTCATCTCGATCGTATATCCATCCGGAAGTTTTTCGACCGAGGGCTCCGGGAGGCTCTTTATTTTCAGAAGCTTTTGTATCTCCAGGACCGTGTACTGCATCTGCCTCAGTCCGTTTGAGAACACCTCTATCTTGGCCATGCTGATCACCATCGACATGGCCAGCATAACAGCAAGTGCCATCTCAGATATGGTCATACTGCCTTTTCGCACAAGCAGGATACTCACCGGGACCACTCCCAGCAATGTCGCCGGCATGAAGGCAAAGGCAAGTTTCATCGTCACCCATGTGCTCTCCAGCCATTCGATCACAAAGTCCCTGTAATTCCTTATAGCCCCTGCGAACTTCTCATAGCTTACCCCGGCTTTTCCGAATGCTTTGATGACCTCGATGCCCTCCACATATTCCACTATCATGCTGCTCATGTTGGCATTGGCTTCCTGATATTTTGTCATATTCTTCCCGCTCAGCTTAAAGGTCAGCATCATAAAGACCAGTCCTATGGGCAGCGCGAGAAGGGCGGCAAGAGCAACGCGGATATCAAGAGTTGCCAGTGCGATGAAGCAGACGACCGGCAGCAGTATGTGTCCCGCTCCTTCCGGCACCACGTGCGCCAGAGGAGGCTCGATATCCTCGATCTTGTCAACGATAACTCCTTTGATCTCACCGATCGAATGGGAATAGACTTCCCCGAGCGGAGCCTTCAGAAAAACATCCGCCACCTTAAGACGAAGGCCTTCAAGTACATTAAAGGCCACATAATGAGATATCCCGGTTGATATGCCGAAGCAAACGACTTTTACCAGATAAGCGATAAATGCAATAAGGCAATATCTTAATACCATGGATCTGTCGCAGCTTCCGGCCATATATTTATCCAGGATACTGTACACGCAGTAATATGGCACAAGGCCTGACACCAGGCTTATCATTGAGAAGACCACCGATGCTCCCAGCCTTCCTCCGCTTCCCTTTGCATATGAAAGGAGAGTTGCGAACCACTTTTTTTCTTCTGTTGTTACCTCTTCATTCATGATCATTACCTCTTTCTTTTTGGTTAACACTTGACCTTTTGTGTTAGCTTACCCCCAAAACGACCTCACCGCCCGGTCCACATTCGGACCGGACGGTGAGTATATGTTTCGTATCAGGTTATTTTACTCTTTACAGTTCCATCAGCTGTTTCCAGCCGGGCAGGAAGAATACTTCCAGTGTTTCCAGCGCATCTGCCGCCTCTTTGTACGGGTAATTATGGATCACCGGTTCAAAAAGAGCCGATATGTATGCCGTCAGCAGCATATGAAGCTGGACCGGTTTGATCTTCGGCACTTTCACGCCTGCCTTCCTTAGCATATCAAGATAAGAGATCATACCGTTCTGCGTTGCCTCCGTAATATCATGGAGAAAGTCTTCATATCTGCTTCCCTTTGATCTGGCAACCAGGAGATGATAGTCTTCCATATCCGGATACACGACCTCTCTCATCATGTCAATGAAAGAATCCTGCCAGACTATCTTCCCCTCTTTCTTCGCCGGCTCATTGTATCTCTCCCAATGCTCCTGTGCCCATCCCTTAAGTTTGTTCTCGGCGGGAGCGACAAGCTGGTAAAAAAGATCCTCCTTGTCCGTGCAGTGCCTGTAGATCCCGGCAGCTGTCATGCCGCAGCGATCGGCGATACATCGCATGGATGCCTTCTCAAAGCCTTTCTCCATGAACTCTTCTCTTGCCGCCGCCATGATCCTGATGTGGTTTGCGCTCTTGTCTCTTGGCATTTATTCCCCTGATATGTAAAGATTGTATGCTAACATTGTTCGCTAACGCTATTAACATATCACGAACATCTCCCTTTGTCAAGCCTTTCCCCACTTAAATACGGCAAGTCTGTCGTTTATGTTTTTTCCGACTATGGCAAACAATTTTCCCCGGATCGAGTATTTTTTCATCTCCTCGTTGTAGTTCCTTTCGGAAACAAATGAAAGCCTGGGTTCCAGTTCAAGATACTCTTTTCCCGATCTTGTTCCCCATCCGAAGGTTGCGTTCGTATTCTTTACTGCATCATGATGGCTCCCATGCTTTTCAAGGAAGCGGGAATGCAGTTCCGCGAGCAGATATCCGTTGGGGAAGCTGTCACAGAGCATATTTAGGCAGGTCTTAACCTGGTCTTTGGAAAAATATTGCAGCACACCCTCCATGACAACAATGGTCATATCATTTTGGGGAAGTGCCTTTATCCAGTCGCTCTCGAGCGCACTTCCATCAAGCATGGTGCACCTGTCCCTGTCCTCGTACACCTTTCGCCGTACTGCGATCTGATCGGGCAGATCCACATCAAACCAGGTTATCTTTCCGTTATCCACCTGGGAAAACTTGTCATCAAATCCACATCCGAGATTTATGCACAGGGCATCCGGATATTTTTTTATCAGCCTCTTTAATTCTTCCCTGAACATGAGTGTTCTTGCAACAACACCTTCATGTGACAGGAAAGGATCAAATTTACTCACATCCACTCCAAGAGTATCGATTATCTCCTTTGCTTTTAAGTCCTTGATCCTCGCATTTGGCCTTACCGTCTCACTCGCTTTTATGGCAAGCGGGATAAGGGCTGTCTCCTGTACATCTCCGAACTTCAGATCCATTTTTGTCTGTCCTCCTTTTTGACTGTGTATATTATTCTGTTTATAATTTGCTGTTCATCCCCTATTGACTGTCTGCATGTGTAGTTAGCATTAGCTAACCGGTTCGTACGAAAAAGCGTATGATAACATACCGGAACCACTTTGACTTAACCCCGGCCTGTATAACCGGTCTTCATCTGTCCTCTCCTGTCCGGGATCCCATCAGATCCGCGAGCATATCCATGCTGCAATGGCCGATGCAGCAGGAAATACGACAAACAGCTTGATCAGCTGGCTTTTGATATTGAAGCCGTATTTTCTGCCACTGTATACTGTTTCCAGTTCAGGAAAATAAAACTGGAAAAAGTGATATTTCATGAGCATGAAATAGTCAAAGCAGACCATGTCATAAACTTTGTAGATGGAAAATATAAGGATAAATCTTACAAAAAACCGAACAAAAGTAAAGCCTGAACGCAGGCCGTCCCAAATCGATATCACACCCACTCCCAGTATCATGAGGATACTGAATACGATAAGTGCCCATCCGATGGCCCTTGCCCCGTAAAAGATCTCCTTATCCCTTGGTATGATTGCCGCCCGGGCCTCTTTCGGTGCCGAAGAAAAGAGCCGGCTGTCCTGGACAAATGCAACAGCTGCAAACATCATGATCGTTATGGCGACGCAGAATACGAGTGCCAGAAATAGGGTTAAGACCATGTTCATTTTTTACACCTGAAATATGCTATGGATCCGTCCGTATGACAGTCAATTTCCGAATAGAACCTGCGAAGGATGCGGCGCAGATTATCCTCGGTAAGAAAAGGAGGTGTAAACCAGCCTTTTCCCGTCAGTATCCTTCTTACCAGCCAGTCTGTTCTCTTTGATCTTCCCCTGATATAAAAGCACCCTATAAAACTGCCGCCCTTTTTCAGGACACGGGCTGTCTCAAGAAACGCCTTCTTCTTATCCGGAAAGGCATGGAAACCGTTCATGGACAGGACGATATCGCAGCTCTCATCTTCAAACGGCAGCTGCCCGACATCACCCTGAACAAATGATATATGCCTGCAGTCGCTAAGACGTTCCTTTGCTTTTTCAAGCATATCCTCGCTGTAATCAAGACATGTTATCTTCGCCCGGGACAGAGATCTCCACTTGTCTTTGGTAAACACCGCAGTCCCGACCGGGACATCAAGAATTTTCCCATCAAAGTCTTCGGGGATATAGGACAGTATCTTTCGCGCCACTTCGTTATCATCGGTCCCGCTCCAGAAGAAGTCTATGTACATCCTGCTAAAGAAACTCCCCTGTGTGAGTACATCATCATAGATGTTCTTTGAGGCATGATAGGCACTTTTTATCCTGTCCCCTACAGGTTCTGCCTTTTTAAGAACTTCATTTACAGCCCGCTCCCTTGTATCCTCCGTCTCATCATATCCGTCATAAGGAGCGTTCGGATCATGGGGTTTCTGCTTCCTCATGCTGTTGCATACCTTATCCTTATGGGCAAAGACAAAATCAAGGTCATCAGACCAGCCGGTATGACCCGTTATGACTTTGGGGGCAAGTCCTCTGCTTCTGAGCAGGCCCTCAAGCTTTACCAGGGACTTTTTTGCCAGTTCATTATTCTCAGCAAGTGAATTAATGAAGCTGTATCCGCCATCGGGCCCGAACCAGATGGTATCTCCCGTAAACAGATAGGCATCATCGATCAGGTAGACCATATGTCCCCAGGTGTGTCCAGGCACCAGGATGGCTTCAACTTTGATATCATTGATAAAGAATACATCCCCATCCTTCAGCAGTCTTTTTTCGTTTTCGGTTTCAACCATAGGGAGCTTATAAAGGCCGAAGATGACCTTCCGCCTCCTCAGTCCCGTCAGGTACATATTCTCGGTCTCGCCTATATATACCCTGGCATACCGGAACAATCCGTCGCTGTCTCTCTCGATAGCCCCGACATGGTCGGTATCCTGGTGAGTTATCAGGATATGTTTGATAGATGAAGGCTCTATGCCCAGCCAGTCCATCTTTTCCTTCAGCCTTGCGTAGTTGTACCCGGCATCGATCATGATCGTTGTACCGTTCTTCGTATAAAAGAAGATATTGGCTATCCACTCACGGACGCAATATACATGATCATCTATACGCCCGGTATTTAAGGGCTTGAATATCTCCTTGCCTCTGTACCCGAGTGACATTACCTTTTTTTGAAAATTCGATGCTTTTTTTGACATATGTACATCTCCATGCTTGATACATACTGCGGACAGATCTTCTATTTTTTACCTGTAAGTATTGCCGAACCCGAAAGTCCCATCCACACAGACTCCCATTTGCTCATGAACATACCCGTCGTTGTATCTATTAGCTTTACATCTTTATAGCCCATTCTTTCAAGCATCTTTACAAAATCATCCATATCACCGTACTTGGCCTTTGACATTATATCGTGTATGGCAAATGAACCGCCCCTCTTCAGGGTACGCAGGGTTTCCAGCAGGATCACCTGTCTGTCCCTGCTCGGGATATTGTGGTATACGTAATTGCTCGTCACCGCATCAAAGGTTTCATCTTCAAAAGGGAGCTTAAGGGCGTCCCCCTGCATAAAGGACGTATTGGTCACGCCCTCTGCCGCTGCGTTCTTCTCACACAGATCTTTGCTGAAAGAAGCATATTCCTTGCCCCACCTGTCTATTCCCGTAAAAGATGCCTTGGGGTTCTTTTTGGCACATGCTATCGTCAGTGCCCCGCTTCCGCATCCGACATCAAGGCCTCTGCCTCCATCCGGTATTGTAACATAAGATGCGACTCCTTCGATTATCTGTCTGGACATCTGTCTTTTTCCGTTATAATCAAAGGCTCTGTACATCAGATACATCCAGATCGTCACCAGCAGGAGCACAAGTGTTACAGCCATAAATATGATCGTAAGTATCTTCCCTGCCGGACCTTTTATGGGCAGTATTGCAAATAAGATGCCCACCATAAAAAATACGGCAGTCCCACGTGCCATCCCCGTGACCATGCCTTTCGGCATCCAGTTTCTGTAATCCGCTTTCATCGATCTCTTCCTTCTTTCTCACTGATAAGGCTCGTCATACTGTTAAGACCCAGCGCCACCGTAGACCCGTTATGGAGCATGGCCGACGTTGCCGGCGGCATGATCCCGGCTATACCAAGTCCTATAAGGGCGGTATTAAAGCCTACGATAGTCCTGTAATTGAAACCTATCCTTTTCATGAGAAGTGTGCTGATCCGCCTTAATATGACAATGCTTTCAAGGCTGTCCGAACTGATGGTGATATCCGCTATCTGTCTGGCTATTTCTGCCCCGTCACTTATGGCGATCCCGGCGTCTGCTGCGGACAATGCCGGTGAATCATTGATGCCGTCACCTACCATTATCACGCGATGACCCTCGGATCTGGCCTTCTCAACGTACTTTGCCTTATCCTCGGGAAGCACCTCGGCATAATATTCGCTTATCCCCGCTTTTGCCGCTATCCCGGCCGCCGTTTTCTCGCTGTCTCCCGTCATCATGACTATATGCTCAAAGCCAAGCTCACCGAGGGTTCTTACTACATCATTCGTTTCTCCTCTCATAGGATCATCTATGAGGATGCACGCCGCAAGCTTCCCGTTCTTGGCAAAATACAGGCGCGAATACCCGTCCGGAAGCTTATCAAAGGTCTCTTTCATGCCATCCGGTATGACAACCTGTTCATCTTCGAAGACAAAATGATAGCTGCCGATCACAGCCCTCTCATCATCTATCGCCGATGCTATCCCATGTGCGACTATATACTCTACCTCTGTATGAAGTTCATCATGAAGCAGTCCCCTGTCCATGGCGCAGTCAACGACAGCTCTTGCGACCGAGTGTGGAAAATGTTCCTCCAGACAGGCCGCCTGCCTTAAAAGTTCATCCTCCGTCTCCTCACAAAATGACACCAGGCCGGCCACTGTAGGCTGCGCCTTTGTGATCGTTCCCGTTTTGTCAAAAACTATCGTGTCCGCATCGGCCACCGCCTCCAGGAATTTTCCTCCCTTTACGGTTATTCCGTATTCTGATGCTTCCTTTATGGCAGACAGGACCGATATGGGCATGGCCATCTTCAGGGCACAGGAGTAATCCACCATAAGGACGGAAACGGCCTTGGTGACATTCCTGCTGATCACCCATGTTAATCCTGCGGCAAGCAGTGTATAAGGCACAAGTCTGTCGGCCAGCCTTTCTGCCCTGCTCTCAAGAGATGACTTGAGCTTTTCGGTTTCCTCTATCATCTTCACTATCCTGTCAAAGCGTCCGTCTCCTCCGGCCTGTGTTACCCTTATGGTCACATCTCCTTCTTCCACAACGGTCCCGGCAAAGACACTTGTGCCGCATACCTTATGAACAGCCGTGGATTCGCCGGTCATGGATGACTGGTTTACCATGGCCTCACCGGAAACGACCTCACCATCGAAGGGGATCATGTTCCCCATCCGGACTATAACCCTGTCACCGGGTTCTATGGCGGAAGAATCGGTAAGAACCTCTCCCTTGTCCGTACACAGCCAGACCCTGTCGATATTTAAGGACATGCGCCTTGCAAGATCATCGACCGATCGTTTATGGGTCCACTCCTCCAGGGTATCTCCGATCTTAAGCAGGAACATCACGGAAGATGCCGTATTATGATCTCCGGTCAGTATGGCAGCTGTGATCGCAATGGCATCAAGCATCTCCACCTGCAGATGTCTATTCCTGAGGGTCTTAAGGCCCCGCCATATATATCTGACCATCTTGAAGCCGGCAATGACTCTCCTGATAAAGAAAGGCACTATTAGTCTTTTAGCGTAATGCAGGATAACAGTCGTTACGATCCTGTCGTAGTATTTCGATGCCAGCTCTCTGCTCGAACTTTCGAAAACTTTCTCAGGTACATCTGTTTTGTCAAAGGAAAAATCCCTGACTATCGTGATGATATCTGACCGGTCACCGGTAAAATACACGACCGCATCAGCTGTACGCTCATAAACACGCACTTCCGTCACCTGATCAAATGATCTCAGATAGTATTCAAGAGTATCAGCTTCCCTGAAGGTAAGACGTTTCAAGTCAAGATGCAGTCTTATTCTGTTTCTGATCTCATGCCTGATCGCAAATCTCATGCTTCTGCTTCTTCTTCCTTTTCCCGTCTTTCTTCATTTATGGCTTTGGCCTCTTCATAGATATCGCTGCAGTTTTCCCGGAGCGTTGTTGTTTGATCGAGCACATTGTCTTTTACTCTGAGGACCCCCGCAGTGCAATGCGCATAGACCTTCTTCGCGTCCTTGGAGGACAAAAGTTTGATCCCCTCCAGTCCGAACAGTGTTCCGAGTGCAAATAATCCTACTCCTTTCAGTTCCATGATATTCTCCTCCTTTTGATCGACAGTATCCGTTTTCCGGAACTGTTAGTTATAACTAACTTTGGCGCAAAAATCCGACCGGATGATCTCTTACGCCTGTGTTACGCCGGTTTCCTTGCTACGCAGTGCAGTCTGAAAAAACCCCTCTTCTCCCCACTCTCAAGCCTGAGCCCGGCTTTGTCGCAGAGCCTTCTGACTTCATTTACGCTGTAAACATGGACATCCCCATGACCCAGCAGATTAATGAGAGGCATTTCCACGCGATTCATGAACCATAAGACAGGTGCCGATGCGGCAGTCATGTCCCGTAAGATCAGCCTCCCGCCCGGGCGAAGAACGCGGTAAACGCTGTTAAAGAAATCCTGTACATTGGGATAATGATGAAAGCTCTGACAGCATATGACCACATCATATGAGCAATCTTCAAAGGGCAGCTTCTCACAGTCCCCCACCACCAGTTTGACATCACTCATATTCTTTGCTCTGGCAACATCTATCATTTCCGGTGTGATATCTATACCGGTATAATGCTTTTGGGGATATTTCTCATGCAGTAAAGTAAGCATGGGGGCCGGTCCGCATCCGCAGTCCAGAATATCCGTAAACGGCTCCTTCTCAAGTTCCGCAAGAACATCCGGATAATCTTTTTTGCACATTTTGTATACGCCGCCTTTGTCCGTTTCATATACTCCGGCTGCTTTTGCAAATTCTCTTTGCGACAGTTCCTTGTACTCTTTGTCTGTCATCACTGTACTCCATTTTCATAACTTGTTTTCTTTTTTGTTAGCCTTCCCTAACCATTAGGTATTATAGAAGACTCTTTCGGGATTTTCAAGCCCCACTTCACAGACAGACAATGAATATGTCATCCCACCCCGGCTTTGCTATATCCCTTCTTAAAAAGTGTCAAAAAGGATCGTCCTTTGACAATCTTGAAGAAGATGGTTGCATTTGTATGAGTATATACATTAGAATCTGTAGATAGGGTCCGATATAAGAGATCAAAAGACAGGATCAAGGAGATAATTTTCATATGATCAAGAGATTGTTTGGCCAGATGATGATAGCGCAGGTCATATCTTCCATGACCGTGACGCTGTGTATGCTGATAGACAGTATTGTGATATGTCGATTTCTTGGAGTTGATGCCATGGCGGCTTACGGATACACCCAGCCCGTCCTGCTGGCATTTGCCGCCCCGGGTGCCATGATATCAGCCGGTGTCCAGGTCGTATGCGGAAAGACTTTGGGCAGAGGCGACCGGGAAGGCAGCGACTCCTGCTTTACCGTATCAGTGGCTCTGACATCGGCCATATCCCTGCTGGGTCTCATATTGGTACTGGTCTTTTCGGGACCCCTTTGCACTCTCCTCGGGGCAGGAAGGCCCGAGCCCGGCAATCCGGTCTATTATCTTACAAAAGATTATCTTACGGGCTTTATCATAGGTGTACCTGCCTTCCTTACTGCGCAGGTCATGGTACCTTACCTGCAGATGTCGGGTAAGAGGACGCGTCTTGTAACCGCCGTGGTACTGATGACGGTGATCGACGTTGCCTTGGACCTGCTGAACGTCCTTGTCATTCACGGAGGCATCTTCGGGATGGGACTGGCATCAAGTCTCAGTTATTACGCGGCAGTCTTTATCGGTATCGGCTGTTTTGTCAGCAAAGACCGTCTCTTTACTCTTCGCAGGAAGGGCCTTAGTCTTAACATGCTCCGCCTAATCGTGGGGAACGGGATACCGACGATCATCAACCAGTTAAGTCTTGTTTTCCTGATATTGCTGCTGAACAACCTGCTCAGATCCTTCGGCGGCAATCTGGCTGTTGCGGCATATTCGGTCATCTCCACCATAAGCAATCTCTGCTATGCTTTCTGCAATGGTATTTCCTCCGTAGCACTTATGATGGCATCGATATTCTGTGCCGATAAGGACCGGTCCTCATTGTATACCCTTGTACGGACCATGACTAAAAATGCCATAGTCGTACTGGCTTCAGTAACCCTCGTAGTCATACTCGGAGCCGGGCCCATTGTATTTCTCTTTATCGAGAACGACCCCCAGGTCGTAAATCTGGCCACAAAAGGCCTTCGTCTCTTTGCCCTTTGTCTGGTCCCCTGTGCCCTCAACACGACCTTCAAGTTCTATTATCAGGGGATAGGACGGGTAAGACTGATGGAAGGGATCTGCGTATTGCAGAACTTCCTGCTTCCTTCTCTTTCTGCCCTTGTTATGGGATACCTGTTCGGGGTGACGGGTCTGTGGTTATGCTTCCTTTGCGGTGAAGGAGCCGCCCTGGTCTTCATATGCATATATGTCTGGAAAAGCAACAAAAGGGTCAGTCTTACGGCTGAAGACTTTGCACTCCTCCCTCCCTCTTTCACCTCTCCGGACGAGCGCTGCTTCGAATACACCATAGAGAGCGACAAGGGTGCCGTTGAAGCCTCAAGCAAGGCTATAGAATTCTGTCTGCAGCACGGAGAAAAAAAGACCACAAGTGCCCTTATCGGTCTGTGTATCGAAGAAATGACATATAATACCACCAGATTCGGTTTCGACAAGGGGCAAAAGAATATGATCGAGGTCCGCCTTGTGATAGGCGATCATGAAAAGATAATAAGGATCCGGGACAACTGTATCCACTTCGACCCGATACACTATCACGAGCTTCACAGCGATGACGACCCCATAGCCCATATAGGCATACGTACGGTCGTCTCCACCGCCAAAGAAGCAGTCTATCTCAACACCTTCGGCCTCAACAACCTCACCCTCCGTCTCTGAGAAGGCCCGGAGGGGCGGTTTGACGGTCCGTCTGCAGGTCTTCTCAAGAAGTATCATACGGGCACGTGTCAGTCTGTCTACAGATCTGTCTCAAGAAGTATCATACGGGCCAACGTGTCAGTCTGTCTACAGGTCTATCTCAAGAAGGATCGGGGTATGATCCTGACGGGGGCCCGAATCGAGCATTTCCGACCGGGTCACCTTGTCTTTTATCCTGTCACTTACCAGAAAATAATCTATCCTCCAGCCTGAATTGTTGATCTTACTGGTCCTGATCCTCTGCGCCCACCAGGAGTAGATGCCCGGTACATCGCCGTGAACATATCTGAATGTATCAACAAAACCCGCATTTAAGAGGTTTGTAAAGCCTGCCCTCTCCTCATCCGTAAACCCTGCCGACATATGGTTACTGTCCGGATTGGCAAGGTCGATCTCCTCATGTGCAACGTTATAGTCTCCGCAGGATATAACGGGCTTTTGTTCATCAAGTCTCTTCATATATCCGGTATACTTCCTGTCCCACTCCTGACGTTCCGTAAGCCTTCTGAGGCCGTCGCCGGCATTGGGCGTATAGACCAGGTTGAAAAAACAGGTGTCAAGTTCCAAAGTGATCATCCTGCCTTCGCTGTCCATGGTATCCGGGGCTCCTATCTCAGGGAAGGAAGACTTAACCTGCATACCCCTTTTATATAATGCCATGGTGCCTGCATAACCCTTTCTGGCAGGCTCGTGAGAGCTTACATACACATAGTCATGATCGGGAAAATATGACCCGAGCACTTCTTCCTGTTTGGCATTCATGCCGGCCTCGGGAAGCTTTGTCTCCTGGATCGCGATGATATCAGCATTTTCTTTTGCTATAGTCTCCAATACCTGCCTGGAAAGGTCCGACCGTGGGCTTGTACCCGTTAGTGCGGCATTTACCGAATCTATGTTCCATGAAATGAGTTTCATAAGTCTGCTCTCCTTGTTTAAACACTATATTTACAGAACCTGCCAATGAGCCCGTGTTCTTTCGGGTTGCTTCCGTAGATTATATCGTAGGGGTTTGGCACACGGAAGTCAAGTTGACCTTTATTTGCTGAATTTGCTGAAAAACTAATCATTTTGGGTCTGTCTGATAACATCTTCCATAACATCTCTCGTCATGCTTCCCGGCACATAACCGTATACATTGCCCTCCCTGTCTATCATATATGTTGTCGGATACGCATTTATATAGTATGGAAGCATGAGAGATGCATCCGTATCCATTAAGACAGGATAGGTATACCCGTTTTCCTCAAGGAAATCCCTTATCCCCTCTTCATCTGTCTCTTTACCGTAACCCGGGAATGCCACACCGAGAATAACAAGGTCAGGATCTTTCTGCTTTAATGTTTCTTCATAGATCGCCTGGATATCCGGCATCTCCGCACGACAGGGAGGACACCAGGTAGCCCAGAAATTAAGAAATACTGTCTTACCCCTGTAATCGGAAAGTGTATGTTTTACACCATACTGGTCAGTCAGTGTAAAGTCAGGCGCCGGCGAGATTTCATTCTCATTTTCATCACTCTCATCACTTCCATCCGTAGCCG
>JAILLI010000163.1 GCA_024693225.1 Lachnospiraceae bacterium
TATGGAGCTCGACAAGCTCAAGGAATACATAGGTGATGATGAGTACGGCAGGAACCAGATCATCGAGGATCTCAAGATACAGAAAGCGATCGATCTGATAGTTGATAATGCCAAGGAGAAATAATTTTACGGATTGGAGACAATATGAGCTTAGTACCTTATGTCATTGAACAGACCAGCCGCGGAGAACGCAGCTACGATATTTTTTCCAGACTCCTCAAGGAGAGGATCGTTTTTCTGGGAGAGGAGGTCAATGAGACCACGGCAAACCTTATAGTCGCCCAGATGATGTTCCTTGAAGCGGAGGATCCCGAAAAGGACATCCACTTCTACATCAACAGCCCCGGCGGGTCGGTAGCGGACGGATTTGCCATATATGACACCATGCATTATGTCAAATGCGATGTTGCGACATACTGTATAGGAATGGCTGCTTCCATGGGAGCTTTCCTTCTTGCGGGAGGAGAAAAGGGCAAGAGATTTGTCCTTCCCAATGCCGAGATAATGATCCATCAGCCTTCGGGCGGGGCAAAGGGGCAGGCAACCGAGATCGAGATAGTTGCCAAGCAGATCGTCCGTACCAAGGAGCGCCTGAACAGGATCCTTTCGGAAAATACCGGACAGCCCATCGAAAAAGTGGCTGCGGATACCGAGCGTGATAACTGGATGAGTGCCGAGGAAGCGCTTGAATACGGTATTGTAGATAAGATAATCACCAACAGGATGTAAAAGGGATACACATATAATGGCAAAGAAAGATATCAGATGTTCATTTTGCGGCAAGGACCAGAATCAGGTCAGAAAGCTCATTGCGGGACCTGAAGGGGTCTTCATATGCGATGAATGTATAGAAGTATGCATGGAGATAGTTGAGGACGAGCTCTACGAACCCAAAGAGGTGGAGCCTGATTTTGGCGACAGCGACGAGATAAACCTTGTCAAGCCCAAAGAAATGAAGGAATTCCTTGATGAGAACGTCATCGGGCAGGAGGAAGCCAAAAAGGTCCTTTCGGTAGCGGTCTACAACCATTACAAGAGGATACTGTCCCAGAAGGAAGAGGGGGATATAGAGCTTCAGAAGTCAAATGTCATCATGATAGGCCCCACGGGTTCGGGAAAGACCCTTCTGGCCCAGACACTTGCCAAGATCATAAATGTCCCCTTTGCCATAGCCGATGCAACGGCCCTTACCGAAGCCGGTTATGTCGGTGAGGACGTTGAGAACATCCTCCTGAAGGTCATTCAGGCTGCGGATTATAATATAGAAAAAGCCCAGTACGGGATCATCTATATAGACGAGATAGACAAGATAACGAGAAAATCCGAGAACGTTTCGATAACAAGGGACGTATCGGGAGAGGGAGTGCAGCAGGCGCTTCTTAAGATCATCGAGGGAACCAATGCTTCAGTGCCGCCCCAGGGAGGCAGAAAGCATCCTCATCAGGAACTGATACCGATCAACACTACAAATATACTCTTCATTTGCGGCGGAGCCTTTGATGGCCTTGAAAAGATCGTGGAAAACCGTCTCGACCGTAAATCCATAGGATTTAACGCAGAGATAGCCACCAAGACCGAGCATGAGGTCGGAGAGCTTTTGTCACAGGTTCAGCCCGAGGATCTGATCAAATTCGGTCTCATACCGGAATTTGTAGGTCGTGTGCCCATCAGTGTCAGTCTTGAGGGCCTTGATGAGGAAGCCCTTATCAAGGTGCTGACCGAGCCCAAAAATGCGATCACAAAGCAGTACAAGAAGCTCTTTGAGATCGACGGAGTTGAGCTCGAGTTCGAGGATGATGCGATCGCCGAGATCGCACATAAGGCACACGAGAAAAAGACCGGCGCGAGAGGTCTTCGGTCAATTCTTGAAGGTATCATGAACGATCTGATGTTTGAGATCCCTTCCGACGAATCCATCAAAAAGTGTGTCATAACAAAAGGTGCGGTCACGGGAGAAGGTGCTCCGTTGATCGTCCGGAACAACGAAAACGTAAAGAAGAAGCTTAAAAAGGCAGAATAGTTTTGCGAAGGATAACAAAGAAGAAATACCCTTGCGTTGTTGTTAACAAGCTGGCGGTGCTTCCGGGCATGGTCATTCATTTTGATGTCAATACGGCTCCCGGAGCCAAGGCCGTAGAGCTTGCCATGGTAAAGGACCGCAAGCTTTTTGCCGCGGTCGAGAAGGAAGATGACAAGGCTACAAAGACCGGCATGACAGGTCTTTATGACTGCGGCTGCATATGCGAGATCAAGCAGGTTGTAAAGCTTCCGGGAAATGTGGTAAGGGTCCTTGTTGAAGGCGTTGCCAGGGCCAGGATATTTGAAGTGGTAAGCGAGGATTGCCTGATAGCCACTGTAAAGGAGATGGTCGCAACAGATGACTGGTATGTGGGCAAGACCATAGGACCGGTCAATCCGGAGATCATTGAGGACGGTGAGGATGTAAGGCTTGAGATAATGGCAAAGATCAACGTTTTGAAGGAGCTTCTTACGACAATGCTGGGCTACAATCCGCAGATAGCAAGAAGCCTTACAAAGCAGTTCGAGGAAGCCCAGACCCTGTCGGAACTCCTTGATTACGTGGCCATAAACGTTCCCATGCATTTTTCCGACAGGGCAAGACTTTTGTGCGCCGAGACGGTTGATGCCAGATTCATGCAGCTCATGACCATACTCCAACGGGAGGTCAATGTCCTTGACATCAAGACCAACATAGCCAAGCAGATAAAAGAGCGGGTTGACAAGAACCAGAAGGAGTATGTATTAAGAGAGCAGCTTAGGGTCATAAAGGAGGAGCTGGGGGAAGGCAGTACTGCCACCGAGGAGGAAAAGTACAGGGAAGCCGCCCTCAAGCTTAAAGCCAATAAAGAGACGAAGGATAAGATACTCAAGGAGATCGACCGGTTCAGTCATTTACATGACGGATCCTCTGAAGCCGAGGTTTCAAGGGGCTATATAGAAACCCTGCTGGCCATGCCCTGGAACAGGTCTTCGGTCGATAACAGGGACATAGACCGGGCCGAGAAGATACTTGACAGGGATCATTACGGACTGGACAAGGTAAAAGAGAGGATGCTCGAGTTCCTTGCGGTAAGGAACCTTACCAAAAAGGGAGATTCGCCCATCATCTGTCTTGTCGGGCCTCCCGGTGTCGGAAAGACCAGCATAGCAAAGTCCGTAGCGACAGCCCTTGACAAGAAATACATCAGGATATGCCTCGGAGGCGTCAGGGACGAGGCCGAGATACGGGGTCACAGACGTACCTATGTGGGAGCCATGCCGGGAAGGATAGCGGTCGGGCTTAAGAATGCCGGAGTGAAGAATCCCCTGATACTGCTCGATGAAGTGGACAAGATGAGCAACGATTTCAAGGGTGACCCTTCAGCTGCCCTGCTCGAGGTCCTTGACAGCGAGCAGAACTCACGCTTTTCCGATCATTACATAGAGATACCCATAGACCTGTCAGAGGTCCTTTTCATAGCAACAGCCAATTCGACCGCGCAGATACCCCGTCCTCTCCTTGACAGGATGGAGATCATAGAGGTCAACAGCTATACCGAAAACGAGAAGATACATATAGCCAAAGAGCACCTTTTTCCCAAGCAGCTCAAAAAGCACGGCCTGAAAAAGGATCAGCTGGTCATAGCGGATACGGTCTGGCCTGAGATAGTGGACGGATATACCAAGGAAGCCGGGGTAAGGTCACTTGAGCGTAAGATCGGGGCCATATGCCGAAAGGCAGCAAGGCAGATATACCAGGACGGAAGATCGACCGTCAGGGTCAACAAAGGCAATCTGGCTGATTTTCTGGGCATACGCAAGTTCGAAAGAGACAGGAAGAATGACAGCGATGAGGTCGGTATAGTCAGGGGACTGGCCTGGACGAGCGTGGGTGGCGATACCCTTTCCATAGAAGTGAACGTTATGCCCGGCAAGGGAGAGATAATCCTGACCGGTCAGCTCGGCGACGTCATGAAGGAGAGTGCCCAGGCAGGAATGAGCTATATCAGGTCCATAGCTTCGAAGCATAAGGTGGCGGCGGACTATTTTAAAAAGCATGATTTTCACCTCCATATACCCGAGGGGAGCGTCCCCAAGGACGGACCCTCCGCCGGTATAACCATGGCCACGGCCCTCTTTTCCGCCATAACGGACAGGAAGGTACGTGCCGATGTAGCCATGACCGGAGAGATAACGCTGAGGGGAAGGGTGCTTCCTATAGGCGGACTTAAGGAAAAGATACTTGCAGCAAAGAATGCCGGAATAAAGAAGGTCCTTGTTCCCAAGGCAAATGTCAAGGATATAGAAGAGCTTGACGATGAGATAACCCGGGGACTTAACATAGTATTTGTGGAGCGCATGGATGAAGTCTTAAAACATGCCCTCCTGAAGGCATAAGTCTATGGTCATAAGGAGCTTAAATCTTGAGATCGTATGCGGCCCTACCAGCCGCCTGCCGGAAACAAAGCTTCCGGAGATAGCTTTTGCGGGCAAGTCCAATGTGGGCAAGTCATCGCTCATCAATTCCCTGATGAACCGCAAATCCTATGCAAGGACCAGCTCCCAGCCGGGTAAAACGCAGACGATCAACTTTTACAATATAAACGAAGAGGTCTATTTTGTCGATCTGCCGGGCTACGGCTATGCCAAAGCCTCCAAGACGGAGATCGCAAAATGGGGAAAGATGATAGAAAAATACCTTAAGACGTCAAAGCAGCTTAAATGCATCTTCCTCCTCATAGATATCCGGCATGAGCCGGGGGAAAATGACCGGCAGATGTACGAATGGATATGTTCAAACGGTTTTGTCCCCGTGATCATAGCCACAAAGCTTGACAAGATAAAGAGAAGCCAGATCGACAAGCAGTTAAAGCTGATACGGACCACCCTTGGTGCAAAAGAGATCATACCTTTTTCAGCCGTGACCCGGCAGGGAAGGGAGGAGATATATGAAGTCATCGACAAAATATCTGAAGATACTCTTTAATTATCTTTTTGCAATAATACTGGCGGTAGTACTGATATTCGTACTGCCCAGGCTCCTTGCCTTTTTCTGGCCTTTTGTGGTAGCGGCCCTTATAGCCGCCATAGCCAATCCCCTGGTCAGGTTCCTTGAGAACAAGATGAAGATAAGGCGTAAGGCAGGCTCCGTATTTGTCATGATACTGACCCTTGCCGCCGTCGTCGGGGCAAGTTACGGTATCCTCTACGTGCTCATATCCGAGCTGGTCGGCTTCTTTACCAACGCGCCCAATATGTGGGCCAAGGTGAACAGCACCATCAGCAACCTTTCAAGCGCTTTTTCCACCCGTTTTGCCCTTCTGCCCAAGAGCTCCAGGGAATTTTTCTCAAATCTGGGACAGAGCATATATGAAGAACTGCAGAAGGTAGGGACATCCATAGGGGAGAGTGCCGCACAGTCCGCCAGCGACGGGGTCAAGAATGCCCCCCAGTTCCTTATCGGAGTGATAATGTGCATACTGGCCAGCTATCTCTTCGTTGCCGAAAGGGAGAAGATCGGAAGGTTTTTCTCCGAGGTCATCCCCGAACATATAAAGGAAAGATATGACATAATCACCGGGACAATGAAATCGGCAGTCGGCGGCTATTTCAAGGCCCAGTTCAAGATCATGGGCTTTGTCTATATGGTATTGATAGTGGGCTTTCTGGTCCTTGGGGTCGACTATGCTTTTCTGATAGCCCTGCTCATCGCTTTTCTTGATTTCCTGCCCTTCTTCGGGACGGGTGCGGTGATGTGGCCCTGGGCTCTTTATGCCTTCATCATGAAGGATTACAAGTTCGCCGTGGGAATGATGATCGTATGGGGCCTTTCACAGCTTGTCAGGCAGCTCATACAGCCCAAGCTGGTCGGGGATTCGATAGGCATGCCCGCCATACCGACCCTGCTCCTTCTCTATGTCGGATTCAGGATCAAGGGCGCTTTCGGCCTCATAGTTGCCGTCCCGATAGGCATGATAGTCTATAACCTTTTCAAAGCCGGACTTTTTTCCAACTTCATATATTCCACCAGGATGCTCTTCTCCGATTTCAGAAAGATGCGGATCTTCACCTCGGAAGAGCTGGTGGCGGAAGGGATCGAGGAGACGGATACCGGCGCCTCACAGCTTGCGGAGGGTAAAGCTAAAAAAGAAGACGAAGGGGGAGAGATTCCCGGATGATAGAACTGCTTGCAAGGATATTTATAAAAGACAGGAACAACATAAAGGATTCGAGGGTAAGGTGCGCATACGGGGTATTATGCGGGGCTTTTGGCGTGATACTCAACATCCTGCTCTTTGGCCTTAAGTTTACAGCCGGTATGATCGCCGGAAGCGTTGCCGTGACGGCGGATGCCTTTAACAACTTAAGCGATGCCCTTTCATCACTTGTAGCCCTGGTGGGCTTTAAGATGGCCGGGCAGAAGCCGGATCCCGAGCACCCTTTCGGCCACGGAAGGATAGAATACGTGACCGGGCTGGTCGTATCCATGATAATCATCCTGATGGGTGTCGAGCTCTTAAAGACATCATTTGGTAAGATCATCCATCCGCAGCTTCCGGTACTTACTCCCGTAGTCGTTGCCATCCTTGTCATATCGATAGCAGTCAAGCTCTATATGTACTCTTACAACAGCAAAACAGGCAAAAAGATAGGTTCGGCTGCCATGAAAGCGGTCGCGGTCGATTCTTTTTCCGACTGTATCGCCACCCTCATAGTGCTGGCCTCCTCCTTGGTCGGATATTACACGGGACTGTGCATAGACGGCTGGTGCGGTCTTGCTGTCTCGGCTTTCGTGCTCTATGCAGGCCTGTCATCGGCAAAGGATACCATAGATCCCCTTCTGGGCTCCAAGCCTTCAAAGGAATATGTGGATACCATAGAGAAGTTCATCACCTCATATGACGATATCATAGGCATCCATGACCTGGTCGTACACGATTACGGGCCGGGCCGGATCATGATCTCGGTCCATGCCGAGGTAAGTGCAGACCGCAACATACTTGACGTTCATGATACCATCGACAACATAGAGCGGAGGATCAACGAGACTTTGGGCTGCAGCTGCGTTATACACATGGATCCCGTTGTGGTGGATGATGAAGCGACAGACAGGATGAGGAGGCTTTGCGAGCTCATAGCCAAGAGCGTTGATGAAGAATTCACTATACATGATTTCCGTATGGTAAAGGGGCCCAGCCATACCAACCTCATATTCGATGTAGTGGCCCCCTATGAGTGCAGACTGACCGAGAAGGAGATAAAGAACACTATCTGTGCAAAGGTGGAAAGTCTTCCCGGGAACCATTATGCAGTCATAAATGTGGACAGGCCCTTTGTATAGACCTTTACAGTGGAGGTTAAGATGAAAAAAGAGCGCAAAAGCGGAGTTCTGATGCCGGTCGCATCTCTTCCGGGCAGATACGGCATAGGGACCATGGGAAAGTGCAGCTACGATTTTGTCGACAGATTATGTCAGGGGGGACAGAGCTACTGGCAGATACTGCCGCTCGGACCAACCAGTTACGGGGATTCGCCCTATCAGTCATTCTCGACTTTTGCGGGCAATCCTTATTTTATCGATCCGGATAAGCTGACAGAGGAAGGTCTTCTTAAGGCAGGAGAGGTTGCCGCATATGATTTCGGCAGCGATCCCGTAAGGACAGATTACAAAAAGCTCTACGACAACCGCTTCAAGATGCTGAAAAAAGCCTTCAGGCGCTTTGATACAAAGGATAAGGCCTACAGGGACTTTGTTTCATCGAACAGGTACTGGCTGGAGGATTATGCCCTCTATATGGCCTTAAAGGACGCTTTTTCGGGCAGGAGCCTGGTCGAATGGAAAGAGCCCGTAAGGATGAGAGATAAAAAGGTCCTTGACGCATACAGGGAAAAATATGCCAAGGATATAGAATTTTACAAGTTTGTCCAGTATGAATTTACGGTCATGTGGAAGGACCTGAAAAAATATGCCAATGAGAGAGGTGTCTCCATCATAGGAGATATCCCCATATATGTGGCACTTGACAGCGCTGACACCTGGTCTTGTCCCGAGATGTTCAAGCTTGATGAAAAGGGGTATCCGCTGGCTGTCGCCGGATGTCCTCCGGATGCTTTTTCGGCCACAGGCCAGCTCTGGGGCAACCCACTCTATGACTGGGACAGACATGAAAAGACGGGCTACGAATGGTGGATACGGCGGATAAAGCGGTGTATGGAGCTTTACGACATGGTCAGGGTAGATCATTTCAGGGGCTTTGACGAATACTATGCCATACCCTACGGGGATCCCACTGCCGAGTTCGGGAAATGGGAAAAGGGCCCCGGTATAGGCCTCTTTAAGGCTGTAAAGGACAAGCTGGGGGATGTTGACATGATAGCGGAGGATCTGGGCTTTCTGACCCCTTCCGTGATACGTCTTGTGAAAAAGACCGGATATCCGGGCATGAAGGTATTGCAGTTTGCCTTCGATCCCAGGGAGGAGTCGGACTATCTTCCCCATAACTATGCAGCCAATTCGGTGGTCTACACGGGCACCCACGACAATGACACCACAGTGGGCTGGTTTAAGACCTTAAAGCCTGCCGACAGGAGGATGGCCATGAAATACCTCAACAGGAAGGAATTTGCGTCGGACAGGGATATAGCTCATTCCTTCGTAAAACTGGCCATGAGTTCGGTATCTAACCTGTGCATCATACCCATGCAGGACTGGCTGGGACTTGGTGCTGCTGCAAGGATAAACACCCCCTCGACCCTGGGTGGCAACTGGGTCTGGAGGATGAAGGAGGGGGCTTTTTCCGCAAGCCTTGCCAAAAAGATGTATGATATAACAAAACTCTACGGAAGGTTATGATGTCCTTATGGGAATGGAGATAGAGAGAAAATTTACCATAAAAAAAATGCCCGATGATATAAAAAGCTATCCCTTTCATATCATAGAGCAGGCTTATCTTACGACTGAACCCGCCATAAGGGTCAGGCGGGAGGATGAGGAGTATTACATGACCTACAAGGGAACCGGGGGAGAAAACACCTCCCTGGCCCACGAGGAATACAATCTCCCTCTTACAAAGGAAGCATACGAAACTTTGTCTTCAAAGGCTGACGGGGCCGTCATACGCAAGAAGCGCTACCTTATAGGCTATGGGGCCTATACCATAGAGCTGGATGTCTTTGGTGCCCCCTTTTCGCCTCTTGTGATAGCAGAAGTTGAGTTCCCCACCGTGGAAGAGGCGGATGCCTTCAGGGCACCCGGCTGGTTCGACGAGGATGTAACGGGCCAAAGGCAGTACTCAAATGCCTGGCTGTCAAGGCACCCTTCCTGACAGGGGCCCTGCAGGTTATATAAATTCCCTCTTAAACATTAAGTCCCGTGGCCGGATCTATGCCCATGGAGATGTTCATACATTCGATGGCCGCACCGCTGGCCCCTTTTCCCAGATTGTCAAATATGGCCGATACCAGGATCCGGTCATCATTTCCGGTAACAAGTATATTGGCATAGTCTTTGCCTGCCATGGTATTTGCAGACAAAAAACCGCCCGTTTCGCTTTCGGCACCGTAGGGAAGGACACGGATAAAGGCGGAGTCTTTGTAATGTCCGGCATACATGTCCCTGACCTCTTTTGGGGCCATCCTTTTTTTCATCATATCCGCATGTACCGGAAGGTTTACTATCATACCGCAGTAATAATCATCCACGATGGGGATGAAGACAGGGTCTTTTGTAAGGCCTGCGTGACATTTCATCTCGGGAAGATGCTTATGCATCTGGCTGAGGGCATAAAGGCGGGGGGCAAAGAGGTCTTCTGCCTTTTCCTCGGCCTCATACTGGGCTATGCCCTTTTTGCCGGCACCCGAATATCCTGAAAGGGCCGGGACCGTGAAGGGGTAGCCGGGATCAAGGATGCCGCCGGTAACAAGGGGATAAGCCATCATGATAAAGCCCGAAGCGTAGCAGCCGGGAACGGCAATACGTTTTGATGTCCTTATCTTTTCGAAATGCTCCGGGGACAGCTCGGGAAGGCCGTAGGCCCAGTCAGGCTTTGTCCTGTGGGCTGTTGATGCATCTATCAGCACCGTATCAGGATTATCTGCAAGAGATACCGCTTCTATGGAAGCCGCGTCCGGAAGGCACAAAAAGGTGTAATCCGAACTGTTGATGAGCCTGGCCCTCTCATCCGGATCCTTGCGCAGAGCAGGATCTATGGTAAGGACCTCGATATCGTCCCGGCTTACAAATCTCTCATTGATGCGAAGGCCTGTCGTACCCTCGCTCCCGTCTATGAATACTTTAACCGTCTTGTTCAATTCTATTCGCCTCCTGTTACCGGCACAGCCCACGGCTGTGTTATGATATACAGTCATCATTTTATTTCAAGAGGACCGCTTTGTCCATATGAAAGAATATATGTTTGTGCGGCTTTACCGTCAGGCCGGCGGATGTTAGAATACAGATGACGGTGTCCGGCAGGTCACCATACTAAAAAGAGAGAACAGGAGGAGATCATCATGGTATATGTATTTCTTGCGGACGGATTTGAGGAGATAGAAGCCCTCACCCCTGTGGATCTGCTGCGAAGAGCGGGAGTGGAGGTTGCCACGGTCTCCATATATCCCGACAGAAAGAATGTTACGGGAGCACGCGGCATAGAAGTCATCGCGGACCGGGTGATGAGTGGAAAGGAAGGCGAAGATGCGGATCTTGTCATATTGCCCGGTGGTATGCCGGGAACCGTCAACCTGGCCGAATGCAGCCCTCTCATGAAGATCCTTGATGAGCAGAATGCAAAAGGAGGACGGATAGGAGCCATATGTGCAGCCCCTGCCAGGATACTGGGAGCCAGGGGGATGCTCAAGGGGAAAAACGCAACATGTTATCCCGGAATGGAGGACATGATGGAAGGAGCAACACCTGTTATAAAAACAGTTGTTACTGATGGAAACATCACTACTTCAAGGGGTTTGGGCACTGCTGTGGATTTCGCGTGTGAGCTTATAGGCCTCCTTTGCGGCAGGGAGACTTCGGATAAGATCCGGTCTTCGGTCGTTGCCTGAAAAAGGCGGGGCCGGGTTCCTGAGCTCCGGCAAATAACACAAAAAACCAATCTTGCTTTTGTGCAATATTTGGATATTGCATCGGAAAATCTTGTGTGATAACATCCGTCATACAAGATTTTCTTTTTGCGCATCTTGCGACGGACGCATCGCAATGATCCCAAGATCTTTTCAAACACATAAGAGACGGAGTTGTTTATGGGCGTAGTATACGTTTCCGGCAAAGAACCGTCATTTGTTGCGGGAAGGGACCCT
>JAILLI010000004.1 GCA_024693225.1 Lachnospiraceae bacterium
TTATAAAATCAACCGGTGTTTTTCATGTATGTCCCTTACTGAAGAATGTCCAGGCAGGACCGATCCATATTGCTGTTAAAGGTATAAAAGGAACCGAGGGAACGATTATTTGTGAGCAGATAAAGTTGATCGATCCGTCTGCAAGGGGAGTGAACCGGGTCGACAGATTGAGTTATAAGGATTTCATGAATATTTCTGATGCTATTCAGGGCATATTTGAGTATGACTGAACCATTTACAAGCAAAAAAACGTCATATATATTAGAAAAAGTAAAAAGATTGACAAAAAAATATCACAATCGCTCTCAAGTGTGATACAATATACTTCAGATTACTAATTTATCTCGGAGTATACAGTTCAGATGGAGATAATCCGGGTGAAATGATATAATATATAAGGCGGATTTATCCGATATAAATAATGGTATATGCCGGACAGAGAGCAGCTGATCCGGAATATATAGATCAGGTTAGGAACGGATTCCGAACCTAAATGCAATATTCATAAGAAAAGGAGACAGGAATATGAATAAGAAAGAAATGAATAACAAAGGTTTCTCGCTTGTCGAGCTGATCATCGTTATTGCCATTATGGCGATTTTGGTAGGTGTACTTGCACCGCAGTTCATTAAGTATGTAGAGAGCTCAAGACAGTCTACAGATATTAGTGCTGTTTCTGAGTATAAGACTGCAGTAGAATCTTGGGTTGCTGATGAAGGAACAAAGAGTGGTGTGACTGTACCTGCAACAATTAATGTAGTCGTAAGTGCTAACGGAGTTTACGCTACAGTAAACCTTACAGACGTTGGTCTTGCTGAAAGTTCAACAAGTGGAGTGACTCCTCTTAAGTCATCGGGGTGGACAGCTGCTACCGTTGGATCATATGATACAAATACATTCCAGTGGACCGCTACAAACAATACTAACTCCAAGGCTCCTAAGAAGGACTTAGCTGACGCTTTCAGGTAAATAACTATTAAAGTGTATAAAGGGCTCTATAGCGAACATGAGCAATTATGCAGACCATGTTATTGTTTTTAATAGTTTTGATTTTAGGCATCCTGATTGGCAGTTTCATAAACGTCTGCGTATACAGGATACCAAAGCATGAAAACATAACCACAACACGTTCCCACTGCATGGCATGTGGGAACGTGATCAAGTGGTATGACCTGGTTCCGGTAATAAGCTACCTTCTGCTCGGGGGCAAATGCAGGAACTGTAAGGCAAAGCTTTCAATACAATATCCCATAATAGAACTGCTCAACGGTTTATTATATTGTCTGATCTTTGCGGTAATGGGTCTGACTTTACAAAGCGTGCTGACAATGGCGCTTACATCAGCACTTATAGTGATAGCAGTAATAGACTGGCGGACGTATGAAATTCCGTTCGGTCTTAATGTGTTTATAGCGGTATTGGGAATTCTGTACACCCTTTTAGACCTGGCAAAATCCTGCGGAATGTGGGTTTACAGCCTTGAAGCAAACAGCGCAAAGGGAGCATTTTTCTCATGGCTGCCGATGACAGTAAGTGACCACCTGATCGGGGCTGTATCTGTCAGCGGTTTTCTCCTGATCCTGTATCTTGCCACAAAGGGGCGGGGTATCGGTGGCGGAGATATCAAGCTTATGGCAGCAGCCGGACTGTTTTTGGGGTGGAAGAATATCATCTTGGCATTTGTTATCGGATGCATTCTGGGATCTGTGATCCATCTGATCCGCATGAAGGTATCCAAGCAGGATCACGTTCTGGCCTTTGGCCCTTATCTTGCTGCGGGGATTTTTATCGCAAGTCTGTGGGGGAACGGGATCGTAAACGCATATATCAGTACTCTTACAATAAACTGACGATGAGATCATCATCATCGAAAGGGGTATGAAGACTTTATTAAGGGATCATTAACGGGGCAGACATAGGAGAGACATATGGCACGTAAAGTTCTGACGATCTCGCTGGGGAGTGAGATCGTAAAGGTCTGCGAGGTGGCACTCGCAGGCAAGAAAAAGGTACAGGTTTATAACGCAATCGACCTCATCATTCCTGAGGGGTTGTGTGATGATGGTGTGATACTTGATGCACAGGCTCTTGCCTCTGCCATCAAACAGGGCCTTGCGGGAGAAGGCTTTTCATCCAAAAAGGTCATATTTACCATCACGTCAAAAAGGATCGCAAACAAAGAAGCGGTCATTCCCTTCTGCAAAGAAAACCGTATCAAAGACATCATACAGATAAACGCAGCCGAGTATTTCCCGATAACCAACCTTGAAAACTACACATTTAATCATTCGATCATGGAAGTGGTCCAGAATGAAGGTATCAAGAATTACAGGCTATCGGTAACGGCTACTCCTAACGAACTTATCGAACAGTATTATGAACTGGCAAAAGCGATGGGGATGGGTGTTGAGACCATCGACTTTTCCGGTAATTCCATTCTTCAGCTCCTGAAGCTGCAGACTGCAGGAGAAGGTATTGATGCCGTATTGCAGGTGGGCGGCGAGAATACTGTTGTTAATATAATGAACGGATCAACCATGATAATGCAGCGGAGCATACCATACGGCCGCCTTGCCATAGCTGATGCCGTAAAGAATGCCCGAGGCATCTCGGATGATGAAGCCGATATGATGCTTATCGAAGAGAACCTGGGCGTGCTCGTCGGAACATATCCCGATGTGGCGGATACCGTAAGGGCCATGCTTTCAAGTATCGGACGTATCCTGGAATTCTACAGGGCCAGGAATACGGAGCATCCCATCGAACGGATCTATATGATCGGTGATGTCATGTCCGTAAATGGTCTGGCAGAGCTTGTGGATGACGAATTTGAGCAGGAAGTTCAGGTCGTGGAACAGCTGCGGGGTGTTGAGGTCAAGAACCATCATGTATTGAGCGATGAGATAGTTGCAAACTATCTGGCCAATATCGGAGCCGTGATCGCTCCGATGGGACTGACACTTGCCCCAACATCAAAGAGGAGTGAGAAGGCCGGCGGGGAGAAGCTTCCCTGGTGGATACTGATCTTTGCAGGGGTAGTGGCCATAGGGATGTGCGGTGGCATTTTATTCGTTTATTACAACGAGAATAAGGAAGCAGATAATCTGAGAGCACAAATTGCTGCTATAGAAGATGTCAGCTCTCTTAAGGAGAGATATGAACAATCTCAGGCAGATGTAGGCATTATGGAGAGTTGGTTTGATACAACCAAAGGTGCAAATGAGTCATTAGCTAAGTTCGTCGATGATCTAGAGGAAAAGATGCCTAAAGGCATTGCCATCACCAGATTATCATCGAATGAAGGGGAGATGACTATAGAAGGAAAATCATTTGGCAAGCCGAGTATAGCTGAGTTTGTAAAAAAGCTGAAAGAGTTACCATATGTGTCAAACGTAAAAATGGATATCATCACTGAAACAATTGAGGATAGTAGTGCAGAAGACACATTCACTTTAACACTTTCGCTAAAATATGATGATCCTAAGAAAGATAGCGGCGAGGATGAAGAAGAAAGTGTAGAAGATAGCGCTCAAGAAGAGGAAGAGGAGGCGTCTGCTGAAAACGTTTCTGATGAAGCCTCTTCTGAAGAAACTCAGTCGGGGGATACCGAGAATGAGCTGCAGGAAGAAACTTCGGATGAAGAATTGCAGGATATAGAAACTGAAAATGACAGCGAATCCGGCGAAACGCTTGAGGAGGTTCCCGGCGAGGATACTGATGCAGGCGATGAGGAGGTCCGGCCTGAAGATACAACTGAAGAAGTCCAGGAGCGTGTAGAAGGAGGTGATGAGTAATGTCTGACAGAGATAAGAAATTACTTGTTTACCTTGGTGCGCTGATTATTTTGGCCGGAGCATATTTTCTTGTAGGGAAACCATTTCTTGACAAGATAGATACGATTTCAAACGAGAAAACTCAACTTCAAAGTGAATTGGCAGCAAAGCGTGAAGCGTATGAAAATAAAGCTACATATGAACAAGGTATAGTCGAATCAGATGATAGAATCCAGAAAATTCTTGACAGGTTTCCGGAAGATAATACCGATGAGAAGACCATAATGTTTGTGGTTAATGCTGAAAAAGAAATTCCCACATGGGTACCACAGATTAACTTTGCGGAAGTGACTGAGAATTCTATAGCAGGGCAGAGTGCTTCTGATGTGGAGGCTCAGGCAGCCCAGGAAGCAGTTGATGCTGTTGATGAGGCTGAAAGCGGAGAGACAGCAGACAGCGTGTCTCCAGAGAGTTCACCGATGGAAAGTGAAGAAGGAGTTTCGGGAAGAGGGGATGAAAGCGGAAGTATCAGGGACCTTGTTGTAAAAGATACAGAGATAGGACTTAAATTCACCTCCCAGTACGATGGTTTCAAGAAGTGGCTGGCATATCTAAAAGATTATGAGGACCGCATAGTGATCAAGAATATTGATGTCACTTATGATCCGTTGACCGAACTAGTAGATGGAAGTATGGTACTGTCGCAGTATGCTCTGCTTGGCCCGGGAAGAGTTTTGCCTCCGGTTGAAACAGGAGTAGAGGATGCTGGTAAAGAAAATATATTTGTGGAGGATGGAAACAGGCCGTCTATCATTGACCTTATCGGAAAGATCGCTTCTGATCTTATGGAGGCGATAATGGGGGATAGAAGCGAGTCTCTGGAAAGCGAAGAAGAAGATTATTTTATAAATGTTACGAAAGCGACAGATAATACTAATGCCAAGACCATAGGCAGAGCAAAAGATCCATCGGGAACAACTTATATTACAAGTGATGTAAACAAAAGAGAGGGCGTTACGTTTACCCTTAAAGGATCTGATGGAAAATATGTCTGTGAATATGAGTTGGGCGATTATAAAGTATCTGATGATGAATTTCAGAAGGATAAATCTGAAAAAGTTGTTCTCCGTATAATATCGTCATCAAGAAGTGATAAAAAGGATAAATCGTCCATTGATTTACATCTGATAAACGAATCAGACATCCCCCTTGTCGTGAATATTGAGAATGATGATGGGGGAAAGGCAAGAATATATATCGTAGATACTGAAGGAGATATAACTATAAACAGATAATGGCAAGTAAAGTTATGGTATGGGATCGCGGCATGGAAAAAGATCATAGAAATGCTTCCGGTTTTACACTCGTAGAAGTGATAATATGCGTTACCATATTAGCTATCGCTTCGGCTGTTCTGCTACAGTCATTCTCACTTGCTTCGATGACGAATGCAAAGGCTCAGAAGATGCAAAATGCCACGAGCCTTGCTGAAACTGTTATGGAGGAAGTCAAGAGTTCAAGTATCAGGCAGCTACAGAAAAAGTATAACGGTGGTGCGGATACGGTAAAGAAAATCAGTGTAACAGACTCGGATTTTTGTGCTAAAACAGCGCAGGAGAAGGCTTCAAGTGCACTCGCTGAAGCCGGGGGGTCGAATGCCTCCGCTCTTCTTACCGAGGATTCGTCAGAACCTGCATATTATGTACTGTGCAAGGGAAATACATATGCTACACAGAGTGGAGACAAGTATGATGTCACAGCAACTATGCGGACCGCACCATACAGTATGGCTTCAGTTACTGATGCATCAAATGCAAATAGCAAAAAATTACCGGTGATCAATGAGATAGATAAGCATACGAAAACAGTTCTTACCGGCAAAGAATTGAACAAATACGATATCGCTGCTGCAGACTATTTTCATGAGCATACGGTAGATGCAGGAGATATCAAGATAGCAGCTAAGGAAATATCCATAGATAAGAGCGGCGATGGAGGCGCCGGAAGCTCAGGTATTATCAACGTGAAGTGTACCGTTATTTATACGGCGGATGATGGTAGTACAAAATATTCAAAGGAAGTCTTTAAGGGAACATATGTATCCCAGATAGATAAGGATGGTAATTACCAGCCGGTAGATAATGATATTTACATTTTTTACAACAGGTTTATGTGGGATTCGTCATCAGTTCCGGGAAGCCCAGGTCCGGAGACTATAACTGTTAAAGATGATTCGAATAATGACAATCACAGAGTTTATCTGATAGCGCAGAAGGAATTAAAACTAACTAAAGATGATAAGGCTGATATTACCGATCTGACGGGAACAACTGTCAATATCACTAGAGATGGAGTCAATAACCTGATCTCTGCTTCGAGTAATGCCGCACTAACATATACAGATGGTGTAAATACGTTTACCGGAAGGGTTAAAAGCGGAGATTATTGGCTTATTACTAATTTGGCGGGAGATAAATCCATCCTCGAGAAACAAAAAAAGGATAGGGTATTTGAAGTGACGGTTGATGTTACCAAACCGGGTGATTCCAAAGTGTATGCATCGCTTACCTCAACTGTTGAGGTCAGAGAATGACATCAGGTGACTATATGAAAAGAGATAATAAAGGATCAACTCTTATTACGGTAATAGTTGCCATAGCTTTTGTAACTATACTTACATCAATCATATTGGGAACAACTGTTACCAGTATGGCAATGAAAGGTATAGATCGAAAAGTTAAGGATGATTTTTATTACGCCGAAAAAGGGCTTAACGATGTCTATACCGGTATCGGTCAGAATGCTGCTGAGATCGCGGGAAAGAAATATGACAGTACGATCCTTCAGATAGGAAAAACATTCGCAACTGCTGAAGAAGCAAACAGGGAGTTTAAAAAAGGATTTTTGAAAAGCTGTTTTGAGGGAGAGGTTATTGACCAGTCTATATCAGCACCGCTTACAGATCCTGATGATATTAAGAGCAAGCTGGATCCTTTTATAGTAGCTCCGTTTTCCTCGCGCATTTCGTCTGTCAGTATTATATCTGTGGGTACACCTCAGTACAAAAAAAAGGATGGTACATATACGACCACGGCCTATACTGATGCGACTTTAAGGGACTATGTGGGTGTTGTCATCCCCAATGTTTCAGTGAGCGCAAAGGACACAAATGACTATCAGTCAATTGTAACAGCTGACATTGTCATAGAATGTCCGACTGTTGATTTTCTTGATACAAATGCGGAAATAACGGATTATGCTATCATCGGATGCCAGGGGGTATATTTCACGAGTGATGCTTCAGGTAATAAAAGTGTAAACGTAAGTGGCAATCTTTATGGTGGTGTTCATTCAACACCGGTTACAAATGACAATCTCATATATCCCACGCCTACGCCTGTGGTTGCCCCGTTGTATGGCGGAATAAATGTATACGGATGTGATGTTACATTAAAAAGTAACTATGTGGTGTCAAAGGGAGATATCAATGTAGCGGGAAACAATCCCTCTCTTACTATAGAGAACGCCAATACATCATCCGGAATCCCAAGCGTATGGTTTGATTCGATGCGTACCGTAAAAGGAGCAAATAATCCAAAGATCACGATAAACAATGCAAATATGTTTGCACTTAATGATCTGGAGCTTAATGCAGATAACAGTAACGTTAAGTTGATGGGGGATTATTACGGATACAATGATAAGACAATTGCATCCGGGGGAACAGAGGAAACCCTTACTCACGGAGATTCACTGAGTTGGACTGCAGACAGGAATGATGCTGACAGTAGCGCTATGATGATAAACGGAAGAAAGTGTACTCTTGATATGAGTAACCTTCACTCACTTGTTTTAATGGGGAAAGCTTTCATTGATTTCTCATCAAAGGGAGCGGTCCCGACAGGTTACCCTAAAATCGCGGCAAGCGCGGAAAGTACCGCTCTTCAGACCAATCAGCAATTATATGTAGTTCCTACTGATTTTATGA
The DNA here is from genome assembly GCA_024693225.1 of Lachnospiraceae bacterium. Classification (GTDB taxonomy): domain Bacteria; phylum Bacillota; class Clostridia; order Lachnospirales; family Lachnospiraceae; genus UBA2868. The sequence goes on from JAILLI010000004.1 coordinate 7,762, forward strand.
CAGGCCCTAATCCGGCTACAGATGAGAATTATCCGGCAGGCGGATTTCAGTTGAATAAAAAGAGGAGCGAGCTTGATGACGAGCATAATGGTTGGTTTGGGTATAAATATGTAAAACAGTCGAATGGACCAGCCGACGAAATAGTTAATGACATCTTTGAAGAGTATGTTGTAACCATCGATGGTGAAAAGGTTCATTATGCATATCTAAAGTTTAACGATGATTTATGGATTAAAAATGATTCAGGAAAGTATGTAATTGCTAAGGATGAGTTTGATAATCCAATAACCAAAGTGGGTACGCTAGGCAGTGTATCGTCTAAAGCTGCTTTCTTTGATGAAATTATGTCATCAACAGGAGATACACCAACGGAGTTACAGCCTTCAGCATACAGACTTAAGAGGAAGGTTTTGGATTCCGTTACGTATGAACACTATTTTGATCTACAAAAATCCGTTATTAATGAAGATTCTTCGGCTGTTATCTACGGACGGAATGCAATAGTTAATTATGATGTTGAACACGGACGATATTTCATAAAGGGTAATACGGAAGGCCTTGAGAGATTTGCGGATTATCCGGAAAATCTCTTTAACAGGTATCAGATGATGTGTGTTTTCCTTGACGGAAAAGAGGACTATAAGCTGAGTGACTCAATAACCTTTAATACGGTTCAAACGGCTAAAATAGGAAGTGACTGGACTAGAGCAGCAGTAACCTCTCCGATGGATAATTATGTGCTTGTAAGTTCTTTGAACCCAACCAATACGAATAGTGGGAATAACATGTATTTAGAGGAGGATGCTTCTAATGCAGCTTTTGGAGCTTGTATCGTAGCCCCTTCATATACCTTGGCATCAGGATCAAAACTTAAGGGAGTAGCTCTGATATATGGGGATGTGATAATAGAGAGTGGCGCGGAGGTTGACGGTCTTCTTATGGCAACCGGAACAGTTACCGTAAAAGGAGGGTCCAGTTCAAATCCGACAAAGATCAGTTCAAATAAAGGTATACTCCAAAGCAGGGTTGAAAAGGAATTGAATCTTGTTGAAAAGGGGAGCGAGTACAAGAATAATTTCCTGATCAGCTATCTGACTAGTGACGGATCAACAAGGATGTATTCCGTAACCCCCGGTGGGGCGAAGGATAAAGACAGGATCAAGCCGGATTATAACTCATTTATGCATTACGAGAATTGGAAAAAGGGAAATTAACAGAGATGTTTTTCATGAGGTCAAAAGACAGAAATTCCGGATATACTTTGGTAGAGTTAATAACTGTTATTTCGATAATGGTTGTGATCGTTGGGGTGGCATCTTTTTCTGTTTCTTTTATGTTCAGCCGTGATGCTCAGCGTGCAGCGGTGCTTATAGACGATAGTTTGTCGGAGACGAGGATGCTGGCAATGTCCAAGGATGGCGATGTAAAAATGATCATCCGTACTGATACGGATCCGATGAAAAATACTATTGAGGTCCATCAGGGAAGTTCGGTAAAGAAGATAGAAATAGACAGGAGTGTTCTTATCAGTCTTAAAGGCAGTGCAACTACTACGCCGGGAGATAATATTACAATAGAATTTAATAAATCAAATGGAAGTGTGTCTAAAATAAACGGTGCTGATGCTGTGGCCGACGGTTTATATGAGATTGAAACAGTCGCCCAAAGGGGAAGTAGTAAAACTTCCAAGGTAACTTTGGTAGCAAACACCGGCAGGCATTATACGGATTAGTGAAAATGGCATGCGTATGGTATCAGATGTAAAAAAGAATAACAGAGGTCTGTCTTTGGTAGAACTTATCATTGCCATTTCGATCGCAGCTATTGTGGCGGCATCGGTTTCTGCACTCATAGCATATTCCATCCGGATGTACCACAATGAGAAGGTGAACACGGAAATGCAATATGAGTTACAGACCAATGTGAATCAGGTCATGGATTCTATTATGTCATCATCAGGTGTGGTGGTGGTTCAGGGATCCGACAAGACTGAATATGCAGGGTTCGGAAAGTTTGTTGAAACACGTGATGCTGATGAAGCTGTTACGTCAGTTGCGTTTAGCGGGGTTATTCTTGCATCGGGGGAAAAGGGTAGTGACGGCTTGTTTGAGATTTATTTGAGAAGGGTACCTGAAACGTCTCCGGTCACCGGTGATACTGCAGCAAAGGCTGTTGAGGAAGCGTCTAAGGTCATAAAAGATGCAACGGATAAAAAACCATATCTTTTGGGGCAGAATGCAAAGGTGTTCAATATAACAGTGGATACGGATATCACAACGTCGAGTTGTATTGTGTCTGCTACGGAATATATTAATCCGTTGGCAGTGAATGTGGAACTGGAATTTGAGAAGGATGGAACAGGCAGGGTGATCAACAAAAGGGTCAAAGATGTTGCGGTTATTAGAAATAAGGTAATCTCTGATATTTGGATAAACGGATCAAAGTACGTGCAGAAGAAATAGGATGGTGGTGGATGTTATGAAGAAAACAGGTCATAGATTTAATAGGAACAGTATTATTGCCGGCATTCTTGCTACATGTGTGGTTATGGTCAATATACCACTTACATCATTTGCATATTATAATTGCCAGGAACCGGATGGAGATTTAAGAGTTGAATATGAAGTTCATGATATGGAGACATATCTTGCAGATGGTAAATATGATGGGACGGATTCCTCCTATGAGATTTCAAACAGTGGAGATGATACTATAGAATCGTATGAAACAATCTACCATTTCAATATTCTGGAGATTGTACGTGGTGAAGGTCTTGCCACGTTTGGGTATTCACTTGATGGGTATGAACCTGTACCCGGAGATACACCGGAGATGAAACATGCATGTATGGATGCTCTGATGAACAGAATAACCGGAGGGGATCAGAACGAGACCAAGGATGAGAGACCATACTATATAAATAATTTCATGACCCAGTTTTCTGATGGGGATAAGGTACCTTTTTCTACCGCATTTGGAAAGTATACAGGATATTATAAATGGGTAGGAGAAGGAAAAGGATTTTATTCGGTCATAAAGAATACACTGAACAGATCGAATCACAGAGTAAAAATGGTATCGAAATTTTGCACGGATTGGGTTAATAGCGATAGAAAGAATGATTATATATGGGTTGATGTAGATTCAAGCCTTTCGGTAAGTGACCTTGAAGCCAGTGATACTGTTGATCATGATAAGGATATCATAGTATCCAATCACAGGAAGAATAAATACATAAATAATGAGGTGTTCTACAAAAACTTTTATACTACTGAGGGGTCTGTAGATGATTGGAAAAAGACACATAAGGTTAACCTTAGAACAAGGGTATGTACAGAGGTATCGCTTGATGACATTGAATGGGCAGATTTTATATATCTGACAAACGGAAACGGAGTATACGCTCAGAGTGCTTATGAGGTTTATAAGGTTGCAAATCCCGGCAGGACACTTCCTGACAGGAATAATCTGCCGCCTCTGAATTTGCCTACTTTTAAGCACACTCTTGCAATTTATGACAGAATTGCAGTCAGAGAAGATTGCGCTATTCTTGTAGATGGGAAGGATAGCTTCACGGGGGGAAAGATCAGTACCAATTATATGAAACTGATCGCCATGCTTTTCCTTGTAAATAACATACGAAATGATTATGGGCATCAATATGGATCCGGACGTGATATGTTTATGGACTATATCAAAACGTATGTTGCCAACGGAAAAGCACCTGGCCTCAGAACGACAGCAGTCAGTAATTCAATGAACGGGCTAACTGCCGAGAACGGATTTATGTATCAAGATTTCCCCAGAACCCAGGTAAATAGGAATGATTGGCATGATGACTCGGCGAGTGAGTTGTTTGACAGTAACGGACAGTTGAAGAATGGGGAATTCTACTTCCAAAAGTCAAAATCCAATACCACAGACTATATCTATATAAACGAAGACAATGGTAATTTCATGGTAGATAACAAGTATTCCGGGAAAGTATACTGGGTAGACTATGAGATTTACAATAATAGTGGAAAAAAAGATGGTTTTGCTCATCGATATGTTTCCTGGACAAAACAATCCGATAAATTAGGAGGATCAAGCTATAATAATCGTAGCGAATGGCCATGGGATATTGTCGAAGGAGCCTGTTTAAAGTATTGGTGGGTAGCAAAGGATGTAACGGATCAACAAGCTCACCTTCCCCTCTACTTCCAGTATTATAGTAATGATGATTATTCCTGGGGCCCCTACAGGGCTATAGGTGACCCTGTGCAGGGAACTTTCAAGAATCAAAGCTTTACAAATGAGAACGGGGCATTTAAGGGGAACCTTGTGAAGGATGCGATTGCAGGTCGTCCCGTTAAGCGGGAGTATACAGATCCGACTCATGGTGAACTCCAAAGTGGAACGCCAAAGTATTTCTTCCTGTCGGCAAATATCAAAAATGGTGATGGCGTGAATAAGACGCATGGTGGTAATAAGGTTCTATATGTAAATGATTATGAGATAAGGGATGGACTTATCACGAGCCTGCCAATTGATTTTGAGATAAGGACATCAGAGAATATCTCTAAAATTGAGGTTTTGGATAACTCTGGAAGTGTTATTCTATCTTATCAGCCGCTCACACCTAATACAAATGATATCACGAAACCGGAAGCACCTTTGAAGTTTACAGGTTCATCCAATATTCAACTGGAGAATAAAACAGTATACACAACTGGTGATGGGGATTCGCGTAAGCCGGATAAACAGGGACCTCATAATCTGTATATATACACTTTCTCTGACAGCATAGATGGGAAAAAGATCATGCTGGATTCCAGTAAATTCAATAGTGGGACTAATAATAAGTTTACACTAAGGATATGGGTTCAGCCCGTTGAGGGTGGAGAAGCTAAACACGTTGATGATGAACTGTTTGTTGTAAAAAGAGGCTTTTTCACGCTTGACTAGATAATAGATGGATATTATTAAATGATTAGAGCTTTTGATATGTTATCATCTATATCAGAAATGGACGATTTACAACTGTGGTCGTCTATCCCAGCAGATGAATGTCGTAGGCCTGAGCCGCAACCACAGGTTGCGGCTTTCTATAATTTCATAGAGAACTAAGCTTATAAACGATTATAAGGGATTAGAAATCTTGATATGTCATAAAATCGGAGTGTTTGCATGCCGCTGATCGTGGTGATAAGATGTTTCCAGAAAGAAATAAATGAAGAATAATAGTGAAAAAGATGTTAGAAAAAAAATAGTAATAATCCCTGCTTTTAATGAAGAATTTAGTATTGTAAGATTGTGTGATGAGATACGTGAGAAAGCAAAGGATTATGATATTATTGTAGTAAATGACTGCTCAGAAGATTCTACATATAATATTTGCTACGAAAATAATATCAAAGTATTGGATTTACCTGTAAATCTAGGTATAGGAGGCGCAGTGCAATCAGGTTATAGATATGCAGCTGCCAACGGATACGATTATGCAGTGCAAATTGATGGTGATGGACAGCATAATGCAATGTTTCTTAAAGATATGTATAATACTCTTGCAAACGAAAATGCAGATATGGTCATTGGTTCCAGATTCCTTAAAAATGAAGGCTTTCAATCCACATTGCTCAGAAGACTTGGAATTCGTTATTTTTCATGGTTAATAAGACTCATGACGGGGCAGACTATAACGGATCCGACATCGGGCTTTCGAATGGTAGGTAAAAAACTAATAAGGGAGTTTGCGGAAGATTATCCTCAGGATTATCCTGAGCCGGAAAGTATTGTAAGGGTACTTAAGCAAGGAAAAAGAGTTGTTGAAACACCTGTAGTGATGCGCAATAGAATGAACGGAAGGTCGTCAATAAGACTGATGGCTTCAGTATATTATATGATCAAGGTCACTATTGCTATAGCCTTGGAGAGGATGCGAAACAGTTGAGTATAAGGTTGAAAATATTTCTGTTTACCATATGGATTTTGCTCTTTGCATTTTTGTTCGGAAAACTGAAGACGCGTAGGGCGGATATCAAGTATATTTTACCATGGCTTTTTCTTGATGGTGGTATGATGATAATAACTGCCTTTCCAAGAATACTTGAAGTTTTTTGCAAATTTTTTGGAATAGAGACCCCCAGTAATATGTTGTTTTTCTTTGGCCTTGTTTTTCTGGCAATGATTGTTTTTTCTATTACTCTTACAGTGTCTAAACAAAACAGGAATATTAAAGAACTGACTCAGAGACTTGCATTGTACGAGGAGGCCGGAAAAGAGGAAAAGAAAGCCATCTAATCCGCTATAATTATATTGGAATTATATTATGTTTCGAAAGGGTTATGACATGTTTTCTACAATTGTTTTATGTGGCGTATACCTGCTTTTGGCAGTGGCAGGCATGACATTCATAAAGAGTGGGCACAATTCGGAGAGTGTTATTAATCTATCTGTTATTGGCGCTTCATTGTCTGTTCGTACTATCATGGGTATAGTATTCTATGGGCTAAGTTTTATGATTTTTGTTTTCTATGTTTCTAAACTTAATATAGGCATTGTAATACCATTGATATCGGGATTGAATAGTATGGCCGTAGTTATTATCGGTTATTATATTTTTAAGGAGCAAATAACAATTGGTCAATATATAGGAATTGCGTTTATTATACTTGGTACCGTCTTAATAGGGATATATAAGTAGCGAACATGATGAAATTGCATACTTTTGTAATTTGTGCATATAAGGAAAGTCCATACCTTGAAGAATGCATCACGTCTGTTATATCACAGAAAGACTATTCTGAGATCATTTTGGCGACATCTACCCCTAATGACCATATTAAAAATCTTTGTAAAAGGTACTCGTTACCGATGCATGTAAATACAGGTGTAGCTGGCATCACACAGGATTGGGAGTATGCTATCAAACAAGCGCAAACGCCTATAGTGACCATAGCCCATCAGGATGATGTATATTTCGAGGATTATTCCAGAAGAGTAGTCGAGGAATACTTAAAACATGACCGACCGATTATTTTTTTTACAGATTATTATGAGATACGGAATGGAATTTACGTACAAAATAATGGCCTCCTTCGAATCAAAAGAGCGTTGCTCATGCCGTTGAGGATCAGATCATTTCAATCTGTTATTTGGATACGAAGAAGAATATTATCTCTAGGTTCGGCAATTTGCTGCCCTTCAGTTGCGTATGTTCCGGAAAATTTGGTGAAACCTGTATTCTATAATCATTTTCGAACCAATGAAGACTGGGAAGCGTGGGAACGTTTTTCTAGACTAAAGGGTGATTTTGTATATATTCATAAGCCCCTTATTGCGCACAGGATTCATCCGGATTCGGCAACAAGCGTGATGATAGAAGGCGGTGGACGAAGCAGAGAAGATTATGAAATGTATCGAAAATTCTGGCCAGGACTGATAGCAGGTCTGTTAACAAAGAATTACAAGATAAGTGAGAAGTTTAATAAATTAGTTTAAGTTTATTTGAGGATGAGAGAGTGAGTTTAAAGTCAAATACTTCGAAGACAGATATAATTAAAATTTTTCTCGCCATATCAGTGACTGTGATCGCATTGCTTGTTCGGATGCCTTCAGCATTTATGATAGCTGTTTCGGAAGAAGAAGAAAATGCATTTACGGATGATTCAGGTCTTCCATATTTTACAGACACAGATTCTTACTATCATGTCAGACTTGTAAATACGATGTTAAAGACTGGAAGGATGTCAGATACCACATCCACTGAAGGAGAACCATGGGATTTACACAGTTACTATCCCGATGGGAGAAGCGCGGTATACCAGCCAGGAATTGTTTATTTGACAGTTGCTTTATGGAAGATATTTAATCTATCTGTTCCGATGGATATTTCAAGAGTTGAATACTATTTGCCTGGCTTTATGGCAATGATAACAGCATTGGTAGCATTTATTACGGGGTGCCATATCCAAGGAAAGGTGACCGGATTTGTTGCGGGGATTCTTACAGCTTGTGCACCGGAGTTTGTATCTCGAACATCGTTTGGGCGATTTGATACAGATATTTTTGTGGTGCTAATGAATGTGTTGTTGATATTGTTTTTTACCGAGATGCTCCGTACAGAGAAACTGATAAATCAACTTGTCTATGCAACTGCTTTTGTATTAACTGCAGTTCTTTACGCTAATTGTTGGGCGCCTCAGTTCTCTACCTTATTTGCCGGACTGACAGTAATAAGTGGTTTGATCTATTCTCTGATATATAACTGGCGAAAGAATGCGTATCTGGACATGAAGAAGCGTGTAGTGACTACTTTAATTAGCCACGAGGTGATTATCTCAGTTGGTGCAGGATTGATGATATTATTGATCATATGTGTAAGCATGGGCATCTCTGTTGTTATAGATATTTTTAAGTCTCTGTCTTTCAAAACAACACAAAATGTTTCAGAAGGAGTACTCCCCAATATCTTTGATTCCATATCAGAACTACAAAGACCCGATTTCTTTCCTGATCGCTTGCTCGATTGGTTCAGAGGATATATACTTGGCTCGCCCCAAACAGTTATAACCGGAATTGGAGGTGCATTTACGGCTATGGCGGCCTTGAGTGGGCTTGTAATTCTTTGGCTTAGAATGCTTGGAACACTTAAAGTAAAGGGTGATGAGCTTCCAAAAAGACACGTTTGTGGTATGTATTTTGTTGTACTTGGATTGTGGGCTGCTGCAGGCTTGTATCTATCCCAGCTAGGCATACGTTTTATTGAGATTTTGACGGTTCCAACCGGATTACTTGCAGGAATTTTAGCGGGATGGTTAGCCGGGCGAACAAAGTATTTAACTACAAAAAAGCGTATATTAGGGTCTATAGTGGCACTTGTCGTGGTGGGCGTTATTATAGTTCCCAATATTGAGGGAATATTCCTAAGCATTAGGAGACCTACTGTCACGGATGCTTCGGCAGATGCTATGAAGTGGGTGAGGGAGAATGCTAGTGATCCCGATGCACTTATTGAATCGTGGTGGGATATGGGTTATTTTTATGAAAGTGAATCTGATCATCCATGTTTATGGGACGGAGGTACTCAGGACCCTGTAAGAACTATATTATACTCCAGGGCGATGACTGAAGATGATATGGAAACATCACGCAGGATTCTTAATATGCTTGCGTGTTCTGGAAACAAAGCGGTGGATTGTTTGATGGAATATACTGACACGAAGAATGCGTTTGATGTTCTTTGGGAAGTGTTGCCGCTGGATACAAAAAGTGCTTGCAATGTTATTTCTGATAAATGCGGTGTTAATATGGAGGAAGCTCAAAGAGTTGAGAACCTTATTCATCCTCGGATAACAAAGGAAGCATATTTGGTACTTACATATACGATGATGGTACAGACTGAGTGGTACGAGTATTATTCGGATTGGGATTTTACGGGAACACAACCTTTACCAAATGAGTACAATGATTCTGAGGATAATGCCTTGAGCAAAGCCGAAGAGGAGAAACTTGAAAGGATAAGAGGTACATATACAATGTGGAGACTTTTTTTTGACAAAGAGATAAATCCTTATTTCACTCAGGAATGTGAGTTTTATGATGGTATAGAAGGAATCCGTATTTTCAAGGTGTCGCAACTATAATTATATAGAGGGTAATTCACATCATCATTTACTGGGAACCATAATTGGCTTTAATCTTTGCTATCAGTTATGGGAGGCAGTTCTTTTCAGTTGCTCATTCTCTGCCCGGAGCTGGGCGATAAGGGCATATTTGTTAGCGAAAAGGGCGCATTCGCTAGCGTAAGGGGAGAATTCGCTAGCGGTAAAGGCGTATTTGCCAGTGATAAAGGCAAATTTGTCAGCGATATAGGAGTATTTGTCAGCGATAAGGGCGTATTTGTCAGCGGTAGGGGTATCCTTGCAGGCAAGAATGTCGTTCTGGGCAGCGAGAATGGCGTCCTGTGCGGCAACGATTTCCTTAAGGCATTCTATTTCATCTGCAAACAATTCATTAACTGCTTTACACATATCGGGCTCCTTCTTGATCAGGGATACACTTGCCTTCGTTCGGTCTCAAGGCTTCTTAAGCATTGGGATCGATCCCATTGGAAGCGAGGATAGCAAGGAGCCTTTTGTTTTCTTCTTGAGCGGCAGCGGCCTCCTGCTGAACGGTCGCTGTTTCCTTTTTGGCATCTTCTAATTTCTGCTGAATGTCTGCGGCCTCTTTTTGCAATTCTTTTAGTCTGATCTCGGTCTGGGCAAGTTCCTCGAGAGCTTTCTTCTCTTTGGCCTTGCGTCGTCTTTCGTCAAACAGAGCCATTTCGCGAGATATAGCCCAGCTCCAGGCATACATGTCCTCATTCTTTTCGTATAAGATATTGGCAGTTTCTGTCATTTCAATGTCATTAGCAGCTATCATTCGATGGTCCTCCCACGTGGTGGCCTTAAAAACCCTGAAGTACCTGTCGGAATCGTAATCTCCAGTGTCAGTAGGTATGTGATAGTGAAGTTCGGGGGTCAAATAGTATGAAAATGTCTTAACAGATAGATTGAAATGATAAACCCGAAAATGTATTGACAGTATAATATATAAACCCGGAATTGTGAATATCGGAAACATGCACAAATATCAGGAAGGCTCCGTCCGCTTCCGGCCGTAGAATTTGTGCAGAATGATCAGCATTCTGTGAATGGATGCCGGCATGTATTATTTTAGCGATCTGCTTCATCTAATGATTGCAGACAGATAAGGCGGGTGATAAGATGAGGAAGAATACGTGGATGAGATGTATCCCGGACCGGATCGGTCAAAGGGGATAGGAGTGGAGGCAAAGGATATGATAAAGATAGCTTTTTTTGATGCAAAAGAATATGATATCGCTTCATTTAATACGGCGAATTCCAAGGGGGAATACGAGATCAGGTTCTACGAGGCAAAGCTTTCGGAGGACACGGTCAAGCTTGCCGCAGGCTTTGATGTCGTGTGCGTATTTGTAAATGATGATGTGAGTGCCGGCGTTATAGACAGCCTTGCAGAACTTGGGGTAAAGCTGGTGGCTCTTCGCTGTGCCGGATACAATAACGTGGATATAGAGCATGCCTTTGGAAAGATGCATATCGTAAGGGTTCCGGCCTATTCGCCCTACGCCGTTGCGGAGCATGCCATGGCCCTTTTGCTTACCAGCATCAGACGGATACATAAGGCCTATATCAGGACAAGGGACTTCAATTTCAGCCTTAACGGCCTTACGGGTTTTGATCTTCACGGCAAGTGTGTCGGCGTTGTGGGCACGGGCAAGATCGGCAGGGTCTTTTCCGATATATGCAAGGGTTTCGGCATGAAGGTCATAGCCTACGACAAGTTCCCCAATGAGGGATCCGGCCTTGAGTACGTCTCTCTTGATGAGATATGGGAGCAGGCGGATATCATATCATTCCACTGTCCCCTTACGGACGAGACCAGGCATATGGTGGATGCCGCATCCATATCGAGGATGAAAAAGGGTGTTGTCCTTGTCAATACTTCGAGGGGAGCCCTGATCGATTCGGAAGCCCTGCTTGAGGGGATCAAGGACAGGAAGATAGGCGCGGCCTGCCTTGATGTATATGAGGAGGAATCGGATGTTTTCTTCCACGATTTTTCGGGACATATAGTTGCGGATGATACACTGGCCCGACTGATATCGATGCCCAACGTTATCGTGACATCCCATCAGGCATTCCTGACTGCGGAGGCCCTTTCCAACATAGCGGACACCACCCTGTCAAATATCAGCCAGTTCTTTGCCGATGGCAGGTGTGATAACGAGCTTTGCTATAAGTGTGAAAAAGTGGGGAAGTGCCCTCAGGAACATAAGGCTCTTTGCTTCTGAGGAAGGTGCGGATCTGTCATGAAGAGAAAGTATAGGTGTTTTTGCCCTGCTTCTTGGACCGGTACATTGCCGCATCGGTCTTTTCGAAAAGATTTGCCGTGTCGGTCGCGTCCTTTCCGCTGACTATGCCGACACTTATCGAGATGGGAGGCAGACCGTCCCCGGCGTTTTGCAGATCGGTGTTTATCTGTTCTATCTTGCTTTCGATAAGGCGGCGGGGCATATTGCCGGAGTGGACCATGAAGACGACGAATTCATCGCCCCCGATCCGGCATATGCGGTCATCGTCACGGAAGACGCTGTTTAATATTTTGACCAGCTTTATGAGTACCTTGTCGCCGGTCTCATGACCGAAGCTGTCGTTGATGGTCTTGAAATTGTCCACGTCAAAGAGCAGCATATAAGTGTTCTCAAGTTCTATATTGGAAAGAAAATAATCATATCCCGTACGGTTATATGCACCGGTCAGCTCATCATGGGAGGCCTTGTAGTTGAGCTTTTCAAGGCTTGACCTGTTCTTCTCATACATCTTGTTGTAGGCACCGGCAAGATATCTGAACTCGTTTGAACCGGCCAGGGTGATGGGCAGGTCGGATTTGATCTGTTCGACCGCATCAAGGACCGGATTGATGGCAAGACGGGTGGTGAGCCATATCAGAAAGAATATCAGCATGGCCTGGATCAGGATGGCCATGCGGGTGACTGTGATCTCACGTTCAAGGACGGCAAGCTCGGCTTCCTCGGTCCTTGCTGCCAGTTTATCTATCTCCTTAAGACTGGCCTGCATATCCTGCCGTATCTTATCCTTCTGTTCGTAATAATCATCGTTGAGTACAAGCTCTGTTGCCCGCCTGATCTTTTCTTCGGGGGACAGGGCCGCATCTTCCGACCTCAATGTCACCCCCTCGAGGACCTGGGGATAATCCTTGTAGCTCTTTGCTTCTATGACAAGCCTCATGGCATAGTATTCGAGCTCCATGAGCTCCACGGAATTGTTCAGAGCTTCCTGCAGGGCCACTTTGGCAGCTCCGGTACGGCTGTCAACATCCATTTTGGAAAGGGCATCTTCACGTCTTTTTGATTCAAAAGCTTCGGTAAAATAATTTTCAAGAAAACGGTAGTCACCGTTTATGGTAAAGCGCTGCACCTGCTCCGTAAGGTAATCGGATGCGTTCATAAGTTCGTGTGCGGCTTTCTGGAGTTCGGAATTCTGTTTGGAGGCTGATGTGATGCGCATGAAGGAACCGGTAAGGCGGTAGGTGGTATAGACAACCGTGCCCGAGAAGATCACGATTATGATCACGAGCCACAGATGTACCACTCTATGAGAAATTCCGTTTCTGCTACCTCTTGCCAATTTTTCCTCCATGGATCAAGACGCATGATATTATACCATAAAAATGACGGAATGATAAATGAAAAACTGCGATAATTAGGCTTTTTAACCAATTCTTGATCAACATCGTGACAAAATCCTTGCAGACTTGTCACAAATAAGCTAATATATCAGACATGAAAAGGTATTACTGGGTCAGGTTATATGCCCTGCTGCTCATGATAGTCCTCTTTGCGGTATCGATCCTGGTGGCGGCGGCGGGTGCCCGCGGTATACTCAGTGAGGCAGCAAGACAGAGAGGTATTGTAAGAGGTGTACAGGCCCTTTCGGATGCGGAGACCATACTGGCCCGCAGGATATCCGACATAGCAAGGGAGGCAGGAGCCGGCCAGTACGAAAGGACGGCCGCGCTTGCAGCCGGAGGAGGCGGCAGCAGTCTTTCCGAGGAGGACCTGGAAGATACTTTCCGGCAGGGTTACTGTGATGCCATAAGAGGAGCTTTCGGAACTGACGGAGAAGGGCTCTGTGCCGGCCTTAATTCGTATCTGTCCGGATATGCCGGCGTGATCACGGTCTCGGATGATCCAAGGACCTCTTTTACCCGGAAGAGGGATGCAAAGGGAAGGCTGACAAAGTTTGCCATTGAGAATGTGACGGTATGTTATGATCATCCCATCTCGGGGAAGAGGACCGATACGGTCAGCTTTGATATTCAGTTTCCCGACGCCGTATTTCATGCAGGCTCTGACGAACTCTTTGAATATTGCATGGTTTCCCGCAAGGGTATCTATATAACGGGACGGACATCATCTATCATAGGAAATGTTTATGCCGGCTCCCATAAAGCCGATGAATGCCGCGAAGCCGAAGTCGAATACGGAGAGACGGGAACATACGGAGGTATCAATATCCTGTCCACCCAATTGGGAATAAAGGCCGACAGGATAGTATCCGGGGGAGACATAAACGCCAACGGTTCATTCGTTGTCATATCTCCCGCAGACGGCAGGCTTGAATGCTTTGGCCAGAGGATAAATGAGAGAGAGGGTTTTTCAAAAGATGCAAGGGTCACCCTTAACGGGACCTTTCACCAGATCGGTGTGATGGGCAAGAAGGATCCGGAAGCATATACGGAGACCGTCAGACTGGTGGATACATCCTTAAGCCGCCTTTCGCAGATCGAGATATATTACGATTCGGATAATGATGGGGGATACTCCCAGCGCTACCGCAAGCTCATGTCGGCATCGGATATTGAGATCAGGCATGATTTTACCGGGATAATCGCAACACCCGGGAATGTGATAGTACACAATGATGTGAACATTGAAGGCATCATTCTTTGCGGGGACAGGATATATACCATGGGCAACAACAACATAGTTGCCAATCCTGCGGTCGCAAGGGAGATAATAGGTGGCGAGTTCGCCGGTGCATACGGGATGAGAGCCGGAGATTACATAGGAGGTATGAAAAAGGCCGGCCTTACGGAACCCGAATACTATGTATTACCATACAAATGATGTTACAAATGTTCCGGAACAAAAACAAAACAATTAATAAATGAAAGAGGTAAATTATGAGCGAAAAAACAAGTATCAGACTGTTTAACGGATTTGAGATCACAAAGGGGGATGTGCCGATCCTTCAGAACCTTTCGAACACGCGTAAGACAAAGCTGTTCGTGGCATATCTTCTAGTTAACCGCAACAGGCCCATAACACATCAGGAACTCTTTGAGCTTCTGTGGTCGGGAGAGGATTATGCCAATCCCGCGACGGCGCTTCGAACGCTTTTATACAGGTTCCGCTCAATGATCGAGAATGAGGGGGCCAAGGCATTATACGGCGCGATCATATCCCGCAGGGGAACCTATCAGTGGAACAAGGATCTTGATGTTTCAATAGATGCGCTTGATTTCCAGGCCTTTGCCGAGGCCGGTATCAACCCGACCATTTCCGCAGCACGCAGGAAAGAATACCTTATCAAGGCCATAGAAATGTACAAGGGTTCCCTCCTTCCCGATTTTTCATCGGAGCCCTGGCTCATAGCCCAGTCTGCGGCGTACCGTGACATGTATATAGAAGCGGTCATGGCCTATGTTGAGATACTGAAGGAAGAAAACCAGTACGCTGCCATCGTGCAGGTATGTGAGAAGGCACTTGAGCTTGCCGGGACCAGCGAGATACTCGAACTGGAGATCCAGATAGCAAAGCTTACGATCGCGGATCCGGGCGCATCAGCCAAGGACAGTGTTGTGGCATATTACAAAGAGGTAAGGGAACTGTCTGTCAAGCTTCA
>JAILLI010000199.1 GCA_024693225.1 Lachnospiraceae bacterium
TTTGGATTTTGGCAAGTTCCAGTACTTCCTGTACGGTTCTTACAGGAACTATCGTAAGGTTCTCCTTCACTTCATCGGCTACGTCAACGAGATCCTGTTCATTTTCCGCCGGGATAAGGGCGGTCTTTATGCCGCTGCGCATTGCAGCCATGAGCTTCTCTGGAAGGCCGCCGATAGGCATAACAAGGCCGCGCAGAGACACTTCGCCGGTCATGGCGATCTTAGGGTCGACATCCCTGCCCGTTACAAGGGATGCTATGGCCGTGGTCATCGTAATACCGGCTGAGGGTCCGTCCTTGGGAACGGCTCCGTCCGGCACGTGGATGTGAAGGTCGTTTTCTTCGAACATGGATGCCTTGTCCGGGAACATTGACTTTACAAGGCTCACGGCTATATGGGCCGATTCCTTCATGACATCTCCCAGCTTACCCGTAATGATTATATTCCCCTTGCCCTTTGTAAACATGGTCTCTATATAGAGTATCTCACCGCCTACCTGGGTCCAGGCCATGCCGGTGACAACGCCGCTTTTCTGCCTGTCGGGAACCTTCTCCCTGTGTACGGGACGCATATCAAGGTCGGTGCGCAGCCGATCCTCGGTTATTTCTATACTCTTACCGTCTCCGTTTGCGACCATGACAGCGGCACCGCGGCAGAGGGTATCTATCCTTTTTCTTAATCCGCGCACGCCTGCTTCCCTTGTATAATCCTCGATTATCTTTTCGATAAGTTCATCGGATACGATGATCATCCCCTCTTTAAGTCCCATCATCTCCATTGACTTGGGCAATAGATGTTCCCTGGCTATCTTGAGTTTCTCAACAGGCGTATATCCCGTAAAGTTAATAACCTCCATCCTGTCAAGCAATGGCGCGGGTATGGTATCTGTACTATTAGCGGTACATATAAACATAACGTCGGATAAGTCGTAAGGTACATTCATATAGTGGTCGGTGAAGGTGTGATTTTGCTCGGGATCAAGGACTTCGAGCAGAGCAGAGGCCGGATCTCCGGTGTAGGAGGCCGCTATCTTGTCCACTTCATCAAGCACCATTACGGGATTGGAAACGCCGCTCTTGCTGATGCCGTCCATGATCCTGCCGGGCATTGCCCCTATATAGGTACGCCTGTGGCCGCGGATATCAGCCTCGTCCCTGATGCCGCCGAGGCTTACCCGCACGTATTCACGGCCGAGGCTCCTTGCGATGCTGCGGCCTATACTTGTCTTGCCGGTTCCGGGTGCGCCCACGAAGAGCAGTATTGAGCCCGACTGCTCGCGCTTAAGGTTCATGACGGCGATCTGCTGTATTATCCTCTTCTTGACCTTGGTGAGGCCGTAGTGGTCCTCGTTAAGGATATCCTCGGCCTGCTTTAAGTCTATATGCTTTGCCTCCTGCTTCTTCCATGAAAGGCCGGTGACAAAGTCAAGATACTCGTAGAGCATACCTGTTTCAGGGCTGTTCTTGCCCTCCTGCTTGAGGCGGTCAAGTACCTTCTTTGCTTCCTTCATGGCATCCTCGTTCATGCCCGACTCGTTTATGCTTTTCTCAAACCTCTGTATATCGGTAAGGTTTTCGGGATGCATCTCGTCAAGCTCCTTCTGGAGGAACTCCATCTGTTTCTTTATGGCGGATTCGCGGTACATATCCTTGTATTCCTGCTCCTGGGCCACGGCAGCATCGGTGGTAACGCGTGTCATCTCTATGAATTCGACGATCCGGGTTTCCATGAGTTTAAGGCGCTCCTTGCGGCTGTCTTCCTTAAGGATATTGTACTTATCCTCATTGGAGTTCTTAATCCAGAAGGAGAGGGCTGCCATGAGTTCGCCGACGGTGCTCATGTTATCGATCAGGGTATTGATGAAGCCGGCATACTGGAACCTCGAAGATAGGCTCTTGACCTCCGTCTTTAACTTAATAAGGATTTCATCTTCCGTTTCGGGGTCGGGTTCATCACTGTCGGGCCTTTTGGAGATGGTAAGCTCGATGTTGTGCTTATTGCCCACGCTGAATTCAGCGATGTTCACCCGGTTCTTTATGTTTATGATCACGTAGCCGTCGGAACTTATATCGCTCAAAACTCCCGATACGCCAATCGGATAGTAGTTATCCTCGGTCATTTCATTTCTGTCCTGGCGGTATCTGTTCTGCACGAAGACTACCTTCTCCCCCTGGACCGCGCGTCCTCCAGCCTTCTTGAATTCATCGGTCTGAAAATATAATTTCCCGTCCGAAATGAGCTGCTTGTTATATACGGGTATTATTATCATAGTGTTTCCTCCTTGTTTCATTCTGGGTTATCAGCACTCGAGTCGGATGAGTGCTAAGCTGAGGTCAAAAAAATTAACTGCCCTCGTAAACAGTTACCCTTTACAAAACCTTGACAAATGTCTAAGATAGATTTGAGATGATAATATCATCGACATTGACAGTTGTCAAGGTTTTGTTTTCGATTCGCATTTTTTATAGTGAATGAATTAAATCCGTTCGCTTTGCGCCGGTTGCGAGGCATCGCAGATGCCATTCCTATCGCGATCGTGTGCATCAATTTATTATGTTAAATGAAATTATTTATTTCGTTTACCATACATTTCAAGCCGGGAAGGAGAATCATATGTACTGCGGATGCAATAAAACAGCTCTGTCTTCTCTTCGAAGCATAGCTGATGCCTTTCAGTCATTACTGGAGGAGGAGCCTTATTCGAAGATAAGCGTGAGCAGGATATGCGACCGTGCGGCTGTATCAAGGCAGACTTTTTATTCACTTTTTGAATCCAAGGAGAATATAGTTGCATTTATTCTTTCCAATGATTATTCATTTGATCCCCACGAGGATTGTGAATGCAGCGGTACTCCCACCTTCCCTGAATTGTGTAAGGGCTTTGCCGAATATATAGAGCAGAAGAGTGACTTTATCATGCTGCTTGAGAGGAACAACATTATATACCAGATGCAGGACTGCATGTATGAATCCTTTAAATGCTGCATCAGGGACTGGAAGTTTCCGGACGGGGAGTTGTCGAAGGCCTTAAACGGCAATGATGCCATATCGGACCT
>JAILLI010000201.1 GCA_024693225.1 Lachnospiraceae bacterium
GTGCCGTTCTGGGTGTAATCGTTGCCGATCTTATTATCTTTACCCTTATAGACATTCTTCTCATATATCGTGAGATTCTGACCGTCCACTCTGACCTTGACATGGATGATATACTCTGCGGTATCGATCGTATATCCCTGCTTGTCGGTAGCCTTTTCTACTATCTTGTATGCATAGACCTTGTTTCCACCGGCATTCTTAACCTCATCATAAGAATAATTGATCGGATCGAATGTTATAAGTTCACCGGCATTCTGTTTCGTCTGAACAGGCTTTGAGCTGTAGCCTGTTGTGAAGTCATACGTATACAGTTCAAACGAGAATACCTCGTCTGCTGCAGGGGGATTGTTATTAACGGTCTTCTTTGCGAAGAATTGTGTTGATGTGCCGAATGTCTCGGGCATATCCTGCCATGTTCCATGCCACTCACCGTTGTTTGTGAACTTGCCACCGCAAACAAGCCAACCTGTTGATGTTGTTCCTATATTTACATCCGCTTTAGGTGCCAGGAAAATACCAAACACACCACTGAGATTGACTTTTGTAGCATTTGGCATATTAAAGACAACTTTACGGCAATAAGGATCAGTTGATGAATCGGAAGCATCACTGTACTTATCATTTCCGTCTATGGAAAGAAGGAATTTCTCAACATTAACGCTCGTATCAGGAATGTTGAAGACAACATTCTGATCGGAGTTGATGTATACCCGAAGTTTATCAGCCTGACTAATCTTTGGGAATTCATCCTTGCCAAACATGAAATAATAAGTTCCACCGGGATATTGGGTAAGGTCTAGATGATACTTCTGGTCGGAACCATATATCTTATCAAGCCACCCTGTATTATTGTTGGTCTCGCTGTACAGGGTCGATGATTTTGTCCCGGTTATGAGCGAATCAACCTGTGACTGCAACTGCTCAGTTGTGTAATCCGTGTTATAGATCACGGGTCTTGAATCCATATTGGAGTTAAAGTTATCTTTATCGTCTTTATCGACGTAAATAATAAACGTCTTGCTGGCGTCGACCCAGAAACCTGTATCATTGTAATCACCGATTATGTAATTTCCGGGATTGCCGTTGCCGGTATATTTACCTGCGGTTATCTGAGCGGATCCGGTGAGAGTTTTTGTTGCAAAGTTCGAATCCACGTGACTGCCTGACTGATATGTACCCGCAACAAATCCGTAGTTGACTGCCTGTCCCAAAATGTCCGTATATGAATACGGGGTTCCGGACTTGAAGTTAAGGCTCTTGTTATGGATCGCGTATATTGAGAAAGTTTCAGTAGTGAAATCAACGGTTCCCCCATCAACAGACGCCTCTGCCTCTACTTCTTCGGTTGTCAGCTTTGATCCTTCCTCTGTGATGTGGGCCACAACGATATCTTCTTCGTTTTCTGCGCCTATCTCTTCTGCGAGCTGATCACGCTTGAATTCAATAGATATCCTTACCGAGCCTTCCTCGGGTTCAATTTCTTCGCTTTTGGATTCATCTGTATAGAAACCTATATCGTAGAGCAGGGTATTATCAGCAGTAGCAAGCACATCACCCTCACCCTTGTTTTCATTTAAAGCAGCAAGATACTTCTCTGCTTCTTCTTCGGTAAGAGGTGTTACATCAAAATAAGCATCATCGGGAACCGCGTCAGCCTTATCGAGGACTGCGGTTACCTTGACCTTGCTGTCTTCATATTCATATACGCGCTTGGTGTCAACGTTATCAACGGTAAATACAGCCACACCGTCCTCAACGCTGTCAATATTGGCGATAGTCTTGATCTTCACATCATCCTTGTCGGACAATACATATGCTGTAAAGTTCTCCTGATCGAGGCCTTCAATGGTAAGTGAGCCTGTATTCCTGTCAAGATCCCTGATACCGGCCCTTGCATCTGCTCCGTCAACCGTTGCTTCGGCATCGCTTTCAACGATAAGCCTGAAGGCTGCCGTATCGGACAGTTCTTCCGTATTGAAGTTAACGGTAATGCTGTCATAGCCTTCACCGCTTATTGCCTGGATCTCACTGTCACCTAATGATGAAAGTGTCTTGGTCTCGAGAACCTTTTCAACCGCCTTGCTCTCAAGAACTATCATCGGATATCCGTCTTCATTATATTTATAGGAAAGGATAACATTTTCGGAGGAGTTTGCGCGAACAGTAAAATCACCGCCTTCGAGGTTCTCGAAGTCGTATCTTCCGCCGTTCGTCCTGTCAAGATCATCATTTATGACCGGATTGTATGATGCGCTGTCCGGACCTGTGAACTCAAGTCTGAACCTGTCCTTGTTGGCCAGATTGTCCGTATTGACGTAGATCGATATCTCGTCATATCCCGAACCGTAGATGCCGTCATCTGTGATATCGAGCTCGCCTTCCTTAAGCTCTTCAGCCTCTTCGTATGCTTCTTCCTCTGCAGGCTGGTCTGCATCGACAACGTCGTCACCTTCAGCCGGCTCTTCAACGTCGACCACATCACCCTCTTCTGACGGCTCCTGGCCTTCTTCAGCGGGCTGGTCCTCATCTGCAGGCTGCTCGCCTTCTTCTGCGGGCTGGTCCTCATCTGCAGGCTGCTCGCCTTCTTCTGCGGGCTGGTCTTCATCTGCAGGCTGCTCGCCCTCTTCTGCGGGCTGATCCGCGTCGGCAGGCTTGTCCTCGTCTGCAGGCTGCTCGCCTTCTTCTGCGGGCTGATCCGCGTCGGCAGGCTTGTCCTCGTCTGCAGGCTGCTCTTCATCATCCCTGACAACGTCGATGGTAACGTCTCCGTCATCGGCGCTCTGCTCTGAGCCGTCCACAGCATCGGTATCAACAACGATACCGTCCTCGGTAACGGTCTCGGCTGCCATTGTGGATACAGTCGTAAACCCTGTCTCAAGTACAGTTGCGATGAGTGTTATCATCGCGATCGTGATCTTAAGCCAATTCCTTCTCTTACTCATAGTTCTCTCCTTTGATCCTTTTTCAGGTTCTGCAACTACGTTTCCTTTTCCTCTGATTGCGTTGCTACCTGACGCATTTGCCGATATAGGGGGGCAATATGGCCGGGATTCCCCTTTATTTGGGGGGGTCCTTGATATATGATCCATGGAAATGGGCATAATAAGCCCTTTCCCATCTAAAAATAAAGACTTTTACAGGGCTGAAAAAGGTTCATTATCCATCTGAAAAACCGTTATTTTTTTGTCCGAAATAATAAACAAAGTTGCACGGTGGAAATTGTGCAACTTGCTAATCTGCCTTGTTTCTGATATCAGATGACCTTCCGAAACCGCTGTAAAACCGCGGCCTTTGGCCTCCTTAGTGAAACTGACTGTCATAGATCTCATCTGACAGTTCACGTGCCTCATCATACTCCATGGGCTTGCCCCATATAAAGCCCTGGACAAAATCACACCCCAGCTCTTTGAGGCATTCGATCTGGTTTTCATACTCAACACCCTCTGCTATGACCTCCGCATCCATAAGATGTCCCATATATATGACTGATTTGACAAAGTCTATGTTCATCTCATTGCGGACCAGGTTGTCAATGAGTGATTTATCTATCTTGACCAGGTTGACCGGAAGCTTCATGAGCTGTTCAAGGGCCGTATATCCCGTTCCGAAATCATCAAGAGCGATCATGATCTGATTATCCCTGAGCTTTTTGATGTTCTCGATCGTATGGTTTCCTTCCTCCACGAAAGAATACTCTGTGATCTCTATCTCAAGGCACTCCGGAGGAAACTTGGTCTCTCCTATTAGATTAAGCAGCATTTCAGCAAAACCTGCCCTGGCTATGTCCCTGGCGGAGATATTTACAGCCACCGTCACCGTATTGCCGGATGAATAGCATATCTCGCGGAACTCCTCCATGGCGCGCCTTATCACAAACCTGTCTATATCAAGGACAAGATCCGACAGCTCCGCTATGGCTATGAACTCCGAAGGCGGTATCCTGACCCCGTCTGGAGCATTCATACGGATAAGGGTCTCAAATCCCCTCAGTCTCTTGTCATAGATGGTGTACTGAGGCTGATATACCAGATAGAACCACCCGTTCCGAAGACTGTCTTTGACAAGACGTTCCACGTAAAGCTGTCTTTCCAGATGCTCCTTCATCTCGGCATTGAAGACACAGTATTTGTCCGTTCCGGACTTCATCGCATAGTTCATGGCGATATCGGCCCGTTTGGTTATGGTATCGGCATCAGTTGAATTGTCGATAAAATCGGCTATTCCCGCGAATGCAGACAAATAGCAGTTTGACGGAACGCCGTCCTTATTGAGAGTTATGGTCTGCTCGATGGAGGCAAGAGCCTTTTCAACGAATTCCTTCCAGTCAACATCCTCCGGCAGGATCACGGCATATTCCGCTCCCTCGATCTTATATGCCTCTGCTTTTCCTTCAATGGCGCTCCTCAGCCTTTTGGCCACGATCTCAAGCAGCTCGTCGCCGTATCTGCGTCCCAGATTGGCATTTACCGGGAGAAAGCCGTCAAGATGTATGAACACGACCCGGCCGCGTTCATTGAACCAGATCTTCTTATGTATGTCACGATCAAAGCCGTATCTGTTGAGCAGTCCCGTAACATTGTCTGTCACGGCCATCTTATAGCTGTATTTTATCTGCTTGGAAATAAGCAGTATCGAGATCATGAAAATAACGGCATTAAATGCTCCCGGTGCCGTCATAAGGCTTTTGGTCGCAAAAATGGTCCTTACCGCTCCGGTCACGGACGCGCCGAGGATTATACATGATGCTATAAGGCCTTTTTTCTGATCGATCAGTACCAGGATGATACACAAAAGAGAAATGACCACCTGTATGCACCCGTTAAGGCTGGCGATAGGAAGCTCCATACCCGCAAGGCTTAAGGTGGCATCTTTAAATTTAACGGATGATATGGCATTTAAAAGAATAAGTATGACACACCCTGCCACACTCATCCTGAACAGTTTTGTTTTGTGCCGAAAGTTTGTAAGTCCCATTTTTCTTATAAATCCTTACTGTGTCTCAGTCAGCCGTAAGCGGGTAATAATCCTTGAACAAGGCATGTACGAAAAATCTCTGCTTGTTCGATCTGCTTCCCGAACAGGTCACAAGCGTTATTATATTGGTATCGGGATCGGACTTGGCCGTACACTCCCGTACCGACTTTTTGGTCGCCTCACGCAGATATGCCCTGTATTCCTTGAAAGTATGGCAGGTATAATACATCTTCGAATCGGTAGGATCAAGATAAAAGGAAAAGATCTCATACCGGTAGATACCCTCGGGCCTGAAGACATAAATATACGGGTCCTTGTCATATACTTCCTTGTTGTTGATGTAGTTCTTGAGATGGCCGAACATTGTACCGTTCTTCATATTATGTCCGTAAAAGAAGGTATTCCAGCTTGTCAGCATGGGGTCCACATCATAGTCCATGAATACGCAGCCGGCAAAGTTGTTCTGCATCTCAAAAGTATGATTGAGGTAAAACTCGTTATCGGTAGTCTGTACAACAGGATGGTTTATCTCGGCCCCGGGGGCGTAAAGCCAGCATACATAGCTCTTATTGATCCTGGACAGGGCCAGGTGATCCACAGTTATATCCGGAAAGTCGGCCCGGTTGTAATTACGCTTTAAGACCTTCTCTTCTTCCTCTTCTTCTGCAGGCTTTTCAGCCTCGGAAGGCGCAGGTGTCTCTTTTCCCTTCCCCTTGACGGCATACTGCTCAAGGCCTGCATATTCCTCTTCGGCACGCTTGTACGCAAGTTCCGTCCGAAGGAGCATAAAGCCCGATACAAGGACCGCAAGAGACGCTATTACGATTATGACTATCCTTCCCTTGGACATTTCCATCTCCGATAAATGATCAACGAAAAAATTCTACCTTATAATCAAAATTTTTTCAATAAAAATAACCGCCCGTATCCGTATAGACCGGGCGGTCATTAAATCTTCATCTGCCCCGTCCCGGGGTCCTATCATGTTCAGGCGTTGACTATCTGGCCGAAATCGGGCTTGAGGCTTGCTCCGCCGATAAGTCCGCCGTCTATATTATCCTTGGAAAGGAGTTCTGCAGCGTTGCCTGCGTTCATGGATCCGCCGTACTGGATACGTACAGCCTCGGCTGTTGCCGCATCATACATATCAGCTATGATCTCACGGATCATCTTGCAAACTTCTTCAGCCTGGTCAGCTGTTGCGGTCTCGCCGGTACCGATGGCCCATATGGGCTCATAAGCGATAACGAGATCCTTTACCTGGTCAGCAGTCACGCCGTCAAGGTCCCACTTGATCTGGCGTGCGATCCATTCCTTATATGTTCCTGCCTTGCGAAGGGCAAGTGATTCGCCGCAGCAAAGGATGGGCTTAAGGCCTGATGCAAATGCCTTCTTAACCTTTGCATTGATAAGGATGTCGTTCTCACCGAAGATATCCCTTCTCTCGGAATGACCGATGATGATATACTCAACACCTGCTTCCTTGAGCATGGGAGCACTGATCTCACCCGTGAAGGCGCCCTTGTCCTCAATGTAGAAGTTCTCGGCACCAACCTTAACGTTTGTTCCCTTTATAGCCTCAACAACGGGAACGATATCAATAGCCGGAACGCAGTAAACCACGTCCACAGCATCATTCTTAACCAGATCCTTAAGTGTGTTGCATAATTCAACAGCTTCTGCCGGTGTCTTGTTCATCTTCCAGTTACCGGCGATAATACGTCTTCTTGCCATTTTTATTTTCCTTTCTTTATCAAAGAGGCCACTTTCTGATCAGGGTGGCCGCGATATATTCACTTCGGGGCATTCCGCAGGCTCGTTACTAATGTCGCGATCTTTGATCGAGACAGCCAGAGCGGCGCTTGAGCGGACTTGGCATACTAATGAACCACGAGCTTAGTAACGTTAGCACCGAGGACAATGAGCGGGAGCGTCCCCGAAGTGAATGATATCGTCGGACGCCCTTTATGAATATATCGTTGTCCTTCCCTTATATTCTACTTGTCGTCTGCTGCATATACGCCGGGAAGTTCCTTACCTTCAAGGAACTCGAGGCTTGCTCCTCCGCCTGTTGAGATGTGGCTCATCTTATCGGCAAATCCGAGCTGGTTGCAGGCTGCGGCAGAATCACCGCCACCGATGATGGTTGTGGCATCCGTCTCTGCAAGAGCCTTTGCTACGGCAATGGTACCCTTGGCAAGTGTGGGATTCTCGAACACACCCATGGGGCCGTTCCATACGACCGTCTTGGCTTCCTTGGCAGCATTTGCAAAGAGTTCCTGTGTCTTGGGACCTATGTCAAGGCCTTCCATGTCGGCAGGGATCTTGTCGCTGTCTACGTATGTTACATCAATGGGTCCGTCGATGGGATCCGGGAATGATGCTGCGACACCCGTATCAACGGGAAGAAGGAGCTTCTTGCCAAGCTTGTCGGCTTTGGCCATCATTTCCTTACAATAATCTATCTTCTCATTGTCAACAAGAGATTTGCCGATCTCATATCCCTTTGCCTTAAGGAATGTGAATGCCATACCTCCGCCGATTATAAGAGTATCTGCCTTTTCAAGGAGATTGTCGATGACTTTAAGCTTGTCAGCGACCTTTGCTCCGCCGAGGATCGCTACGAAAGGACGTACGGGATTCTCTACTGCGTTGCCGAGGAAGTCGATCTCCTTCTGCATAAGGTATCCGACTGCGTTTGTGCCGCCCTTTTCGGAAATGAACTTTGTAACGCCTGCTACTGAAGCATGAGCTCTGTGAGCAGATCCGAAAGCATCACATACATAATCATCGGCAAGATCTGCAAGCTCTTTTGCGAATGCATCGCCGGCATCCTCGGGCTTGGTCTCTTCCTTGCCACGGAAACGTGTATTCTGAAGGAGAACAACATCTCCGTCCTTCATTGCTGCTACGGCATCGGTTGCAGCCTGTCCGGTAACATTATAATCACCGACAAAAACAACTTCCTTGCCAAGCTTTTCCGAAAGAGCCTTTGCTACGGGTGCAAGGCTTTCCTTCTCGTTGGGGCCTTCCTTTACCTTGCCAAGATGTGAGCAGAGGATGACCTTTGCTCCGTCCTTTATAAGCTTTTCTATGGTGGGAAGAGCTGCCCTGATCCTTGTATCATCAGTGATCTTACCGTCCTTGAGCGGTACGTTGAAATCGCATCTTACGAGTACTCTCTTGCCGCTTGCGTTGAAATCGTCAACGCTCTTCTTGTTAAGTGCCATGATCTTTCCTCCTGTGATTAAACTGTCCCTTTTGACACTAAAACCCCGGCCAGTTATGACCGGGGTTATGGTTCTTATGATTATCAGCCGAGCTCAGCGAAGTACTTGATAGTACGTACCATCTGTGATGTATAGCTGTTCTCGTTGTCGTACCATGAAACAACCTGTACAAGATTGTCAGCGCCGACCATTGTCTGTGTTGCATCGAAGATCGAACCGTATGTTGAACCGATGATATCGCTTGATACGATCTCGTCCTCATTGTAACCGAATGACTCTGATGAAGCTGCCTTCATGGCTGCATTGATCTCTTCCTTTGTAACGGACTTCTCTACTGTTGCAACAAGGATTGTTGTTGAACCTGTAGGGGTAGGAACACGCTGTGCGCTACCGATGAGCTTGCCGTTAAGTTCAGGGATAACAAGGCCGATAGCCTTTGCAGCACCTGTTGAGTTGGGAACGATGTTGATGGCGCCTGCACGGCTCCTTCTGAGATCGCCCTTCCTCTGAGGTCCGTCGAGGATCATCTGATCGCCTGTGTATGCATGGATCGTGCTCATGATACCTGACTTGATCGTAGCAAGGTCGTTAAGAGCCTTAGCCATGGGTGCAAGACAGTTAGTTGTACATGAAGCTGCTGAGATGATCTTGTCATCCTTTGTAAGTGTTGTATGGTTAACATTGTAAACGATTGTAGGAAGATCGTTTCCTGCAGGAGCAGAGATAACTACCTTCTTGGCACCGGCATTGATATGAGCCTGTGCCTTTTCCTTGGATGTATAGAAGCCTGAGCACTCAAGAACTACGTCAACATCAAGTGCGCCCCAAGGACAGTTGTTTGCATCGGGCTCTTTGTAGATCTTAAGAGTCTTGCCGTCAACCGTGATGGAATCTTCACCTGCTGATACCTTGTCAGCGAGAGCATACTTACCCTGTGCGCTATCATACTTAAGAAGATGAGCAAGCATCTTGGGTGTTGTAAGATCGTTGATAGCAACTACTTCGTAACCGGGAGCGCCGAACATCTGTCTGAATGCGAGACGACCGATACGACCAAAACCATTGATTGCAACTTTTACTGCCATGTTTTAATCCTCCTGAACATTTAAAATCCTTAAAGCTTTCTTTGCTCTAATTACAACATACCTATTTTACACACATTGTTCGGAAAATACAACTGATATTTTCACCTTCTTTTTCAAATGAAGCGACCTTTGGCCGCTTCATCATCGATCATATGATATTTCTGTCATTGGCTATTTACCAACTTATGACAAACAGGCCGATTGAATAAGGATGGAAAATCGGTTACAATACCATGGTTGCGGATATGTTCTGAGATATTTCAGGTTTTACCTGCAGGGGGACATAAAGGTATGATAAGAGCTGACATTCACGTACATTCGAGTTATTCCACGGACTGTAAGGAACCCATGGAGAACCAGATAAAAGCCGCGATCTCAAAAGGGATACGGACATTGTGCTTTACCGAGCACATGGATTACGACTATCCGTCCGACCCGGCCAAGGAGAAGGACGGGCGGCCTGAGTTCTTCCTTGATACGGATGACTACCGCAAGGGTTTTGAGAAGCTCAG
>JAILLI010000077.1 GCA_024693225.1 Lachnospiraceae bacterium
ACCCCTTATCACCAACGACGGTGTGACCATAGCCAAGGAGATAGAGCTTGCCGATGCTTTTGAGAACATGGGAGCACAGCTTGTCAAGGAAGTAGCTACAAAGACAAATGACGCGGCAGGTGACGGTACAACGACCGCAACAGTCCTTGCCCAGGCCATGATAGCAGAAGGTATGAAGAACCTGGCAGCAGGCGCCAACCCCATCATCATGAGGAAGGGTATGAAGAAGGCTACGGATGTAGCCGTTGAAGCTATCGCAAAGATGGGATCTGCCGTAAATGGCAAGAACCATATAGCAAGGGTCGCATCGATCTCCGCAGGTGATGATGAGGTCGGAAATCTTGTTGCCGATGCAATGGAGAAGGTTTCAAACGACGGTGTCATCACTATAGAAGAGAGCAAGACGATGCAGACGGAACTCGACCTGGTTGAAGGTATGCAGTTCGACAGAGGTTATATCAGTGCATATATGGCAACGGATATGGACAAGATGGAGGCCAATCTTGAGGATCCCTACATACTGATCACAGACAAGAAGATCAGCAATATCCAGGATATCCTTCCTCTCCTCGAGCAGATCGTACAGGGCGGCAAGAAGCTGCTCATCATCGCAGAGGACATAGAGGGTGAAGCTCTTACAACACTTATTGTCAACAAGCTTCGCGGAACCTTCCAGGTAGTAGGTGTCAAGGCTCCCGGATACGGCGACAGAAGGAAGGCCATGCTTGAAGATATAGCAATCCTTACAGGCGGACAGGTCATCTCCGATGAACTCGGCCTCGATCTTAAGGAAGTGACACTTGACCAGCTCGGACATGCCAAGTCAGTCAAGGTTCAGAAAGAGAACACGGTCATCGTTGACGGTGAAGGCGACAAGAAGGCCATCGAAGGCAGGATCGCCCAGATCAAGAAGCAGATTGAAGAGACAACATCAGACTTTGACAGGGAGAAGCTTCAGGAGCGCCTGGCCAAGCTTGCAGGCGGCGTAGCAGTCATCCGTGTCGGTGCAGCTACAGAGACAGAGATGAAGGAAGCCAAGCTCAGAATGGAAGATGCTCTTGCAGCAACCAGAGCTGCTGTTGAAGAGGGTATCATAGCAGGCGGCGGAAGTGCATATATACATGCAGCCAAGGAAGTAGAGAAGCTTGCAGAGAAGATGGAAGGCGATGAGAAGACAGGTGTCAACATCATCCTGAAGGCTCTTGAGGCACCGCTTTATACCATAGTTGAGAATGCAGGCCTTGAAGGCAGCGTTGTAGTCAACAAGGTGCGCGAATCCAAGGAAGGTATAGGCTTCAATGCCCTCAGCGAGAAGTACGTTGACATGGTAGAGGATGGTATCCTTGATCCTGTCAAGGTTACAAGGAGCGCCCTGCAGAACGCAACCAGCGTGGCATCAACACTCCTTACTACCGAATCCGTTGTAGCCAACATCAAGGAAGAGACACCGGCAATGCCCGCAGGCGGCGGCATGGGTGGTATGATGTAAGAAAACCTCTTGCATTTTCTCTGAAGTGTGTTACCATGAAAGAGCGGAAACGCAAAAAATGCAATAATGTCTCGATAACAAAGCGAACCCCTCGGTATTGCGGTACCGAGGGGTTCTTGCAATATCCCACAAAATATCGCATAATATCCCCATGATAAAAGACATTATGACATTCTATAAAGATAAGAAGGTGCTCGTGACCGGACATACCGGCTTCAAGGGGTCGTGGATGACGGCCCTGCTCCTTATGGCCGGGGCAAGGGTTACGGGTTATGCGCTGCGTCCGGAGACGAAGCCAAGCCTCTTCGAGTTGCTGGGTTTTGAGGGATATGATGACGGACAGGGTGAGTATGGGGGGAGCCTTCATAACATCTATGCCGATATCCGGGATCTGGGCGCTCTTAAGGAGGCATTTGATGAGGCGAAGCCAGAGATAGTCATACATATGGCGGCCCAGCCGATCGTGCGCACATCCTACAAGGATCCCGTAGGGACCTATGAGACCAACGTCATTGGGACTGTGAACCTGCTCGAGTGCTGCAGGCTCACACCTTCGGTGAAAAGTATAATCAACGTCACAACAGACAAGGTCTACCGCAATACGGAGCGGGAAGAGGGGTACAGGGAGGACGAAGAGCTGTGCGGTTATGATCCCTATTCCAATTCCAAGTCATGCTCCGAGCTGGTCAGCGACTGCTACAGAAATTCCTTCCTCAATGACCTTGGCGCCTCGGTCACTACCATGCGGGCAGGCAACGTGATAGGAGGCGGGGACTTTGCGACGGACAGGATCATACCCGACTGTGTGAGAGCAGCCGTAAAGGGAGAGGATATCATCGTCCGGAACCCCTACTCCACAAGACCCTATCAGCATGTATTGGAGCCGGTCGTATGCTACCTTCGCGTGGCGGCAGAACAGTACAGCCATCCGGAGATAAAGGGGTGCTATAACATAGGACCCGATGACAGTGACGCCGTGACAACGGCTCAGATAGCGACCATGTTCTGTGACCTGTGGAACGATATGGGACCTGACGAGGCGGGAGGGCCTGCCGGGTATCATAAGATCAAATGGATCAACAGATCTGACGGCGGACCTCATGAAGCCGGTTTTCTTAAGCTTGACTGCACAAAGATCAAAGAAAAGCTGGGCTGGAGGCCTGTCTGGAACATAGACAGGGCCATGAAGGAGCTGGTGGAGTGGTATGGTGTTTATGCTTCGGACCGGGATATATGCGAGGTCACACGCAGACAGATCGGAACATATATCAATGAGATAAGGTAGACGCCTTTGGTGTCATGCAACAGGCGCAAGGTGAAGGAATTGAATCCGTTCACTATGATCGGGCCCCCGGAGATATCGATTTGAAAAGTTTCATATATAAGTTCAGACATCAGAGCGGGCTGTACAGCCTCATATCCCTGGCAGTTCTTGCGGCTGCCCTCTTCTTTGTGTACAGGATAGTAAATGCGGGCCTTATTGCCCTGCCCTATCCCAAGGAGATATTAGAGCCTTCAAATATAGTTCTCACGAACGAATTCCTTGCAGGTCGCAGCCCCTATACGGCTGATGCCGTGTCCCGGCCTGTTCCCGGGATCAATTACGATTATCCCTTTCTTAACAGTCTTATAGCAGCCGGAATAGCATACATTACGGGATGCTCGGCGGTGACAGCCCATTTTGCCATATCCCTTGCAAGCATACTGGGATCCGCGGTCATAGGCTTTGCCATGACAAGCCGGGCCCTTGCCCAGCTTGCTGATAAGAAGGAAAACGCAGTCGGGCTTACCGGAAGCGGCAATAAGGCATCGGGGGAAAGAGAAAAAAGAGGGGGAAAAACAGGCACGACCACGATAGCCCCTATCCTGGCGGCTCTCATATTCATGTTCTGTCACTTCAGGTATGGGTACATATCGGCAGCACCCGATGACCTTGGCCTGTTCCTGCTCCTTCTTACCTGCGCAGCCGCAGTATCACCGAGGATAAAGAACAAACCCTTTGTATGCGCTCTCGGGATCACCCTCTGCTTTTATACCAAGCAGTATCTGGTGTTCGTGGCAGCGGGCCTGTTCATATATATGCTGCTCTACAGGGTAAGAGATGCCATAAAGCTCTTTTTCTGGACCCTTGCCATCAACGTTCTTGCAGTGGGGATCATCACCAACTTCTGGCCACTCTACTGGACAAAGGCCTTCTTCTTTACCTATCTTGGAACCGCGGTCGGAGGCGGGGGTCTGATATCGACCCTGGCCGACCAGTTCATATATCTTATGACCATATTCGGCCCCCTGTTCGCCGTGATCCTTATCGCGGTCATCTGGTCAGTCTTTACAAAACGCAGATCCGGAAGAGATAAGAAGATAAAGGAAAATGATGTATTTATAATGTCTGTTGTACAATCCATAGTCATGATGGCTCCGCTTGCCATTATAGGCAGGAATGATGGGGCCTTCCTGTCATATTTCCTGCAGCTGTGGATGCCCTTCGTGACGATAGTTGCCCTTATCTGTTTCGAGGATATCGGGATCCCAAAATCTGATACGTCTAAAGAAATTGCAGCAGGGAAGTTACGGCAACTGGTCCATGCAACGGTATACGTAGGAATAGCAGCCTTCATCATATATTTCGGCTTCGGACGCCTTCCCCTTCATGTATTGACGCAGGAGGAGATCGCAAACTGGCAGAAGGCAGATGAGATCGTGAGCAGGTGCGCCGAAAATGGGGAGGTATTCTATGCCAGAAGCCTTGCCTATATGTCGCCGGAAGGAGATGCAGATCCCGAGGACCGGTCTTTGGCGGGCGGAGACTGCATATGCGGACATGACGGAGAGGTGAATGCGGACACGGTCACGGCCCTGACAGGCGCGGGACTTCCGGATGAGTTTACAAGGTTCTCCCGGCAGCTGGTGGATCAGAACCTTGTATACAGGGAGGGGATAGAAGATAAGGCCGCAGCCCATACATACAGCCTTATAACCTTTGATGTCAGCGGGGCCTATACCCCGTTTTCCGAGGAGATCTGCGAGAAGAGCGGATACAGATGTACGGACAGGATCGAGCTGCAGCTTGGGAACATGCCCTACGAAGTCCTCTTTTATCAGCCTTTTTGACTTAATCTCTCATAGATGGTAAAATTTACAGGTTATGAAGACGATCAGCATAATGGTTCCGTGCTATAACGAA
>JAILLI010000105.1 GCA_024693225.1 Lachnospiraceae bacterium
GGTCTCATCCCCAAACTCATAGAGAAGATGGAGATCAACACGGACCACTTCAAGGATAATGTTGAGGCTCATATCAATAAGAGGCCCAAGGTTTCGGGCGGGCGCGCTTATGTGGGCGACAAGCTCAACAAGGTCCTGGTCTCGGCCGAGGATGAGGCAAAGTCCATGAATGACGGATACGTATCGGTCGAGCACCTCTTTTTGTCCATGCTCAAGTACCCCGACAGCGACATTAAAGACCTGTGCAAGGAGTACGGCATCACAAGGGAGCGCTTCCTTACCGCCCTTGCTTCCGTTCGCGGCAACCATAACGTTACCAGCGACAATCCCGAAGCCACATACGATACCCTGGAAAAGTACGGCCAGGACCTGGTGGAGCGGGCAAGGAGCCAGAAGCTGGATCCCGTTATAGGAAGGGATGCCGAGATAAGGAACATAGTCCGAATACTGTCCCGTAAGACCAAGAACAACCCTGTCCTCATAGGTGAGCCCGGTGTCGGCAAGACCGCAGTCGTAGAGGGCCTGGCCCAGCGTATAGTCCGGGGTGATGTACCCGAGGGCTTAAAAGACAAGACCATCTTCGCTCTCGATATGGGAGCCCTTGTCGCCGGTGCCAAATACCGGGGCGAATTCGAGGAACGTCTCAAGGCCGTTCTGGAGGATGTTGCGGCAAGCGACGGCAGGATCATACTTTTCATAGATGAGCTCCATACTATAGTCGGAGCAGGC
Source organism: Lachnospiraceae bacterium (assembly GCA_024693225.1). Taxonomy (GTDB): domain Bacteria; phylum Bacillota; class Clostridia; order Lachnospirales; family Lachnospiraceae; genus UBA2868. Next base: position 730 of record JAILLI010000105.1, read on the forward strand.
AAGACCGACGGAGCTCTCGATGCCGGCAATATGTTAAAGCCCATGCTTGCAAGGGGCGAGCTTCACTGCATAGGCGCCACCACCCTTGACGAGTACAGGCAGTATATAGAAAAGGATGCAGCCCTTGAGAGGAGGTTCCAGCCGGTCATGGTCGATGAACCGACCGTCGAGGATACCGTCTCCATCTTAAGAGGTCTTAAGGAGAGATACGAGACCTACCACGGGGTCAAGATACTCGATACTGCCCTTGTTGCCGCAGCCACCCTGTCTGACCGCTATATCTCCGACAGGTTCCTTCCGGACAAGGCCATCGATCTTGTCGATGAAGCATGCGCCCTGGTCAAGACAGAGAAGAATTCCATGCCGGCGGAGCTTGATGAGCTCAACCGCCGCAAGATGCAGCTTGAGATCGAAGAAGCTGCCCTCAAAAAAGAGAGCGATGCCTTAAGCCTGTCAAGGCTTGAGGCCTTAAGCCGTGAGCTGGCCGAGGTCAGGGAGGAATTTGAAGGCAAGATGGCCCAGTGGGAAAATGAAAAAGCCGCTGTGGACAAGCTTTCCGCCCTTCGTATGGAGATCGAGGAGACCAACAACAATATAGAGATAGCAAAGCGTGAGAACAACTACGAGCTTGCAGGTGAGCTCCAGTACGGCAAGCTTCCCAGGCTTAAGGCCCAGCTTGAAGCCGAGGAAGAGATCGTAAGGAGCCGGGACCTTTCCCTGGTGCATGAGAACGTCTCCGATGAGGAGATATCCCGGATAGTAAGCCGTTGGACCGGTATTCCGGTGTCAAAGCTTACAGAGGGCGAGCGCGAAAAGATCCTTCACCTTGATGACGAGCTCCATAAGCGTGTCATAGGCCAGGATGAAGGTGTGACCAAGGTGACCGAGGCGATCCTTCGGTCCAAGGCCGGTATCAAGGATCCGGCCAAGCCCATAGGATCTTTCCTCTTCCTGGGCCCTACCGGTGTCGGCAAGACGGAGCTTGCCAAATCACTTGCAGCAAGCCTCTTTGATGATGAGACCAACATGGTCCGTATCGACATGAGCGAATATATGGAGAAGTTTTCCGTATCCCGTCTTATAGGAGCGCCTCCCGGATATGTAGGATATGAGGAGGGCGGACAGCTTACCGAAGCCGTAAGGCGCAAGCCCTATTCGGTAGTCCTCTTTGATGAGATAGAAAAGGCCCATCCCGATGTCTTCAACGTCCTGCTCCAGGTCCTTGATGACGGCCGCATAACCGACTCACAGGGACGTACCGTTGACTTCAAGAACACCATACTGATCATGACAAGCAACATAGGGGCCCAGTACCTGCTCGACGGCATCGATGAAAACGGGAATATAAGTGCCGAGGCGGAGGCTTCGGTCATGAACGAGCTTCGCGCAAGCTTCCGTCCGGAATTCTTAAACCGTCTGGACGAGACCATACTCTTCAAGCCCTTAACGCATGATAACATAGGCGGTATCATGAAACTGATCCTTGACGATGTAAACCGCAGGCTTTCCGACAGGGAACTTTCCATAGCCCTTACGGATAAGGCCAGAGACTTCATCGTAGAGAATGCCTACGATCCCGTATACGGTGCAAGACCCCTGAAAAGGTTCATGCAGCGTACCGTGGAAACACTTGCAGCCAAAAAGATCCTCGAAGGGAATATTGAAGAAGGCGATGTCATAACAGTAGATGAAAAAGACGGACAGCTATTCGCCGTCTGACAGAAGATGTAAGCGGGCCTTATCCCTTATCTCCGGGAAAAATCGCACCCGCAGTAGTTCTGCCTGTAGAGGCCGAACCTTTCGGACAGGACGACCGACATCTTATAACCGTCATTCTTTTTAAAATCAGAAGGAAGCCAGATCGGAGAGGCGCTGCCGCACGTGGCAGCGCCTTTTGATGCTATGTCATATCCTATCGTATTGATAAGCTGTGCATCCTTATGGGGACTGATGGTAAGAGTGGTCGTAAAATAGTCAAAGCCTCCCCGGACCGCCTCGTCATATGCCGCCGAAAGCCTGAGCGTAAAGCACATGTGGCAGCGCATACCCCCTTCGGGACAGGAGGCGAGATCCTGCTCCTTCACTTTTTCCAGAAAAATATCGGCATCATAGGCTCCGTCCGTAACTGCGATCTTACGGCCGCAAAGCCTTTCCGCTTCGGTCTCGTTTATTATCCCTGCAAGCCTTTTAAGTTCTGCCAGCCTCTTTTTGTATTCATCCTCATCAGTGATATTGGGATTGTAATAAAAGCAGGTGATCTCAAAATAGGGCAATAAATACATCAGACAGTAACTGCTGCAGGGAGCACAGCAGCAATGCAGAAGCAGCCTGGGAAGAGGCGCATCTGCACTTTCCCGGCTGCCTGCTATATGTTTTATTATCTTTTCAAGTTCCTTTGCGTGATTAACCCTGTTCAACGTCTGTCTCCGGATCACTGTCCTCGATGGGAGTATTGTATTTTTCCATAAACTCCTCTATGGGGATAGGCCGCGAATAGAGGAAGCCCTGGGCATATATACATCCTATATCGAGAAGCATTTCAACCTGTTCATGAGTCTCAACACCTTCACAGATGACCTTGAGGTTAAGGCCTTCCGCCATCTCCACGATCTTACGCAGTATCCACTTTCCGCTCTCGCTCTGCGCACTTTCGTCAAGGAAGCCCCTGTCGATCTTGAGCACATCAAAGGGGATATCACGCAGCAGATTGAGGGAGGAATAGCCCGATCCGAAATCGTCTATGGACAGGTTCATGTTGAACTCCTTGAGGTTCCTCATGACGTCCAGCATCCTCTCTTTTTCATTGAAGAAGACGGTCTCGGTGATCTCAAGTTCGATGAGGCCCTTGGGTACCTTGTATTTGAGCATGATCTCCTGAACCTTCATTATGTAGTTGGGATCATAGAGGAGGTACCTGGACTGGTTGATGGATACGGGATAGACTTCCCGTCCCTCATCGATCATCTCCCTGATATATTTGCATATGGCCTCGAGCATGTAAAAATCGACATACTCGATAAAGCCGTTCCTTTCAAATACCGGTATGAAGTCACCCGGCGGTATGACATTGCCTGCCTTGTCGACCCATCTGACAAGGGCTTCCGCTCCGTATATGGTATCAGCTGCCATATCCCACTTGGGCTGCAGATAAGGATGGAACTCGCCGTTCTCAAGGGCCTCATGCATGCGCGATTCGACCCTCTCCTGCTTTCTTGTCTCCTCCATCAGCTGCTCATGGTACTCAGCTTCGAGGTTTCTCGAATCGGAGCGGACAGACTTACGGGCCAGGTTTGCCTTATCGATCATATCCGATATGGGCTCTTTTTTGTCCCTTATGTAATATATACCCGTCTTGAACTTTATGGGGTACTTCATTCCTATCTCTTCGGTCGTCCTGGCTATCTTTTCGGATACAAATTCCTTCCGCTCCACTGACCTGTCATCATCAACGCACAGCCCGACGAAACGGTCTGCGGAAAGCCTGCCGAAGGTTTCGTTATATGCATAGGATTCCCTTATGGCAACCGCTATATCACGAAGGAGCATGTCGGCTTTCAGGTGTCCGTAGCCCTCGTTGATGTAACGGAAATTCATGACATCAAAACACACCAGCATATAGGGGACTTCCGGGTTGTCAAGCAGGAGCTCTGTCGCCTTTTCCTTGAAAGCATTCTCGTTGGGTGCCCGTGTGAGCTCATCGACATAGGCGAGGTCGAATACCTTCTTCTGCTCCACTTCGATGTAGCGGGCCACAAAGGATGCTATGATACCCATCAGCAATATGACGATGAGCATGGCAACAAAGGATTCGATAAGGACGGGCTGGATAGTCCTTCTTACCTCGTCCGAATAGACTATGTAGTAGATGGCCCATCCCGAAGAACCGGAAAGCTGCTTGTAAAGGGCATTCCCTTCCCTTCCGTCTACCGAGATGGTCCTGTTGATGATCCCGTTGGGGTTGATCTCGTTGAGGACCTCGTCCCTTACCTGCTGTGCCGCGTAGTCATCGATACAGTCCCTTGTCAGGATATCGAAGATGTTCTTTCCCGACCCGTCGTAAAGATCGTTGTTCTTAACATATGCGACTATGTTTCCGACATCATCCGTAAGATACCTTTCGGCCACCAGGGTGGATGATCCCATGGAAATACTCTCGAACATGACGGCCGCCCTGGCAGCACCTATGACGTAGCCCTGGAAGACACCGTTCTTATTGACCGGTGCCGCAAAGCAGATCTCATCCTTGGTCAACTCCGGTGAAAAATTCCTGTAAACATTGATACTCTTATCGGGATCAAGGATATTGTTATAGGATGAAAGGAGGGTTGAGTTCAAAGATCCGTTGGGCTGATAGACTATACCACGGTTACTTACATAACGGGCAAAAGAAAACTCACCGGTCTCCTCGAGGACTTTCAGGCAGTTGCAGATGGAACCCTTGTCTATATCCTCATCCTGGGCCAGGACATTGGCCTCGGCCAGGACAAAGGAGCCTTTTCTGTCAAAGTTTTCCGAAAAATACTGCGATGTCAGCTCGGACCTGTTGATGACGTAATCATATGAGTTTTGCTCAAAAGCCGAAAAGATCCTCCTGACATGTATGGCGCTGACAAGCATACAGGCAATGATCAGGACAGCACAGATGCCGATCAGGTGGACAAGTGCCTTTTCCTTCCTGATCTTCTTCAGCCATTTTGAAAATGAGAATTTACCGGTCTTTCCAAAATTCAGCATAAACTACCCCGTTACATGAAATATGCGACACCGGATTCAAATATCTGCATATCCTGCCTGCCGTAAATGTTCACGGCAACGTTATCGCCCCGCCTTTCGGCGTGACCCATCTTTCCGAACACTCTTCCGTCCGGACTGGTGATACCTTCAATAGCTTCGTATGATCCGTTTACGTTATACTCCTCGTCCATGGTGACCTTGCCTGACGGATCGCAGTATCTGGTCGCTACCTGTCCGTTGGCAAAAAGTTCCTTCATGACCTCCGGCCCGGCTACAAAACGGCCCTCCCCGTGGGATACGGGAATGACATATGTGGCACCGTTATCGGCTTTTAACAGCCAGGGCGACAGGTTCGATACGACTTTTGTATAAGCCATTTTGGATACATGTCTGTTGATGGTATTATAGGTAAGGGTGGGTGATGTCTCATCCTGTCCCGTGATCCTGCCGGAAGGAACGAGACCCAGCTTGATCAGGGCCTGGAAGCCGTTGCATATACCAAGGACCAGTCCGTCCCGCTTTTCAAGAAGGTCCGTTACCGCTTCAAAGAGGGCCCGGTTCCTGAACGCTGTGGCAAAGAACTTGGCGCTGCCGTCAGGCTCGTCACCGGCTGAAAATCCGCCGGGGAACATTATCATCTGGGAAGCACTTATACCCTTTCTGAAGGCTTCCACGCTGTCTCTTATATCTTTGGCATTCCGGTTGGTAAATACCTGCGTGATGACATTGGCTCCCGCCCGCTCAAAAGCGGCTGCGCTGTCATACTCGCAGTTGGTGCCGGGGAATACCGGGATGAAAACGGAAGGCTTTGCAACCTTGTTCTTGCATACATAGACCGACTTGCCGGAAGAAGCAAGGTCATATACATCCTGTGAGAGTGTCTTCTTATCCTCATAGCTTCTTGTGGGGAAGACCTTCTCGAGGGGCTTTTTCCATATATCGACCGCTTCCGTAAGAGCTACGGAAGAGTTTTGGTAGCTTACAAGACCATCCGATGTCACTTCACCTATCAGGGTATATCTGCCCGAAAGAGCGCTCACATCGCTTCCCGATACCTCGGCTATGATCTGCCCGTAGAGCGGCGCAAAAAGAGACCGTATGTCAACCGAATGCTCGATCTTAAATCCAAGCATGTTACCGAAAGCCATCCTGCAAAGAGCGACGGCCATCCCGTAGCCGTTTACGGCATAAGCCGACTTTATGATGCCGCGTCTGACATCATCATGAAACTTTTTGTACTGATCCATGGCATCGGCAAAATCAACCGTCTCCTTTTTACCCTGTTTTATATCGATGAGAACGAGCTTATTGCCCGCTTCCTTGAGCTCGCCTGTTACCACATCCGATGCATCCGCAACATCAACCGCAAAGGATACAAGGGTAGGCGGAACGTCTATATCGCGGAAGGTTCCGGACATGGAATCCTTGCCACCGATCGAAGGAAGGCCGAAGCCCATCTGGGCCGCAAAACCGCCGAGCAGGGCCGCAAAAGGCTGGCTCCATCTGGCAGGGTCTTCCGACATCCTTCTGAAATATTCCTGGAAAGTAAATCTTATCTTTGCGGGATCTCCTCCTGCAGCTGCTATCTTTGCAACCGATTCGGTTACCGCATACATTGCTCCGTGATAGGGGCTCCAGCTTGAAAGGAAGGGATCGAAACCGTAGCTCATCATGGTAACGGTGTCGCATTTACCCGACCTTACAGGAAGCTTGGCTATCATGACCTGGGTCTCGCTAAGCTGGGTCTTTCCACCGTAAGGCATGAGGACGGATCCGGCTCCTATGGAGCTGTCGAACATCTCCACCAAACCCTTCTGGGAACAGACGTTAAGATCTGAAAGTGAATCGCGAAGTGCGGATGCAAAGTCACCCTTGTCAACATCGGCTCCGACAGGGCCTATTATGGGCTTATCGAAAAATCCGTCTTCCTTTGGCTCCTCTACGAGCACATCGGTCTCCTGGTGGGCGCCGTTGGTATCAAGGAAGGATCTTTTCAGATCAACGATCTTGTTTCCCCGCCACATAAGGACCAGTCTCTTCTCCTCGGTAACCTTTGCAACGGGTACAGCTTCGAGATTTTCTTCTGCCGAATAGGCAAGAAAAGTATCAACATCATCGGGCGCTACAACTACCGCCATCCTCTCCTGTGATTCGGAGATGGCCAGCTCCGTTCCGTCAAGCCCCGCATATTTCTTGGGCACCTTGTCAAGGTCCACGATAAGTCCGTCAGCCAGCTCTCCTATCGCAACGGAAACACCGCCTGCACCGAAATCATTACACTTGCGTATGAGCCTTGAAACCTCGGGTCTCCTGAAGAGCCTCTGAAGCTTGCGTTCCGTGGGAGCATTACCCTTCTGGACCTCGGCTCCGCATGTCTCTATGGATGAAAGGGTATGGGCTTTTGACGAACCGGTCGCACCGCCGCAGCCGTCCCTTCCTGTCCTGCCGCCAAGCAGTATGATCACGTCCCCCGGATCGGAAGTGGCCCTTACCACATCAGACCTTCTGGCCGCTCCCATGACCGCTCCTATCTCCATACGCTTTGCAACGTAATCGGGATGATATATCTCCTTGACATATCCGGTCGCGAGACCGATCTGGTTCCCGTATGAAGAGTATCCGGCCGCTGCCCCGCGGACCAGCTTCTTCTGCGGGAGCTTGCCCGGAAGCGTGTCAGTCATGGGTACTGTGGGATCGGATGCACCGGTAACACGCATGGCCTGATATACATAGCTGCGCCCCGAAAGGGGATCACGTATGGCCCCGCCAAGACAGGTTGCCGCTCCTCCGAAGGGCTCTATCTCGGTAGGATGGTTATGGGTCTCGTTCTTGAAGCTTACCAGCCACTCTTCTTCCTTTCCGTCCACTTTCACAGGGACCACTATGGAGCAGGCATTGATCTCGTCGGATTCCTCCTGATCTGCCAGCTTACCCTGCTTCTTCAGCTCCTTCATACCCATAAGGGCTATATCCATAAGGCAGATGAACTTGTCATCCCTGTCGCCGTAGACATCCTTACGAGCTTTTTTATAATCGTCAAAAGTCTTCTCAAAAAGGCTCTTATAGGGGCCGTCCTCGAAGCTGATGTTCCTAAGCTCCGTGGAAAAGGTAGTATGTCTGCAGTGGTCGCTCCAGTATGTATCGAGCACGCGGATCTCGGTCATGGTCGGATCGCGCTTTGCATCATTTGCGAAATAGGTCTGTATATGGAGAAAATCCCTGAAGGTCATGGCCAGGCCAAGGGAATCGTACAGCTTCTTAAGATCCTCTTCGGGCATCTGTGAAAAGCCGTCAAATACCTTGATATCCTCCGGCTCATCATACTCCGTGACCAGGGTGTCGGGCTTGTCGAAACCGGTCTGCCTGCTGTCTACGGGATTGATACAGTATGATCTGATCTTTTCGAACTCATCATCCGTGATATGGCCCGAAAGGCAGTATGTGGTGGCAGTCTTTATTATGGGCTGGGCATCGGCGCTTATGAACTGGACGCACTGCACTGCCGAATCCGCACGCTGGTCGAACTGGCCCGGAAGATACTCGACCGAGAAGACCCTGTCATCCTCCTGCCTGGGGAAATCCTCTTCATAGAGGTCATCAACGGGCGGCTCCGAGAATACGCATCTTGCGGCCGTATCATATACG
>JAILLI010000144.1 GCA_024693225.1 Lachnospiraceae bacterium
AGCCAATGCATTAAGCGGTGTTCGTGAAGAATACCTTGATAAAGGCTTTTCCGATTACATAAGCAAACCCGTAGAAATCAAAGAACTTCTACGGGTCGTAAAGCTTCATCTTCCGGATGATAAGATAGAATAATTCTATTCATATTCTATGGTAGCCGGGCCCTTTGTTGAAAGGTCGTAGAGGACGCGGTTGACGCCCTTGACCTCTGCGAATATCCTGTCGCGGATCTTCTTTAAGAGATCGTAAGGGATCTCTTCTATGGTCGCACTTGTCGCATCGATGGAGTTGACTGCGCGGATGATGACCATCCAGTCATCGGTACGCTTGCCTTCCTTGATGCCTGTTGAGGTAAAAGGCGGAACAACGGTGAAGTACTGCCATACTTTTCCTTCAAGGCCCGCTGCCGCAAATTCCTCTCTAAGGATCGCGTCGGATTCCCTGACTGCCTCAAGCCTGTCTCTTGTGATGGCGCCAACGCAGCGGACACCCAGGCCCGGGCCGGGGAAGGGCTGACGGTATACCATGTTGTCGGGAAGGCCGAGTTCCTTGCCGACGATCCTGACCTCATCCTTATAGAGGTACTTGACGGGCTCTACCAGTTCGAAGTCAAGTTCCTTGGGCAGGCCGCCCACATTGTGGTGAGCCTTGACGCCGTCCGACTCGAGTATATCGGGATAGATGGTGCCCTGAGCCAGGAATCTGATACCGTCCTGCTTTGCGGCTTCCTCCGCAAATACGTCTATGAACTCCTTACCTATGATCTTGCGCTTGGTCTCGGGATCCGATACGCCGGCAAGCTTGTCGAGGAACCTGTCAACGGCATCGACATATATGAGATTTGCATCCATCTGGTCCCTGAACACCTCTATGACCTGCTCAGGTTCACCCTTTCTGAGCAGTCCGTGGTTGACATGGACGCATACAAGATTCTTTCCTATCGCCTTTATAAGAAGTGCTGCCACAACTGACGAGTCAACTCCACCGGAAAGGGCGAGGAGGACCTTGTTGTCTCCCACCTGTTCCTTGAGCGCCTTTATCTGGTCATCGATAAATGCACATGCAGCTGCTGCATCGGTAATTCTTTTAAGTGATTCCGGTCTTAGATCTGCCATTATCCATCCTCCTTTTTTGGGAACCACCCGCGCAGTTTTATTCACCTTCGGTAAAGTGCGCAGGCCACATGTCAGATTTTCATAAAAAGCTGACACATCAATTTAAACTTAACCGATACGATACATGAGGTGATCCGAAATCCACACCATGAAATACACTATCCGCACTCTCACGCCTGCATCGGACCTTATCATAATATCATGTCTTGGCAAAATGACAAGCACGTTGTAAACTGTTATGGTCATGAAACCGGATTACTCTCTAAAACATAAGAATAACCGCTCCGAGCTTTTGAAGGGCATGCGTGACGGCATTCCCATCGGGCTCGGATATTTTGCGGTCGCATTTTCCCTGGGCATAACAGCCAAGGCCATCGGGCTCACACCTTTTACCTGCATGATCACCAGCATACTCTGTCATGCATCTGCCGGTGAGTACGCTGTATATTCCATGATCGGCGCCAATGCCACCTACATCGAGATGGCCGTGATGATATTCATAGCAAATGCCAGGTATCTTCTTATGAGCTGTGCCCTGAGCCAGCGCATGCATCCCATGCTCTCGTTCGGTCACAGGCTTTTTGCCGGCTTCGGGATCACTGATGAGCTCTTCGGTATCAGCATAGCCCGGCCGGGCACCTTCAATCCCAATTATATGTACGGGGGGATGGCAGTATCCATTCCCATGTGGGCTGCGGGCTCTGCCATAGGATGCTTTTCCGGAAGCGTTATGCCTGACCGGATCGTCAGCGCTCTGTCGGTCGCCCTCTTCGGCATGTTCCTGGCTATAATTATCCCGCCCGCAAAGGAAGATAAACTGATCGGCATCCTCATTGCCGTCAGCTTTGCGGCAAGTTTCGCATTTTCAAGGCTCGATCTTTTTAAGAGCATATCAACAGGGACCAGGACCATCATCCTGACAGTCGCCATCTCGGCCGCTGCCGCCGTACTGTTTCCGCGAAAGGAGGAGGAAGCGTGAACCACAGCATTTTCATCTATATAACCATAGCTGCTCTGGTAAGCCTCCTGATAAGGGCACTTCCGACCACCCTTCTGCGCAGGCAGATAAACAGCCCTTTTGTCAAGTCCTTCCTTTACTATGTCCCTTACGTTACCCTTTCGGTCATGACCTTTCCGGCCATCACAGAGGCAACAAAAAACCCGGCCGCAGGCTATGCCGCTCTGCTTGTCGGGATCATCGTCGCATGGTTTCGTAAAAATCTATTCGAGACAGCCGTCATATGCTGCCTCACAGTCCTTGTTATCGAGTTTTTCTTTTAAGGAGATGCCGGCCGGCATCAGATCCGGCTCTAACAGTCAGCGCAGGATGAGGCCTGCCACCTTTCCCAGTTTTTCACCCATTTTTACAGCCGTCTCAGCTCCTTTTGCGGATGCTGCTAGTATCTTGTCATCCATGCAGAGCCTGTCTTTTTGTATGAGAAGTATTATGGTCGAGCCTCCGTACAGGAAGCATCCTTTCTCCTGGCCACGCCTGAAGCTGTGCTTTTTGTGATGGTTCTTGATCTTGCCTACCAGCATGGCTCCCACTTCCATCTGCACCGCCGTACCGAAATTGTCGGTCTTCATGACACAGTATTCACGGCAGTTCTCTGTAAATACAGGGACTTTTTCAAGTGCTATGGGCTGTACCGTATGAAGCTTTCCTTCGATGAAATGGTTATCACCTTTGATGCCGCTGTCAAAATAAGCATAGCGGTGATAATTGTCCACACACAGCCTGAATACCAGGCAGTATCCGCCCTCAAACCTTCCCGCCAGCTTCCTTGAATGAAGAAGCCTGGCCAGACTGTAGCCCGACTGTTTGACCGGTATTACCATTCCTTCTTTTATCTCATACACGGTAAGCAATCCGTCGCAGGGCGATACAAAAGCAGAAGGATCACTGTCAAAAGGCCGCATGCCCGGTTTTATCAATCTGGCAAAACAGTCGTTGAAGCAGTGAAAATCTTTTGAATAATACTGGGACAGATCTATGGAATTGGCCCGCACAAAAGGCCGGATAAGCGGAAGGGATGCACGCGAATCAAGAAAGCGGCCGCATATGATTGAAATACGGCGGTTTGTCAGTATCTTAAGCAGTACCCGTCCCGGGACGGTTCCATACAAAAAGCGGAGCATATCTTCCCCCTATTTTGCCAGTGACCTCAGTATCAGCATTATGACGAACTCAGCAGCACCTATCGCGCACAGGATCAGAACACCCTTCACACCCGGCTTCTTAACCTCTATCTTGGATACGAACAGATAACCCACAAGGACCATGACACCGTAATATACGACCGTCATGTCAAGGGGTGTCATGAACTGGAGCAGCATGACAAAAGGAAAGATCAGGGCTGCACTGGTGACCGGGAGACCGGTATAGGACTTACGCTTACCCGTTTCCGTTTTCTGCCTCTTCTCTTCCATGACGTTGAAGTAAGCCAGTCTTATCATGGCCATGAGAACATACAGCATCATGACCAGCATGGCCAGGATGGGAACTATGATATCAAGCGGATCTCCCGTATGAAGCCTGGGCACCATGGAAAACTCCGGATTCTGCCATATCATCGCTTCCCCGATTATGGCCGGGAGCACACCGAAAGCCACCAGATCCGACAGTGAATCTATCTGGACCCCGAACTTGATCTCGTCCTCCGTCCTATCCTTTTTACGTCTGGCCACCTCTCCGTCAAATGCATCGCACAGTCCGCAAAAGAGCAGGAAAAAAGTCCCCAGAAAGGGGTGCCCCGGACCTATGAGGGAGATCGTTATCCCCAGTCCCGCCGACACGAGCGACAGATAGGTAAGTATGACAGTGTAGTTGTAATATCCGAGCATTTTATTTCCTCTTTTCCGTATTTTCTCCTCTCCTGTTAAGGGCAAAATTACCCACCCCGACTATCAGGAGACAGGCCAGTACACATATATAGAAGGATATTCCACGGCTGGCGAACTCAAGGCTTATGGCGTCGGATTCCGACATCAGGTCGCACATTCCGTCAACCAGCAGAAAGTCTATGACTCCGATGGCTCCGGGAACAGGAACACAGTTGGATCCGATCACGGCGAAAGCATGCGTGACCCATATATCAACAGCCTGGGATGCCATTCCGCCTCCCGCCAGGAATACCATGGATGAAACACATATCTGCAGGGCTCTCTGCAAAAAATTATAGAGGAAACACTTTACCAGCATCCCCCTCTGTCCGTCGATCATCTCCGCACAGTCCCTGTACTCGTTTGTGATCCGGTCCAGTTTGTTCTCAAATCTTTCTATGTTCCTGATTATCTTTATCCTGGAAAATAACCTGATAAAGAAATGGCCTATGCCATGAACCCAGTCTTCCCGCTTGATAAGCATGATCATGAAAGCACTCATTGTTCCGAGTATAAGATAACCTATGATGATGAGTATCTTGGACGGGATCGCAAAATTGATGAAGATACCGGGCCGCAGTATGATGGCAATTATCCCTATGGTCATGATGGACATGGTGTACATCACGAGATTAAGGAGGAGGGTTATCGCACTCACGCCTGCGGGGACACCGTCCGCCATCATGAAGAAGGCGCAGGCCGGCTGGCCTCCCGTTGCCGAAGGTGTTATGGCTGAAAAATAGATATCCGAAGCGGAATAGATTATGCCCTTGTGAATGGCCCGGCGATGGCCGAAGGCCTTAAGAACGCACAGGATCGCCAGTCCTTCAAACACGATGTAGCCGGCCATACACAATATCGCCATGGTGATCCAGAAAGGATCTCCGCTTGTAACGTATTCTTTAAAATCCTCAAAGGAATAGTTCTTGGTCTGGCGTGCGACCACCCATATGGATATCGCTGCGAGCAACAATGCTATTAAGGTCCAGAACCTGTTCTTTTTCTTCCCCATCTTTACCTGATTATCTCATCCATAATGGTCAGAGTCTCTACCTTGCGTAACTACTTTCCGCTTCTTCGCTGTTCATAAACAAGCTTCAGAAGTTCGGAATTATCTACAGTCCTGTCCTTGTCAGACTTCTCTGCACCTGAGCAGTAATCCGCCGTTGATGGGAAAGGAAGTCCCCGGGGATTGTCGCACATCGATACGCCTTCCGAATTTATAAAAAAATGACTGCACGAACTGCAGGTTATTATATCCTTGTACACGCAAAACCTCCGTCCAAAACTCAAAAACAGGTAACCGCCACCCAAAAACGTGACATTCAGATTATAATATAACAATGGCAAAAAAACAAATCCGGTCGCAGACAGCCAAAAACAGGCAAAGTGCCGTGGTCTTTCCATATGCGGAAAGGGCCCGGCACTTTGTCGTTATCCGGTCTTACTTAACAGTTACTGTGCATTTTGCTTTTTTACCGCCATCCCCCGAAACAGCGGTTATGGTGACCTTTCCTTTCTTCTTTCCCTTAACCTTGCCGGTCTTGCTCACGGTCGCGATCTTCTTGTTGGAACTCTTCCATTTGATACTTTTGTCCGTCGGCTTTTTGGGATTAAAGGTAACCTTGAGCTTTGTGGTCTTACCGACACTGATCGTGGCCTTTTTTCGGTTGAGCTTTATGCTCTTGACCTTTACCGGATTTACTACCTTCACCTTGCACTTGGCCTTCTTTCCGTTGGTGGCGGTCGCCGTTATGGTCACGCTTCCTTTCTTCTTTCCCTTAACCTTTCCGGTCCTGCTCACGGTCGCGATCTTCTTGTTGGAGCTCTTCCAGCTTACGGTCTTATCCGCCGCATTCTCCGGATACAGGGTGGCTTTCAGCTTTAAGGTCTTTCCCTTTACCAGGGTTGTCTTCTTCTTGTTCAGTTCTACCTTTTCAATTCCCGCAACGGGCGCCGGAGACGGTGTCACGACCGGAACAGGGGTTACGGTCGGCACGGGAGTGGTCTCCGGTTCCCGTACAGGTGTCTTTGTGGGCTGCGGTGTAGGTTCTTTCTCCGGCTCGGATACCGGCACTTTTGTAGGTACGGGCGTAGGTCCCTTCACAGGCACGGACTCAGGTACCTTCGTAGGCACGGGCGTAGGATCAGTTGCAGGCTGTGGTGTCGGGTCATTTGCAGGCGCGGGTGTCGGGCTTACAGGATCATTTTCATCCTGCGGATCGGGCGCCGGGGAAACAGGTTCATCACCTTCTACCGTGATCTCACATTCGGCCCACACACCGGTATCGGCAGATACAGCTTTTATCCTTGCCTTCCCGCCGTCAATACCGCTTACTATACCATCCGGCGATACCGTGGCAACACTCTTATCAGAACTTGACCATACGACTCTCTTATCGGTTGCCTTTTCGGGAAATACTGCAGCCTTAAGACTGATCGTTTCGCCTTCTTTCACGGTGGCAAAATCCTGATCGATACTTACATATCTTGCAAGATAATGGCGGATGTATGTCCCCCTGCCAAGCATTTCCCCATAGTATATCTTATTTCCGCTGCTGTCCGCAAAGCACTCGTCATCCTTCCTGCTTTCGCTGATAAAGTATGAAGCCGATACGTACTTGCCGGACCTGTTCTCTATCCTGCTGATGCCGTACATACCGTCAAAAGCATCCGTTCCTATGTAAGTAATGCCTGCCGGTATGACAAGGCTTCCGGTAAAAGCACCGCAGCCTTTAAAAGCTCCATTTCCTATGGCAGTCACATCATCCCCCCGGATCGTGCCGGGTATGACCAGGTCCCCGGTATCGTCACCTTCGGTTCCGGTAACCGTGACAGTCCCGTCATCTCCCTTACTGTAAGTGATCGTATTGGCAGAGGAGACTGATGTCACTATAACATCGCATATGGCGGTCTTGTTACCGCTGTTCGTCGTGACTGTGATCATTGCGGATCCCATGCTGATACCCCTTACGGTCCCCCCGCTGTCAACTGTTGCGACACTTTCATTGCTGCTCCTCCATGCGACTGTCTTGTCGGCCGTATCTGCAGGAAGTACAGTTGCCGCAAGACCCAGGTTCTCCCCTACGGTGAGCCTTGCTTCCTCCCTGTCAAGTGATACTGACGACACAGGCGGCGGAAGGACAGTGACTTCGCATACAGCCTTTTTTTCGCCCTCTACTGTGGTCGCGGTTATCACGGTCCTGCCCGGGTACAGCGCCGTGACCTTCCCCTTATCGTCGACCGAAGCTATGGCCGGATAAGACGAAGTCCAGGTGACCGACTTGTTGGATGCATCAGCCGGGGATACTGTTGCAGTCAGTGTCTGAGTGCTGCCCTTCACCAGGCTCATGGACGATCTGTCAAGCGACACTCCCGTTACCGAGCTTTTTACGGTAACCTTAAAACTTGAGGACACCCCGTCAGCCGTGGCAGTTATGTTCGTGGTCCCTCCTCCCCTTCCGGTCACCACTCCGCCCGATACGGTAGCAACGGACACGTCGCCCGAGGTCCAGCTGATGGTCGGGTAGGTGGCATTTGTGGGGGTTACATACGCCGAACGTGAAACGGTGCCTCCCACACCTATCACTGCTTCATCCGTGCTGTTTAGCACTACGGAAGCAACGGCTACCTTGTTGACCGTTATCGAGGACGTGGCGATCCATCCCCCGCTGTTGGCCTTTACCGTGATCTTTGCCGAACCCGGTTTTTTGGCTGTGACAAGTCCGGTCGATGATACAGTCGCTATGTCTGTATTGCTTGAGGACCATGTCACAGACTTGTCCGTTGCATCACTCGGATAGAGCTCAGGCGTAAGCTGTTTTGTTCCACCCGGCACAAGCGTAACACTCAATGGCGATACATAAATACTTGTTACCGGGACCAGAACCTGCACCGATATCGACCCCCGCTTTCTGTTTGTAAAACCGTCATAATAATCAGCCGTTAAGGTCCCTGCTTTCTGTCCCGTGAATTTCACTGTTGATGAGCTCATATACTTCACGGCTGCGCAGTCACTCCCGGATGTCACTTTCAGATACATCTCCTGGTATGTGCTGTCACTGGGATCCCAGTTAAATGACAACGTCTTGGCCTGCCCTTTATTGACGGTTGAGGACGATATCTCAGGAGTCACGTATCTCGGAACTATCCCTTCCTTGACCGTAAACCTGCATGTACCTTTCACACTCCCGTACTGGGCAGGTGATGTTGCCGTCAGTGTCACACTTCCGGCCCTAAGCGGCACAAGATAGGCACTGTTTATGGTATCTTTTGTTATCCGCATTACGGTCGGATCACTTACCGACCATGTTTCGACCTCCACGTTCTGCGAAAGGATCTGGTAATACTTTTCAAAGGCGTTCGTATAGACCGTTGCAGTCCCTGCTGTAGAAGTCACGGATTCATAGAACTTGCCGTGATCATTGCCCGAATATCTGCAAAATCCGTACACGGTAAGCTCACAGCCCGTTGGTGTGGCACCGTCGCTCGAAAGTTCTTCATCTCCTTCCCCGTCTGCAGCCTCTGTGTTTGACATAAGGTCCTGCCGGGCCTCGCTTTTGGCAGGTCCGGTCTCTTCCGGGTCTTCCCGCAAAGTTTCACTTTCCTCCGGCAGGACTTCAGTCTCTGTCTCTGTGAGTTCTTCCGGCTCTCCCTCCGTCTCCTTGAGTTCTTCCGGCTCCGGCTCTACAGGTTCGATATCAATCTCAGCTTCCGTTTCCGGCTCTTCAGATCCGATCTCAAGTTCTATGGGAAGGGAATCCGTATCTTCCACATCTTCTTCATGGACATTTTCACTTTCCCCAAAGGACGCTTCATAATCTCCTTCAACACTCCCGCTCCTATCCGGGTGTGCTCCATTCTCTCCGGAAAGGGGGTCCGGCTCCGCCTCTGCAACAAGGATCTTCACGGGTTTTAGTGCCCCGTCATCAGCCTTCTTCTCTGCGCCCATAACGGTCGCGGGCATCATAAGCAGCCCCGCGAAAACAGTTACCGCTATGATCCATGCCATCATTTTTTTCATTTTCACCTCATTTCCCGTGACACCGGCCCGCCGTATAAGGAGCCATCACAGTAAGCCCCATCTGAAGCTGCCGGCAGCGCACGTTATAACACCTGATAGATACGCCATACAATGACAAATACAGTTAACCGGCATATGTGGCCGGTTGCCGGGAATTAAGTCCC
>JAILLI010000159.1 GCA_024693225.1 Lachnospiraceae bacterium
GTTCATATTCTGTCTCCGTGGCATGTGCTTTTATGATTATATATATGTATCCTGATAAAATCAAATAAAAAAGGAGCAAACCGGGTGTCCGGCAAAGTGTTCCTGCTTATATCGGTACACGTAGAGATATTCCCTCACAAACGCGCTCCCGCTCTTGTTCCGGCGCAGCGGTACATAAGTCAGCAAAATACGCTGACTTATGTACCGGCGCCTCCACGAGGTTTGTTCGGAAACACTCTACGTGTACCTTAGTATAACTTATGCCTAACAGGCCTGTACTTTACCGGGACAGGATCTGCCGGTCCTGCTCATACTTTCAGGCTACGGATCGCGTTAAGTACCGCCAGGATCATGACGCCCACATCCGCAAAGACCGCAAGCCACATGTTTGCGATCCCGAATGCAGACAGGATCAGGACCAGGACCTTGATACCTATGGCAAACCATATATTCTCATAGGCGATGCGCATACACTTCTTACCTATACGAATGGCCCGGACTATGCCCAGAGGATCATCATCCATGAGGACTATATCGGCAGCCTCAATGGCCGCATCCGACCCCAGGGCACCCATGGCTATGCCGACATCCGCCCTGGTCAGGACGGGTGCATCATTGATCCCGTCGCCGACAAATGCCAGGCTCCCTTTTCTTCCTTCTCGCGAGCCTATGATCTTTTCGACAAGTGCCACCTTATCCTGGGGGAGAAGCTCTGCGTGGAATTCATTGACCAAAAGGGCTTTTGCCACTTTTTCGGCCACCTCTTCGGCATCCCCTGTCAGCATGACCGTATTTTTGATGCCCATATTATGTAAACTGCTTATTGCCTTGGCAGATGTTTCCTTTATTAGATCCGAAATGTGTATGTGTCCCGCGTAGTCACCGTCAATGGCAACGTGAACTATGGTTCCTCCGTCCTTGCAGTCCGAATAGGCTATGGAATTGTCCTTCATCAGTTTGTCGTTTCCGACCAGGACTTTTCTGCCCGATACCATGGCAGATACTCCTCTTCCGGCGATCTCGCCGACATCTGCGATCTCATTCTGATCTATATCCATTCCGTAGGCATTTACTATGGACCTGCTGATGGGATGTGTGCTGTGGCTTTCCGCGTATGCTGCATATTTAAGGAGGCCGGCATCGCTTATCTTCTGCTTATGGATGGAAGCCACAGCAAAGACGCCCTTTGTCAGTGTTCCTGTCTTGTCAAAGATGACCGTATCGACCTTTGAAAGAGCTTCAAGATAATTGGATCCCTTTACCAGTATGCCCGATCTTGAAGCGCCACCTATGCCGGCAAAAAAGCCCAGGGGGATGCTGATGACAAGGGCGCAGGGACAGCTGATGACCAGGAAAGTCAGTGCCCGGTATATAAAGGTGGAAAACTGTGCATCCCTTCCCGATACAAGGTTGAAAAGAGGCGGGATCAGGGCGATGACAAGAGCCAGTATGCACACAGCCGGTGTGTAATATCTTGCAAATCTCGTAATGAAGTTTTCGGATCTTGATTTCTGCGAGCTCGCATTCTCCACAAGCTCCAGTATCTTTGTTACGGTAGATTCCCCGAATTCCTTTGTAGTCCTGACACTGATAAGGGAGGTAAGGTTGATGGAACCGCTTATGATCTCATCACCCTTATGTATGCTGCGGGGGACGGCTTCACCCGTAAGGGCACTTGTATCAATGGTGGTCTCACCCTCTTCCACCAGTCCGTCGATCGGAACCTTTTCTCCCGGAAGGATCTCTATTATGCTTCCTGTTGGAACCTCATCGGGGCTTACTGTCCTGACTTTTTTCTGCCCCTCCTCATACTCCACGAGGTTGGCCTGATCAGGCCTTATATCCATAAGTGCAGCTATGCTCCTGCGGCTTTTTCCGACCGCTATGGACTGGAAGAGCTCGCCAATCTGGTAAAAGAGCATAACGGCGACGCCTTCTCTGTATTCGCCAAGAGCCATCGCTCCGACAGTCGCCACGGCCATCAGGAAGTTTTCATCCATGACCTGGCCGTGTATTATCCCCTTGACCGCCTTTTTGATTATGTCATATCCGATCACGACATAG
>JAILLI010000173.1 GCA_024693225.1 Lachnospiraceae bacterium
CAGAAGATATTCGATGCGGTCGAGGAACAGTTTGACACTTCAATAAATACGGCCTTTTCCGGTTTCTCCCAGAAAGAGCTCAAGGAACTCCATTCATATCTTGCAAGGATCGAGAAGAACCTTAAATCGGACATTGCAAAATAAACTGCCCACAGCCTGTATCCTGCGTATAATTCGGGATATCGGATGGGATTTTCCTGTTGGGCGATCGTAAATACAGCACAGATCCGGAAAGGAAGGAAGTAAATAAATGGATTTTGAATTGTGGCTTTATGTGATCAAACGTCTCGGTCAGACTACCGATGCGGCAAAGATGATATACGAAGGACTGACCGAAGAAGAAAAAGAAAAGATCAAACAGGAATACGAAGAATATCTGAAAAAGTCATGAACTCCCACAACCTACTGATGCCGGAGGGGATTTTCCTGCCAAATGATCATAAAATCCCTTGAACTGTCGCCCGTCTCTTGATAAACTGTCCCTATAAACTGAAAGGAGTGCTAGACATGAATCAAAAGGATAAAACAGCTGCCGGCCTGTTAGGCATATTTCTCGGAGCTCTCGGGATACACAAGTTCTATCTTGGATATACCAAAGAAGGCGTGATAATGCTTGTAGTATCACTTGCAACATGCGGTATCGGTGCTACGGTCATGGAGATCATCGGCATCATCGAAGGTATCATGTACCTTACCAAGTCCGACGAAGAATTCCAGGCCACCTATGTAGACAGCTACAAAGGCTGGTTCTGACGTTCGGCAACAACTGTATCGGTAAGAATGACGGGCATCTGTTCAACCGGATGCCCTCTTTACGTTAAGGGAAATTTGAATGCAATGAAGGAAAACATCATCATAAACGGCGACTGCATCGAGAAGCTTAAGGACCTCGATGAGAAAAGCGTGGATCTGATCTTTGCCGACCCCCCTTACTGGATGAGGACGGGCGGCATATTAAAAAGAGTCGAAGGCACCGATTTTGACGGCTGCCATGACGCCTGGGACCGCTTTTCCTCCCTTGAAGACTACGAGGAATTCACCAGGCTCTGGCTTACCGCCTGCCGCCGTGTGCTCAAAGATAACGGATCCATATGGGTCATAGGCGGTATGCAGTGCATATATACGATCGGAGCCGCCATGCAGGATACCGGTTTCTGGCTCATCAACGACGTTATATGGCACAAGAAGAACCCGACACCGAACTTTATGGGAACAAGGCTTGCAAACAGTCACGAGACCCTTATCTGGGCAGCCAGGTCCAAAAGTTCTGCCTACACCTTCAACTATAAGACCGGCAAGGAGCTAAACCATGATACGGTAAACGATGAGGAATTCCGAAACGGGGTGCGCAAGCAGATGGGATCGGTGTGGAGGATCGCCGTATGCAACGGCAGTGAACGCCTAAAAGACCAAAAGGGCGACAAGGTCCACAGCACCCAGAAGCCCCTGGACCTGCTCGAGCGGATAATAGCCATATCCTCAAAGCCCGGCGACCTGGTCCTCGATCCCTTTGCCGGGACCATGACGACCGGAGTGGCCGCCAAAAAGCTGGGCCGCAACTACATAATGATAGAGCGCGACAAGGGCTACTGCTCCTACGGAAAAGACCGTCTCGATGCGACGGACTTCTGTGATACCCCCATAGCACGGGCCGAATATGATAAAAAGCCTCCGAAGGTGACCGTTCAGGAGATGATAAAAAACGGGGTCCTTATGGCCGGTGAAGATTTTTACCTGAAAAAGGGCGGGCCTGTCGCTACCCTACGGTCTGACGGAAAGCTTGAATACAAGGGGACTGTCATGGACATGCATTCCTGTGCCGCCGTAGCGCGCGGCAGCAGGGCCGAGCGGCTCAACGGCTTTGACTTCTGGTTTGTTCTCAGGGACGGGAAGCTGCGGCCGATCGCCGATATAAGGGAAGAGTACAGAAAAACGATCTATTGACTTTCTCGAACATTTGTTCTATCATGGTGATACCATGACAGACAATGAAGATAACAGGAACATAGATATGATATGCCAGCACAGGGCAGACGGAACGATAATCCCCATCAGGATCCGTATGACTGATGATGACGGAGCCTGTCAGGAGTACAAGATCCGTGCCTACAAGGACCTGTCCTACAGAGGGTCTCTTTTTGAGATGCCCGATGCCGGCAAGGTCCACTCCTCCGGCATATATCCCTTTGAATGCAAGATCGAATGTTTCGGTCATGAACGGACCATCAGGCTCTTCTACAACAGCTATGAACACACCTGGAAGCTGGCCTCCCGCAGATAGTCTCCCTGCAGGCAGCACACCCCGGCGCATCATCCACGGTCCTTCATCCCCGGACCCTCACACGCAGTCCATCATCCAAGGCCCTTCATCCCCGGGCCTTCACACACAGTCCATCATCCAAGGCCCTTCATCCCCGGACCTTCACACGTTCAGTCTTCTCTGTATCTCCCCGGCAACAGTCCTGCCCTTGAATATCACTGCCCCCACAAAGAGTATTATGCCAAGCAGCATGCAGATCGTCCATGTTATGGGACATGGCATGTTCCTTATGCCGAGTATCAGGCAGGGCAGTATCCCCACCAGCAGGTCCAGTAGCAGATATGCCATGGCATTTCCCTTGCTGTCCGTCATGGCCAGTACGAAATTGGCTATCATCATGGCCCCTATGGCCGACGGTGCTATCCAGTTGACTGTAAGCGGGAAGAACCCGTAATAATATGCC
>JAILLI010000037.1 GCA_024693225.1 Lachnospiraceae bacterium
TTTACCAGAAGAGCCAGTATGGCGATCCATATGATCACTATAAGGATGACGATGATAAAGACAGAAGGTGAAAAACCGTCATCTTCTTCATCGGCATCCGCATACATAGCCCCGGCATCGGTAACGAGCGCATCAAAGCTCTCGCCCTTTCCGGCTTTCTTGGCGGCCTTTTTTTCTTCTTTTGCCTTTTTCTTCAGTTCCTTTGGGGAAAGTTCCTGTCCCTCATCCGTATCTGCCATTGGTGTCTCCTCTT
Organism: Lachnospiraceae bacterium; assembly: GCA_024693225.1. Lineage (GTDB taxonomy): Bacteria > Bacillota > Clostridia > Lachnospirales > Lachnospiraceae > UBA2868. The sequence continues at coordinate 254 of JAILLI010000037.1, forward strand.
ATGCGGTCATGACAGGCCGTATCTGTAGCTTACCAGTTCGTCTATCTCCTTGCTCTCCTTTGCGGCCTCCTCGGCAACAAATTCCTCGAACTGCTTTTCCTTCAGTCTCTCGTGGGTCTTGCGGTCCTGCATGGCGGCGGTCAGCTTCTGCCTGGCCACCTCAAGCCCCTGCCGGGCTGCGGCAAGGTTAAGTTCCTGACCCCTTATATGATATTTGATGATCTCGACGGCATCTTCCGCCTCCTTGATGGACCTAAGGTCAAGCTTTTCTCCGACCAGATCCTTAAGGCGCTTTTCGTAACCGTCACGCCGCTCCTTCAGGGCAATAAGCTTTGCTTCCTCTTCCCGCTCCTTTGCGGCGGCTATGGCGAACTCGTTCCTGGCCTGGGTCTCGAGCTTTTCTTTTACATCAAGGATGTTCTGCATCCTATATCGAAATCTTGCCATATGTCTGTCCTTATTCTTTGCAAATGCCCTGCCGGTGACCGGTCAGGGAAGACGCATTACAGTACGGCTGCGTCCCTTACAGGGCGACCTGCTCCACAGCGTCCCCTTCTTCCCGGAAGATATCCTCGAGCATCCTTATCTCTTCCTCAAGGGTATACCTGCTGTCCACATCCTGACAGAGAAAATCATTGACCTTGCCGATCTTCTCTATGGAATAGTCTATATCCGGATTGGCGCCTGCCTTGTAAGCGCCTATATTGATCAGGTCCTCCGCGGACGTATATGTTGCGAGCACCGTCTTGAGCCTGTTGGCCACGGCCTTGTGCTCCTTTGTCGCTATCTGGCTCATGCAACGGGATATTGACTGGAGGACATCGATGGCAGGATAGTGGTTCCTGTGGGCAAGCCTGCGGTCAAGCATTATGTGACCGTCGAGTATGGATCTGGCCGTATCGGTTATGGGTTCGTTAAAATCATCACCGTCAACCAGAACCGTATAGAGGCCGGTTATGGATCCCTTGTCATCACAGCCCGCACGCTCTAAGAGCTTGGGCATCTGGGCATAGACACTGGGCGGGTATCCGCGGGTTACCGGGGGTTCTCCGCTGGCCAGCCCTATCTCACGCTGGGCCATGGAAAAACGGGTCAGGGAATCCATCATCAGCAGGACATCCCTTCCCTGGTCGCGGAAGTATTCCGCTATGGCCGTTGCGGTCTGCGCTGCCTTCCGCCTTACCAGTGCCGGCTTGTCGGATGTGGCTACCACCACTACGGACCTGGCCATGCCTTCCTCTCCCAGGTCTCTTTCTATGAATTCACGGACCTCCCTTCCACGCTCTCCTATAAGGGCGATCACGTTTATATCTGCCTTGGTGTTTCTTGCAAACATACCCAGCAGGGTGCTCTTTCCCACTCCGGATCCGGCGAATATGCCGATACGCTGTCCCTTGCCTATGGTCATGATGCCGTCAACGGCCTTGACACCCAGGGGAAGTATCTCGCTTATGATCTCGCGTTTTAAGGGATCCGGCGCAGGTGCCTCTATGGGATAGGTCTGGGCGCAGGTAAGCTCGCTCCCGTCTATTGGCTTTCCCAACCCGTCAAGGGCCTGTCCCAGAAGTTCGGGGCCTACCGGCACGGAAAGGGGGTAACCCATGTTCTCGACAACACAGCCAGAACCTATTCCCTCCGTAGACTCAAAAGGCATCAGGAGGGTCTTGCCGTCCTTGAAGCCTATAACCTCAGCGTTCACATACTTTCCTTCTTTGGAGTCGATTATGATCCTGCACAGATCATCGAGCTTGGCTACGGGACCGTTACTCTCTATGGTAAGTCCCACAACGTTCACTACCTTCCCGAGCCTCTTGAAGTATGTTTCCTCTAATGCTTTATTGTATTTACTAAGATCCGTATCCATCTCTTCGTCAGATAAAATTAAAAGGACGCTGCATTTAGCTCGGCGAATATGACAGGAGCCTCAGTTCCTTGGCCAGAAGTTCCAGCTCGGTCCCCAGGCTGCAGTCAAATATGCCCCCGTCGGTCTCTACGAAGCAGCTGCCCGCCGACAGGGTCATGTCCTCTATGATCTCGAGGGTCGCCGAAGTCCCAAGACCCGCGGCAAGCTCCTCCTTATTTGCCACAACATATTCATGGTCATCCTTTGACACATGAACCAGGAAGTTCTTTTCTCCTTCCGCATTCCTTATGGCATCACGCAGGAGATACAGTACCACATCATTGCGTCCCGACAGGTCAGTGCCGAACACATGGGAGTATATACCGGTCAGGGTCTCGACCATCCTGGGTTCAAGCTGGGCCATCCTCTCCTCGTACTGCTCGTCCATGGCTTCAGCCTTCTGTTCCGCCAGAAGCTCTATCTCCTTTGCGCGCTCAAGGCCTTCTTCGTAGCCCTTGCTGTTTCCTTCCTCAAGGCCTTTGGCCCTTGCCTCCTCGAGCACGGAAGCTGCCTGCTCATTTGCATCGGCGATTATCTTCTCTGCCTGCGCGCCGGCATCATCTATGATCCTTTGGGCCTCTTCTTCGGCCTCCTCCACCATCTTCTTTGCCTGTTCACTTCCGGCAGCTACTTCGGGTGGGATGTCATCCGGATCCGACAGGAGGGCATCTATCTGTTCAACATCAAGTCCTTCGTTAAAATCATCCGGTGATACTTCCACTTCGGATCTTTCAAGCCTCTCCGACAGCTCCTTTATCCTGTCGGAAACCGCCTGGTTGGAGTCTATGACCCGCTTTTCTTTCTTTTCCTTCTGTGCAGCATAGTTGACACTGTAGGATTTGATCAGTGTACTAGACAACTATCTCGTCTCCTCCTCCACGTGAAATAACGATCTCTGATGCGTCCTCAAGACGTCTTATGGTATTAACGATCTTCTGCTGGGCCTCTTCAACATCCTTCATACGCACGGGTCCCATGAATTCCATATCCTCCCTGATCATGAGGGCAAGACGCTTGGACAGGTTGTTGAAGATGACATTCTGAACTTCCTCATTGGCGCCCTTGAGGGCAATGGCAAGATCGTTGTTATCAACATCACGGAGCACTCTCTGGATGGCCCTGTCGTCAAGCAGCAGGATATCTTCGAATACGAACATCTTCTTCCTGATCTCGTCGGCAAGTTCGGGCTCGTCGATCTCGAGGGTCTCCATGATATGCTTTTCAGTACTTCTGTCAACGGTATTGAGTATGTCAACAACGGCATCCACTCCGCCGATGATGGTGTAATCCTGGTTGACAAGGGAAGAAAGCTTGGATTCGAGTATCTTCTCCACCTCCTTGATAACATCCGGGCTGGTACGGTCCATCATGGCTATACGCTTGGCAACGTCCGACTGCCTGTCGGGCGGAAGGGCGGATATGATGAGAGCCGCCTGGGACGGATTAAGATAGGAAAGGATGAGGGCAATGGTCTGCGGATGCTCATCCTGTATAAAGTTGAGCAACTGCGATGCCTCGGTCTTTCGGATGAATTCGAAAGGCTTGACCTGCAGCGATGCAGTAAGCTTGCCGATAACATCGAGGGCCTTTTCGTTTCCGAGGGCCTTTTCGAGAAGTTCCTTGGCATAGCCGATACCGCCCTCTGCTATGTACTGCTGGGCAAGGCAGACGCCGTAGAACTCGTTTATCACTTCCTCCTTGGCCTGGGGAGTGACGCTCCTGGTGTTGGCTATCTCAAGCGTCAGATCTTCTATCTCTTCTTCCTTGAGATGCTTGAATATCAGGGCGCTCCTCTCGGGCCCCAAAGATATAAGAAGTATGGCGGCCTTCTGAAGACCGGTAATGGCAGGCTCTTTTTCCTTAGCCATATCTTACCCCCATTCCTCGTTCAGCCAGTTTCTGAGCAGCTGGGCTGACGCTTCAGGATTTTCATCAACGAATTTCTCGACCATAAGGCGTACCTCCGACTTGTTCTCCAGATCGATATCCTCAATGGTCTGGTGCTCCTGGGTCGTGGTCAGAAGCTCATCAACAGAAAGCTCGGGCTCCTCCGGTACCTCTTCTTCCTTGTTCTTCCTGAAGGTTGTCAGGACGACCAGGGCCAGGAGGGCCAGGATAAGTACTATAAGAACTATCTGGGCTATATTAGACGCGGAAAGTGCCAGTCCTTCCTCGGGCTGGAATATGGGTACGTCATAAGCGACTATGGATATATTGGCAGCGGGGATACCCGTTGCGTTTGATACAAGGGTCAACATCTCCTGATCGACTTCCTTCTTGACCAGGTCGCTGTTCTGGAGGGTGAACTCCTCAAAGGTTATACCGTCGAGCTGGCCCTGGGCCTTTACCTCGCTCTCCTTGTAGATGACAAAGTGTGATGCGGTAATACCTATGGAAGAATTGGCATAATCGATGGATCCGGGCGGCGTGACCTTGTCGGTGATCTTCTCGCTGGGCAGATAATCCCTCGACTCTTCATTGACGCTGTAATTGGATGCATTGTTGTCCTGCATCTGAATGGTCTCTTCCTGGTTGGAATCGGTCCCCGGAACTCCGCCTGCGCCGCCGGTACCTTCGGCTTCGTAGGTGTTCTCATGGGAGAGGACGTTTGTACCGTTCTCATCCGCCTGGGTGTATTTATGCTCCGTCTCCTTAAGGGAGGAAAAATCCATTCGCAGATTGGGGGATACCTTGACATCCTCATAGAGGTTGGATCCCAGAAGGACAGATACGACCTCCTGCCTTACGGCATTCTCCGCCTGGGTCTTTAAAGCTATCTGATTGGTTGCGTTGACGGTGCCCGAATTGTTCTCGGCCTCTTCCATTCCGGAGAAAAGAAGGTTTCCCGAAGAATCTATGATGGATATGTTGTCGGTCGTCTTGTTGCCGAGGGCCGTTGCAATGTTCCTTGCAAAATTCTCGGCGACCCCCTCAGGAAGGGCATCGTTGAGTTCCAGCCAGACACTGGCATAAGCCTCTTCCTCCTTGGCCAGAAGGGTTCCGTCATTATCGGGTATGGACAGGGTCACATATGCCTTCTTGACATACTCCGTGCTCTCCATTATGTCCTGCAGATGGGATTCCTGATAGAGCTTGTAGGTCTTCTGCTTGTCGGATTCGGTCGTAGATAAGCCACCCGCAAGAGCAGTCTCGAGGCTGTAGGAATCAGCCGGATAATTGTTGGCTCCAAGCAGCAGGGTCGCCTTTGCTATATCCTGCTTCAAGACCGAGATGATCAGCCCGTCATCGGTCGTCTGATAAGGTATGGAATCACCTTCAAGCAGTTCTGTGATCTCCGATGCCTGCTTGGCGCTCTCACACGTTATCAGGGTTTCGTACTGTGGTCTTGTAAGAATAGTACCCAAAATGGCAAGTGCCAAAATAACACCTGCCGCGACGCTGATAATTATCGTTTTCTGTTTTGCGGTAAACCTGTTCCACCACTCCAAGACCTTTTGGAGTATTTCCCTAAGCCTGTCTACCATGACCTTCCCTTGTCAATCTGATCCCTTTCTATATATTATGTAAGGACGCTCGATCTCTTAGCGATGGAGCCTCGCGGTGCCACTCGCCGTGGCGGCATCCCACATTACATGTGGGATATGAGTAAGGTTCCTCCCGCTCCTCGCCGGAGGGCATCTTGCAACTACGTTGCAAGATATCTCGCGGGCCCCTCCTTGCTGCATATCAAGGATGCTCGTGCATTTGGATCGTAATTTTATACTTGAATCTGCATCAGTTCCTTGTAGGCTTCGAGGAACTTGTCACGAAGAGCCACCGTATAGCTTAAGGCCGTGTTGGCCTTGGCTGCGGCGATGGCAAGATCGTGCGTGTTCTCCGAGATACCCAGCGCGAACTTGATCTCCTCTTCCTCCTGCTTCTTGAGAAGAGTGTTGGTCTCGCCCACATTGTTAAGCATGGAGTTGAAGAGCGAGGTAAAGCTCTCGTCAGTCGCCTCCGTGTGGGTGGATGCAGTCTTTGCAGCATTTGCTATGGGAGCAGAGCCTATGTTAAGAATATTGGTAATGTCCATGTCTTATCCCCTTATCAGGTCCTTGCTATGTCAAGCCCCTTCATAGCCATGGCCTTGCTTGCGTTAAATGCGGTCGCATTGGCCTGATAGGCCCTCTCCGCATCTATCATGTTGGTCATCTCGGTCACGATGTTAACGTTGGGGTACATAACGTATCCGTTCTCATCCGCGTCCGGATGGGAAGGATCGTATACCATCGTAAGATCCGACTGATCCTCATACACTCCCATGGTCTTGACGCCATCTCCCACATCCATTCCGCGTGCACGCTTGAATATAGTGGAAAACTTCATGGGATTCTGGGTCTTTTCCTGGAATGTGACTATCTTCCTTCTGTAGGGTGTCCCCTCTTCCGTCCTCGTCGTATTGGCGTTTGCAACGTTCTGGGATATTATATCCATCCGGAAACGTTCCGACGTCATACCCGATGCATTGACACCAAAGCTTTTAAATACGCTCATTGGCCCCTCCTTGTAACTTCACTTACTTGATCACAAGCTTGAGATTCTTGAACTCGTTATCGATACTGTTCGTGATGCCGTTATATACCAGCTGGTTGCTGGCAAGCTCGACGTTCTCGTTATCAACGTCCACATTGTTCTTGTCCATCCTGTAGGACCAGTTGGGAATGTCCGTATAGGGGCGGGCATCCAGTCTTGAAAGATGCTTGTTGGCATCCGCCACCTTACTGTCGAGACTGGGATACTTGCTCTCCTTCAGAGCATGCTGCAGCTGTGTCTGAAAATCCACATCCTGCCTCTTGTATCCCGGCGTATCGATATTGGCCAGATTGTTGGAAATGGCTTCGTTCCTGGCCCAGGCGCCGTCGGCCGCCTTGCCGAGGATATTGATGTAATCATATACTCCCGATGAGATCATACAGTTCTCCTTCCATATAATCCACAAAAAAACCCTTTATATTGTACTCTAACAAGTTCCCATAATCAAGATATAGTTTTACGGAAGCAAAAAAACGGACTCCGTTTCCGAAATCCGTTTCATGATAATCAACTCCGTTTAAATATTTATCGGCTGATCTATACTGTTATATTAGCACTTTTTTTCAAAAAATCAATAAGATCAGCAAAGACTACTTGATGCTTATCTTTGTGATGTGGGGATTGGGGCCCTCATACCAGTACATGAAACCCTCGCAGTCGATCTTGTCTCCGATCTGCAGTGTCTTGGCGGTCTTGTATACGTCCGTATCCGGTCCCGTAAGATATGCTCTTACAAGGAAGGTGTATACCTGTCCGTCCTTTGATACGTTAAAGTAGACATCATTTCCTTCCTCACCGGACCCGTCCCAGTTGAAGAGGTAGGGAGCCTCGTTCCCGTTTCCGTCGGTTGAGGCTACTATCTCAAGGTCCTTAAATGATACGAACTGATTCATTGAATCAACAAGGTCATCCTTGCCCAGAAGGTCCGTTACATCCTTTACCGGTGCGATATACTGTCCCTCTTCTATCTCATAGCTTGCGTCGATGATCTCAACCTCACCGGACCATTCCGACTTGAAGCCTTTGACCTTGAGCTTTGTTCCCGGAGTGAGCTTTGCAGCCTCCTCCTCCGTGCAGGGGAGTTCATACAGGAAATATGCCCCGTCTCCGTCAGCGGCGTATATGGTGATCTTGCCGTCCCACCAGCTCTGGCAGGCCTGCACATAGGCTTCTACGGTAACCTCGCTGTCAAGCGGGGCTGCCACATACTCGGCATATGTCATGACGCCTTCGGACTTTTTGTTTATGTCACCGCCTTTTGAGCAGGCGACAAGTGATAATGCCAGAACAAGGGTGATCACTACAACAGGTAATTTTTTCATAGTCTTTTTCTCCTTTTCTACTTGAACCTCAGCCCATTTATATTCGACTTCGTCGAGGGCTGAGGCTACATGTCAAGTTTTCATAGAAAACTTGACACATCCTCTACAAAAGCCTGTAAATGCGCCGTTACCAAGATTATATCCCACAATCCGATTAAATCAAGATTTTCTTCTGCCCTTAAGACCATATATATAATATGCCGCGATAAGGCACCATATCAGCGCAAGGGCAGCGAGAAGGGCCTTCGACTGGGCAGGCATGGGGCCCAGATCTTCTTTTGCCAATATGCCCCGTCCCGTATTGTCAAGCTTATACAGGCCCGACACATCCTCGTACATGTCCCTGATGAAAGCTTCATCCACCTTTGTCCCGCGGCGGGATGCCTTAACAACATTTTCCACCAGGGCGCCCGCTGCATCACGGACTGATGCCGAGCCGGCAAAGACCGGGGTGGTGAAGGTATTGTCCGTGTTTTCAAGAAGCAGGCCGGATGCGTCCATCTTGACCCGGTAGTACCTGTTCGCGTCATCTCCGGCGTGGGCCAGATAGTCCCTGTATTCTGCCGTATCCCTGGCCTTCTGTGTTACCGGGACATATCCTTCGGTCTCGGCGTATGCCGTCTGAACCTCATCGGTCAAAAGGAACTGGGCGAAAAGCCAGGCCGCCAGGACCTGTCCGGGATCCTCTTTGTTAAATACGCATACCGAAGGTCCCTGGGATATCATGACGGGGTGGCCGGGATCCTCCTGCGGCACGGGACGGACAAGGGTCTTAAAGCTTTTCTTATTCTCCTCGGCTATATCGGAAAGCGGGGCATCCGTCCCCATCCAGGTGGAGCCCGCGGTCGAATCCACGGCAAAGATGCACTGGCCTGCATTCAGGAAGTTGCCCGGATAGCTCGATACCTTGAAGGTCGAAAAAGCGCCGGTTGCGGCATGCTGTCCTATCTCCTCAAGAAGTCTGGTCGTCGTATCGTTAAATATCTCTATGCTGCCGTCGTCCTTCGAGTAGGGCGCATCAAGCTGACGCAGGCGGGTTATCATCATGTTGTCAGTCGACTTGTATATAAAAGGTATCAGGACCTTCTGCCCGTTTAAGACAAAGTCCCCCTTCTCATCTTTTTCCATGGCCTTCTCCGACAGGTCCCAGACAAAATCCCATGTGACCACATCGGGTACCTCATAACCCAGAGTCTTTACAAGATCCTCGTTTATGTAGAGGGCTTCCGTGGACCTCATAAAGGGGAGGGCATATAAGGTTCCGGACAGCCTGCATTCATTTACAAACTTTTCTATAAGGTCTTCCTTTTTGGGTCCCTCATACTTAAGGGCGCTTCCCCCGAGGCCATAGTCCGGATCAGCTGCCAGCTCGTCAAGCGGGACCACCACGTTGGGGGCTTTCATGTATGTTGCTATATGGTCCGGATAGGTTATGCATACATCCGGTGTTGTAGCGGTCGAGATATTGGTTATCACATCATTGTATATGCGTCCGTAATCCGTATAGAGGCGCATGTTGACGTGGATACCCGGATACAGTTCCTCAAAATCGCTTATGGCTTTTTTGTATATATCAGACTGGACCTTGTTGGTATCGTTCTTGGCCCAGAAGGTTATCTCATATGAAGCCTTCTCATCAAATTCCTCCGGTATGACAAAGTCCGGCAAAGACCTTGATCCGTGGCAGGAGCAAAGTGCCGCAGCGAGCAGGGGAAGGGTAAGCATGAGGGCTGCCGTGCGCTTTTTGTATCTCATCCCTTTGTACCTCCGCTCGCAACGCCTTCCATGATCTTCTTATGAAATGCTATAAAAAGTATTATAAGCGGCAGGGATATGATAACGACCGCCGCCATCATGGCAGGGATGTTCTCACGTCCGAACCCGTTCTCACGTATCTGCTGTATACCGTTTGACACGAGAAAGTACTCCTGCCTGTCGGTGACAAGCCTGGGCCAGACGAATGAATTCCAGCATTCTATGACCTTCAGGATGATTATGGTGATCATGGTGGGGCGGCATATGGGGATCAGAACCTTCAGGAGATACCGAAGATCCGAAGTCCCGTCCACCTTGGCGGCCTTGTAGATATCATCCCCGACCTGCTCGAAATTCTCCTTCAGCAGATAGATATAAAATACCGAAGTGACCGACGGGAGTATCAGGCCCGTAAAGGTATTTCTAAGACCCAGATCAGTAATGGTAACGTAGTTGGTGATAACGACCAGCTCACCCGGTATCATCATAAGAGCCAGAAAGAGGGTAAAGACAAGGGACTTTGCCCGAAATTCAAGCCGGGCAAAGGCAAAGGCCGCAAGCACGATCACAAATACCATGGCAGCAGTCGTAAGGGTCGTAAAGATCAGTGTGTTGAGAAGATATCTTGCCAGGGGTACGGAGGTAAAGGCATCCGCATAATTGGACAGGGTCGGGGATGCCGCATAGAACTTCGGCACATATTCCGAGTTGTAGGACCCGTAGCTCTTTATGGACGTAAGGACCATCCAGTAAAAAGGAAAGAGCACCAGAAGAGCCCAGAATGCAAGACACATATATATGAAAATATTTTTGATCAGTCTTATTTTTCCCGCTTTCATGATCCTTTTATCAATCCTCTCCCATGGGAACCACTTTGCGCCTTGTCAGAAGATTTATCACGGTTATGGTCAGTACGATGGCAAAGAGTATTACAGCCGCAGCCGATGCAAAGCTCGGATACCCGCCCGAATTCCCGTAGAGCATGTCATATACATATCCGACTATGGTGTTCATACCCGCGGCATTAAGATCCGTCCCGAAAAGGGCCACCTCATCCGAATAGGCCTTAAAGGCCCCGATAAAGCCCGTTATGACCAGATAAAAGATCATGGGCGATATCATGGGCAGGGTGATCCGGCCGAAGGTCCGCAAGGGCCCGGTCCCGTCCACGGCAGCCGCCTTGTAATAAACAGCGGGCACGCTGGCAAGTGCGGAAGTCAGGATCAGGATCTTAAAAGGCAGAACGACCCATATAGTGTAAAAACACATAACGAACATCTTGGCACCATAGGGGCCGTTGATGAAATCCACGCTGTCTCCCCCGAAAAAGCCGATCAGCATGTTGACAAGGCCGTCCGAGTAGGGTGTCTTGTTAAAGAGGATCATGAATACCAGGCCGACCGCAAGCGTATTGGTCACGTAGGGCAGGAAATATATGGTCTGAAAGAGGTCCTTAAGGGGCTTTATGGCTGACAGACCGAGGGATATGACTAGGGCCAGCCCCGTAGAGACAGGCACGGTTATTATCACTATTATAAAGGTGTTCTTGACAGCCTGGATAAAATAGGGGTCCCGCAATACATAGGAATAGTTATAGAGGCCCGTTCCGAAAAAGGACTGGGTCGCAAAATTATAGCCTTCCTCAAAAGAATAGACGAATACATCCACCAGGGGATATACCATGAAGGCTAAAAGAAAGAGTATGGCCGGCAGCAGGTACAGCCAGGCTTTCAGATCATCCTTATTTTTCACCTGTCACCTCAAATCTGATCCGTTCTTCACTTTCCTTATCAAAGACGAACACCTTGCGGGGCCTGAGGGAAAACCTTACTTCCCGCCTGCCTGTATCTACCGTAACCTCACTGTCTGCTATCGACCGTATCAGGCCCGTATCATTTAAGCAGTCCTTATGCTGCGATACTATGGAAACATCCCTTCCCATAACCTCGACCCTGACAAGATCGCAGGATAACGGACCCTTATCATCGGGAACAAATCCCTCGGGTCTTATGGCCACATAGACGTCCTTTTCTTCTTTGAAGTCATCGGATAAGAGCACTCTTTCGTCCCCTATATAGAGGCCTTTTCCACCGGTCCTGCCCGAGAAGACATTTATGGGCGGGGTGCCGAGGAATTTGGCAACAAAGAGATCCGTCGGATCGTCATAGACATCCTGGGGAGGTCCCATCTGCATAAGCTTCCCATCCTTCATGACCACGATAAGATCGCATATGCTCATGGCCTCTTCCTGATCGTGAGTCACAAAGACCGTGGTGATATCCGTCTGCCTCTGGATACGTCTTATCTCTTCTCTCATCTGCAGCCGCAGTCTTGCATCAAGGTTTGATAAAGGCTCGTCAAGAAGGAGTACCTTCGGCGACTTGACAAGGGCTCTCGCAATGGCCACTCTCTGCTGCTGTCCGCCCGACATTTCCGAAGGTTTTCTTCCCATCAGACTCTCCATCTCGACAAGTCTTGCGGCTTCAAGGACGCGCTCCTTCATCTCTTCTTTGGTAAGTCTGTCAGCTCCCTTGAGATTTTCAAGAGGGAACCGGATGTTCTGTTCTACCGTCAGATGAGGATACAGGGCATAGGACTGAAATACCAGACCCACTCCCCTCTCCTGAGCCGGGAGATCCGTTACATCCTCATCACCGAAGAAGACCTTTCCTCCCGAGGGCTTCTCCAGTCCCGATATAAGGTAGAGGGTAGTGGACTTGCCGCATCCCGAAGGACCCAGCAGGCCTACCAGCTTACCGTCCGGGATGGTAAGGTTTATATCGTCAACGGCGATCACTTCTCCGCCAAGCTTTCTGTTCCTGTTCGGAAATCTCTTGGACAGCTGCTCAAGAACTATCTTCATACGCCCTCCCCGGAAATATCGATTATGTTAAATTCGCTCTTGCACCCCGTCTTGAACTTTATGGCCCAGTCGGAGATCCCGTCGGTAACTATGAAGTCGGTATTACCCCGCTTTTCATGCCCGCGCACGTTGTCATTTTCCGAAACAAGGGGCTGTATGTATTCCAGGGGGAAGATCTGTCCCCCGTGGGTGTGGCCCGATAATACGAGATCCACGCCCGCTGCCGCTTCCGCATCATAATCCGTCGGCTGGTGATCGAGAACTATCATATATTTATCCTTATCAAGACCTGCGACAAGCTCCTGCATGGACATGCGCGTGCTGCCCCCGTGTCCGGCGTCGGCTCTTCCTATCACATAGAACCTGTCATCCACCAGAAGGCTCTCATCCTCAAGGACCTTTATCCCGTTCTTTTCAAGCTCGGCAACAAGGTCGTCCCCGTCGTATCCCCTCCGCTCATTGGAGTAATATCCCCTGTCATGGTTCCCGAAGCAGAAATAAACCCCGTACTTTGCCTCAAAACCCTCCAGGGCGGCGCATGCATCGACCATGTCCTGCCGCATGGTCCCGTCATCCACAAAGTCCCCCGTTATGACCAGGATGTCGGGGTGGGTCTCCTGTATCTTTGCAAGCTTTTCACCAAAGCCCTTGCCGGAAAAACCGGTCCCCACATGAGAGTCGGCTATCTGGGCTATCCTGATATTACCCGTATCCTTTGCGGTAGACAGTGTGTAGGTTGTCTCCCACAGGCCGTGCATGAGGATCCAGCCTATAAGGAGATAGATCACGCACAGGGTAAAAGATGCCGCATCAAATATCCAGGGCTTTAAGGGCCTTCTTGCAGCCGACAGGGCTGCTATCCTTACCAGGTCTCCCACCAGCATGAAAACGGCCACATGGACCACTATGACTATGGTATTGGTCACGTCAAAGATCAGGCAGAATATCACAACGATCGCGATCACGACGGCTACAGCCAGTACCTTTGTAAGGGCAGTGCTCTTTACGGATGAAAAGATACCGGTCTTTTCAACCTTGCCGGCAAGATAGTAAGCTGCCGCAACGCCGCACCCTATCGAGACTGCAAATATAATGAGCCACATCATAACTGTATCCCTTTCATGTTTTCTTTTTCGGTAACGATAAGGAGTATGTCATCTTTTGTAAAGGGTATCCTGGGATCCACGAACTTCCACAGCTTGCCCTTCTGCCGTATGGCGACTATGTTAAGGTTCAGCTTGCCGCGAAGGTCCAGCTCCACCAGGTCCTTTCCTATCCACTCTGACTTGGGGATCATCTCGATCATGCACATGTTGTCATCTATGGAATAAAAGTCCTTGAAGACCGTGGACATGAGTATGCGGGCCGACCTTCTTCCCCCTTCCTCCTCGGGATCGAGTATCTTGTCCGCACCTACTTTTAAAAGTATGGATGCCATACGGTCCGAGCATGCCTTTGAGACCACGACCGGAACCCCCTGCTCCTTGGCCACGGCGACCGACATGATGGAAGGCGCCAGCTGCTCACCCATGGCGGTAACGACCACATCCATGTTCTTAAGGCCAAGGGCTGCCACCTCCTCCTCGTTGGCCAGATTGGCGCAGACCGCGGATGTGCACTTGTCCGCTATCTCGGCAACCTTTTCCTCATCACGGTCCACAGCCAGAACATCGGCTCCCAGCTTATGAAGGCTTTCCGTAAGGCTCCTTCCGTATTTTCCAAGTCCCAGTACTGCTACAGATCTGTCCATCTTCAATCTCCTATCCTACATAAAACTTGCCGTCGGCATGCCTGAAGGTATTATCGGCACCGGTCCCTTTTGCAAAAAAGAGGGCCATTGATATGGGGCCGACCCTGCCAAGGAACATGGCCACCGTTATGATGATCCTCCCCGTCCTGCCAAGGGTCGGGGTTATGGCCCGGGACAGGCCCACCGTCCCCAGAGCGCTGGTCACCTCGTAAAGGGCATCGGTCTGGTTTATCCCCTCTACCCCCATTATGAGAAGCGTTATGACAAATACCGTGACCAGGCTCACAAAGACTATGGCCGCGGATTTTTTCATGACCTCTTCGGGTACTCTCTTATGAAAGATCACGTTTTCCTTTTTACCGTTTACATATGAGAAGGCATTGATAAAAAAGAGGAATGCCGTCACTGTCTTGATACCCCCTGCGGTACCGACCGGAGATCCGCCTATGAACATGAGCACATATCCCGTCATGCAGGATATCTCCGTAAGGTTTTCTTGGGGTATGGAGGCAAAACCGGCTGTCCTGAAGGTCACCGACTGGAAGAGGCAGTTGAGTATCTTATCTTTCAGCCCCATACCTCCTATGGTGGAAGGATTGGCATACTCTGCCCCAAACACGATCGCGGCCCCGCCCAGTATGAGTGTCAGTGTTACGATGAGGACCACCTTTGTGTGTTCGGGAAGGCGGCGGAAGATCTTTGCCGGTGAAAAATGCTGCCTTATACCTGTCCTTATCCCGTCGGAAAGGTCAAACCATACAACAAAGCCAAGACCTCCCAGTATGATCAGTATCATGGTGGTCCACATGAGAAGGTTTGAGGTGCGCAGGCTTATCATGCTGTCAGGCCCTATGACATCCATACCCGCATTGCAGAATGCCGATACCGACTGAAAAAGGGATGCCCAAAGACCCTGCCCTACACCCAGCATGGGGACCAGTTTTACGGCACGCAGTATGGCCCCGCAGGCTTCAACGATGAAGACTCCCCGGAACATCCTTATCAGGAACTGGAGCTGCCCTCTTCTGGCATCGAGATTCAGCGAATCCCCGAGGAGCATGCGGTTGCGCAGGAAAAACTTCTTCTTGCCCAGCAGCATGAACATGGATCCCACTGCCACAACGCCAAGGCCTCCCACCTGGATCAGGATCAGGATCACCAGCTGTCCGAAAAGGGACCAGTAGGAAAAAGTGTCCACCACCACAAGGCCTGTTACGCATATGGAGGTCGTTGCGGTAAAAAGGGCTGTCAGGAAACCTGCAGGCTCTTCTGCGGAAGTTGCTATGGGCATCATGAGAAGCAGGGTGCCAAAGGCGATCACAATGAGGAAACTTAAGGGGATCAGCTGTACGGGCTTGATCCTCAGTCTCTCCAGGGCATTCTGAAGGTTTGTACTTGTATCATCATCCTTCTTCATATCTTTTCATCATTTACGCATTTTTTGTATCCGAAAGCAAGCGTTGACGCACATAAAGATGTCCTATTATAACACAGATCCCTGTCCTTTTTCCCGAAAAGCCGTCGGACTGATCCCGAAGGTCTGCTTGAAGGACTTGGAAAAATGAAAGGGATCGTTATAACCGACAAGCGTGGCCACCTGTCCCACAGGAACGCCGTCCGCAAGGAGCTGTTTGGCCACCCCCATCCTGTAGGTCCGGATATATTTTGAAGGGGTGGTATTTTCCACCCGGTTAAAGACCTTGGTAAGGTAGGATGAGGAAAATCCCAGATTCTGGGCTATGGTATTAAGGTCTATATCCTGCCTGTAGTTCTTTTTGACATAGTCTTTTACAAGGGTGACTATCTCTTCGGGCGACAGGTCCTTATCCTCCTGCGATGCAAGAGCGTGGGGATCGGAGATATCGGTAAATGACAGCTCCAGCTTCTTGAGGATCCCGGACAGTTCCTCCCGGTCCACGGGTTTTAAAAGATAGTCCTCAACACCCTGATGGAGGGCTTCCTTTACATATTCGAATTCGGCATAGCCCGTGATTATCACGGTCCTGACGTGACTGTAGGCTTCATGGATCCTTGCGGCAAGCTCCAGTCCGCTCATGACCGGCATGGAGATGTCGGTAAAGACCACCTCGGGCGGCTCCTCTCCTATTGCAAGAAGGGCATCCTCACCGTTTGAAAATATGCCCGTCACCTTAAAGGCCGGATTTTGTGCCTCTATATTCTTGGCTATATTCTTTGCGATAAGGCTCTCGTCCTCGACAACATATACCCTGTACACTTTTCCCATATCATCACCTTTGATCTGCGCTCACATCCTCCGGGGCAGCCCCGTCATCTTCAACATCATACTCTCCGCCTATGGTCACGACGGCACCGCCCGCCGCATCATTGCTGACCCTGAAGATATGTTTGCCTTTGTAGAGGGTCCTAAACCTTATATAGATGTTCATAAGGCCCATCCCGTTTATCTCCAGGTCCGGCAGAAGGTCCGTGGCGTTGACCTCTTCTATCTTCCTGTCAAGTTCCTTTATATCCTCCGGGGTAAAACCCGGTCCGTTATCGGATACCGCTATCTCCCAGTATATACCTGTACACTTCCCGCTTATCCTTATCCTCCAGGGAGGCTTAACAGACTTTGTGGCATACTTTATGGAGTTCTCGACTATAAGCTGCAGGCAGAGCTTGGGTATCATCATATCCTGCATCTTATCGGGTATATCAATCTCATATACAAGATCGTCCCCGTACCGCATCTTCATGCACTCCAGATAATCCCTCGCATGTGCGCAGTCATCCCTTATGCTCACAAGGGGCTCCTTATTGGAAGAAATGTAGCGCAGGATCCTTGACATGGTCTGGCACATCCTGGTGACCTCGCTGTTCATGCCCTCATCCGCCATGGCCGATATGGTGGCCAGGGAATTATAGAGAAAGTGCGGGTTCATCTGGGACTGCAAGGCCAGTATCTCCGACTGGAGGCGGAGCCTGTTGAGGGATATCTCCCTGTTCATGGAGGCCTGGGCCCGGTCATGCATATCCACCACAGCATTATAGAGCGTGTCAAGCTCTATGATATTGGTATCGATCCTCTCGAGACTTCCGGACAGTACATCCTCCTCCTTGGTATACATGCCCGATATGCCGCTGTACATCTTCATGATGGGTATAGTGATGATCTTGGAGACCACGTATGACAGGATCAGGACCAGGATGACAAAAACAAAGAATATCAGTATGTTGCCCTTCACAAAGTCATACATGGGCCTGTACAGATCCTTGTTGCCTGTTGCTATCACGGTCGTAAAGCCCGAATACGAAGACTTCTGTACGAAGAGGTGCTGGTCGTTGCCGTACATTATGTGATGGGGACTATCTTCACCTATATCCGCCGAAGAAGCAGCCTCAAAGAGGGCCCTAAGATCTCCGGATCCTTCGGGAGCATAGATGGCGTTCCCCCCTGTATCGAATATATATATCTTTTCATTATATATACCGGTATCGACCTTGCGGATACGCTTTGTCAGCGATGAGATCGAATGCTTTACTTCTATCACGCCCTGGGGTTTGTAAAAATTGGACTGGTACACGCTGCACACACTGAGGAAGCGGGATCCTTCAGAATATGAATAATACTTCTTAAGACGAGCGTCACTGTCGCAAAAGACTATCCTGTTGCCTTCGCTTGCCATCAGATCCCCATACCAGGCCATGTCCTTTACCGAATTTGCCGATGTCCTGTTATCAAGTCCGACACCCACATAACCCTCTTCGAGCGAGTATAGATAGATCTGATCCACAGGCCTGCTGGGGCCTATTATGGCAGTCAGGAGGTCACAGAGGACACTTATGTTCTGCATGCCCGAGTAAGAATCAAGGCCCGACGGTTGCATGTCAAGGTAGGTAAGGAAGTGCTCCTTGACCAGGTTTGAGTATGCAACGTTCTGCATGACCGTGTTTATGTTTCTTATCTCATCATCGGTAAACTCGGCTGCCGTGGCGGCATCTGTGCTGATGGCCTCAAAGGCCCCGCTTTTTATCTTGCGTGATTCGGATATGACAAAATAGCTGATATAGGCCAGAAAGATAAGGGTTATCAGCAGGAAAAACACGTACTGTAAGGTTGTCTGGACGCTTCTCTTACTTTTCATGAGGTTAAAAAATCACATGTCACGTTCCGTTTTTATCCATTTGATGATCGTAAGGGTTGCTTTATGATAAGACCACAGACACCGGATTGTCAATCATATCCGGATGCTGTAAGAAATGAACCGCAGTTTGGTTTTATCAGGAAAGAGAGAGGGTAAATATGAAAAAGAAAACTGTAGCATCGTTATTATCCATGGCCATGATCTTAGGTCTCCTTTCAGGCTGTGCCGCAGCACCCGCCGCACCTGCAGCTCCTGCAGAGCCCGCAGCCGAAGCAGCTGCCGAAGAAGCTCCTGCAGAGGAAGCTCCTGCACAAGAGGCTGAAGAAGCATCGGACGAAGCCGCCGGCGAAGACGTTACCATCACCTTCATGGCCAGCCAGGACTGGATCCAGGATGCCGAGATGGAACTTGGCGAGAAGTTCACGGAACAGACAGGTATCAAGGTTGATTACCAGATCGTTCCTTCAGATCAGTATGAGAGCCTCCTTATGACCAAGATCAATGCAGGCGAATGCACTGACATCTTCGGCGGACAGAGCTCCAAGTTCAGCATCGTTACACAGTTTGACGTTGAAAAGAACGCAGTTGACCTTTCCGGCGAGAGCTGGGCAGGCAATGTTGATCCCGCAGCCGCAGATGAACTCTCCGTAGGCGGCAAGCTTTACGGACAGCCCATCCAGGACGTATCGGCATGCTGGGCAGTTGCATATAACATTTCCATGTTCGAAGAACTGGGACTTGCCATTCCCACCAATTACGCGGAATTCTGTGATGTCTGCGACAAGATCCTCGCATCGGGCGTAACACCCATATATGAGTGCGTATCCGACGGATGGCATCATGTATGCTGGACAGAAGCTGCCATAGCTGCAACGCAGGCGGATCCCGGATATCCGGATGCCCTTAATGCCAACACAGCTACATTTGCAGGAAACGAAGTTCTTACCAAGATGTTCTCACAGCTTAAGGAGCTTGCTGACAAGGGTTACATGGGTGACAACTACATGTCCAACCAGTACGCGGACGCTCCTGCAGCAATAGCAAGCGGCGAATACGCAATGGTACTTTACAACCAGGGTCTCGGAGCAGAGGTCAACGCAGCCGATCCCAACTTCCCTGTTGACAACATCGGTTACTTCGTAAATCCTCTTTGCGACAACCAGGCCCTCAACGTTAACTACTGCGGACCTTCAAGATTTATCTTCTCAGGTTCAGCCAATGTTGACGCAGCCAAGAAGTATCTTGAGTTCATGGCTTCCGATGAAAGCCTTGCATACATGACCGAGAACGTAGGCAAGTTCAACCAGCTTCCTTACACCAATGCTCCTTCGGCTTACTCGGATGTGGTTCAGAGCTTCTATGACAGATATCCCAACAAGGTTGCCGTATTCCAGGCTTCCGTTAAGTATTACAACCCTGCATGGATGGACATCGGTGCTGATATGTCCGCTATGTACCTCGGCGAGATGACACCCGAAGAAGTACTCGAAGACATCGACAAGCTCAGGGCGGATCAGGCAACAGCCGCATCCGATCCCGCGTGGAAGTAAGATAAAGTCCACTTGTTAAAACGGGGCTGCCCGATGAAGGTTGGGCAGCCTCTTGTTTGGAAAGGTTGATGGAAGATGAACAAGAACAGGATCTATCCGAGATACTTCGCATATGGTGCTCTTATAATATACTTCGTATTGTTCTTCCTGCCGGGTCTTATAGGCGTGGGATACTCCTTTACGGACTGGTCGGCATATTCTGACGAGCTCCACTATATAGGCTTTGAAAACTTCGTGACGGTCTTCTCCGCCAAGGAAAACTACAGGAAGATAATAATCAATACTCTTGAGTTTACTGTTATCACCACACTGGCAAAGAATGTCATCGGTCTTGTCCTGGCACTGCTTCTTACCAAATCGATAAAGCTGCTCAATATGCACCGGGGGATCGTCTTCATGCCTTCAGTGCTGTCAACCCTTATCATAGGCATGATCTTCAAGTCCATACTCGATCCAAAGAGCGGACTTCTCAATTCCTCCTTACGGGCAGCAGGGCTGGACGCACTTGCCGGAAAATGGCTCACTTCCTCCGAGCTTGCTTTCGGTTCCGTGATGGCTGTGGATATATGGCGTGGAGTTGGCTACATCATGACTATCCTCATCGCGGGAATACTGTCCATATCCCCTGATTACTATGAAGCAGCATCCATTGACGGTGCGGCCGGATGGGCAAAGTTCAGGTACATAACTTTTCCGCTCATCCTGCCCACCCTTGCTACTACGACCGTGCTCAACGTCATCTACGGCCTTAAGGTCTTCGACATGGTCTACGCCCTTACGAACGGGGGACCCGGAAAGGCTACCACGGAGGTACTCTACACCGCCGTGTTCAAGAAGTTCGGCACGGGCCAGTATGCGGTTGGTACGGCACTTTCTTCCGTAATGTTCCTGATCATGATATTCGTGGGTATCTATATGATAAGGATCATGACTAAAAACGAGGTGGTTGAATAATGAAGGCAAAAAAGACTGTCCGGGCGATAATATGCAATATCATAGCATGGCTTTTTTCGGCCATATGCCTGATACCGCTCCTGCTCATACTCTTTAACTCATTAAAGGACAAGAAGGCGGCCGCTTCCATGGACCTTAAGCTTCCCGCCCTTCCCATACCCTGGGAGAATTTCATCACGGTCATAGAAAAGGGAAAGCTTATGACATCATTTTGCAACAGCCTGATCTATTCGGCCGGAGCAGTAATACTCTGCGTCCTCCTTGCAGCCCTTGCGGCCTTTGTACTGTCCCGCAACCGCACAAAGCTCAACGATTTTCTCTATATGTTCCTTGTGCTTGGGATCACTCTTCCCATAAACTATGTGGCACTTACAAAGGTACTGCAGTTCCTTCATCTTAACAACACTGCCCTTGGTATCATCCTGCTCTATACGGCCATGCAGCTGCCTTTTATGACCTTCCTGATCCATGGCTTTGTTGCCAAGGTGCCTGTTGAACTTGATGAGGCTGCCGTTATAGACGGGTGCGGGCCCTACCGCCTCTTCATCTTCGTTACCTTCCCCATGTTAAAGCCCGCAGTAGCAACGGCCACCATACTCACCTTCTTAAATACATGGAACGAGTTCGTCTCCCCCCTGTATTTTCTCAACAAGAGTGAAAAATGGCCCATGACGCTTTCCGTCTACAATTTCTTCGGTATGTACTTCAAGGACTGGAACCTGGTCTGTGCCGACATTCTGCTGACCAGCCTGCCGGTACTCCTTGTCTACCTGCTGGGCCAGAAATACATAGTATCCGGAATGACTGCCGGAGCCGTTAAAGGATAAGATACATGCACAAGATCAGTTGTAACGAAGAAGGAAACATCATACATGTAACATATATGCCGGAAGCCGGCGAAGACAAATACAGCGACCCTGTCCCATTTAAGCGGGACGGCAGGGTCGTTTTGTCGCAGACAGAAGTTTCATTTACCAAAAAGGACCTGGTGTCATATGTCTGTGACGGCGAGCCCGTCATTAAGAAAAAGATGACAGCCAACGGGGAAGTCTCATATGTGGAAAATATGGAGACCAAAGTTTCCGGAACCTCATATAGTGCAACCCTGACTTTTGAAGCCGGCCCCGATGACCTGCTCTTCGGTCTCGGCCAGTATGAGGAGGGGATCACAGACCGGAGGGACACCATCCTTTATCTCTATCAGTCCAACATGAGGATAGCCATCCCTTATCTGATGTCTGACGCAGGCTATGCCATATTGATAGATTCTGAGAGCGACATGATCTATGAAAGCAGGGGATGCGAGGTAAAGTTCACGATAGATACCGCCGCTTCCCTTTCCTATCATGTCTTTCTGGCAGATGATATGGCAGGTCTAGTAAAGCTCCTCTATAAGGTGACAGGCCTTCCTTCCATGCTGCCCCGCTGGGCCTTCGGCTACATACAGAGCAAAGAGCGCTACAGGAGTGCCAAAGAGCTCACGGATACGGCAGATACTTTCTCCTCCCTTTCCATTCCGATCGACTGCATAGTCCAGGACTGGTACAGCTGGGACGAGGGAATGTGGGGCAACAAGACCTTTGACAGGAACCGCTATCCCGACCTTCTTTCCACGGTAAATAAGCTCCATGACACCGGCATACATTTCATGGTGAGCATCTGGCCCAACATGAGCCCGGGCTGCCGGGACCATGAGGAATTTGCCCAAAAAAGCTGGCTTCTTCCCAATTCCAACGTTTATAACGCCTTTAACGAGGATGCCCGCTCCCTTTACTGGGACCAGTGCATGCGGCAGATCATGGCAAGCGGTACGGATGCCCTCTGGTGCGACAACTCCGAGCCCTTCTCGGATGCCGACTGGTCGGGCGAGAATAAAAAGAGCGAAGAAGACCGCTGGCGGGTAGTCACTGATATGTCCAGGATGTCCATGGACTGGGACAGGCTCAACTCCTACGCCCTTTACCATGCAAAGGGCATATATGAGAACTGGAGACGCGACCTTCCCCAAAAGCGGGTCGTAAACCTCACCAGGTCAGGCTATACAGGCTCCTGGAGATACGGGACCATACTGTGGTCGGGTGATATAACGGCCCGCTTTGATACCATGAAAAAACAGATAGGTGAAGCCATAAACGCCTCTCTTTCGGGTATACCCTACTGGACCCTTGATATTGGCGGCTTCTTTACAGTCGATGACAAGTATGAGAACAGGGGCTGTAATGATACGGACCATAAACCCCTCTGGTTCTGGCACGGCGACTACAATGACGGCGTAGGCGATCCGGCCTACAGGGAGCTCTATACCAGGTGGCTGCAGTTCGGAGCCTTTCTTCCCGTCTTCCGTTCGCACGGGACCGACACTCCCAGGGAGCCCTGGCAGTTCGGAAAAGAAGGTGACATATTCTATGATACCATCGTAAGCTTTATAAGACTGAGATATCAGCTCATGCCCTATATATATTCACTGGCGGCATCTGCCCATATGAAAGGTGATCTCATGATGCGGGCCCTTGTCATGGACTTTCCGGAGGACAGTAAGGCCCGGCTCATAAATGATGAGTACATGTTCGGACCTTCATTCCTGGTGGCTCCCGTGACAGAGCATATGTACTATATGCCGGGCGGCGAGCCCATACATGATAAGGAAAAAAAGCGCAGGGTATACCTGCCGGAAGGCTGCGGATGGTTTGATCTGTATACGGAAGAATACCATGAGGGCGGAACCTTCATTGATGCTGACGCTCCCATAGACAGGATGCCCCTGTATGTTCGTGCGGGCTCCATAATCCCCATGGCCGCAAAGAAAGAATACCTTAACTCCGAGGATCTTACAGCCGACACCCTTCTGGTGTATGAAGGGGCCGACTGCAGTTTCGATCTGTACTCCGACCAAGGAGACGGTTACGGATATGAAGAAGGTTTCTATGACCTGACCCGTATAAGCTATACCGAAAGCAGCCACAGTCTTGTAGCTGACGGCTTCAAAGACCTGTCGGATCTCTTTCTGATAAGACATATAAGCCGGGGGCAAAAGTCCCTTTGACCCCGGCAAATAAGTATCCGGTATGTCCTGCCTCACTCTCCGGTATCGACCGTAAGGGTACTGCCCTGCCTTGTCTTTACCACGCGGATCTGCTGGGGGATGTTCTCCATCAGTTCCTCCCTGTGGCTTATGATACCCACAAGCTTATTTCTGCCGGACAGATTAATGAGGATGTCCATGGCACTATCAATGGACTTGCGGTCCAGTGTTCCGAAACCCTCATCGACAAAGAGGGCATCGATCTGTATACCGCCAAGGTTTGCGGACACGGTATCCGATAATCCGAGTGCAAGGCTTAAGGATGCTTTAAAGCTCTCTCCTCCGGACAGGTTCCCGACGGGTCTTCTGCGGCC
>JAILLI010000043.1 GCA_024693225.1 Lachnospiraceae bacterium
CAGGCGGGCAGTATGAGTTTAAAGGCACTACCGATATCACGAGGACTATCGCACTCGGAGAAGTAACGGATGAGGAGAAGAAGGTTTATACAACTGTTCTTATCGGAAATCTGAGGCTTATGGACATGACATTTCCTTCCGGTTACAGAGGAGCACTTCTTGACTTAGCTGCCGAATCACCTCTGTGGGAGGGCGGGTATTATTGCGGCCACGGGATAGGACACGGTGTCGGATGTTACCTGTCGGTCCATGAATCCGATGTCAGGATCGGAAGGTCTTCGGAAGAATGGGAGGCGCCGATCGTCCCGGGGATCATCGTCAGCGATGAGCCCGGCATCTATCTTGAGGGAAAGTTCGGTGTCAGGCTTGAAAACCTGCTCTTGTGCGTCAGGGCCGAAGACATTGACGGGGTGCGGATGTGCCGCTTTGAGCCGCTTTCGCTTGTTCCGTTTGATAAGGATGCGATAGATATGTCGCTTTTGACCGGTCACGAGCGTGATATCTTAAGCAGATATAATGATCTCATATGGGAAAAGATATCACCTCTTCTTAATGAAGATGAGAGGAACTGGTTAAAAGAGATTATTGACATTAATTAGCTATTTTGCGATAATTTGCTTTGGATTTTTAATTGTATTTTCATATAAAGGAGGAAGACTGTATGTCAACAAAAGCGTATTATCCGATCAGTGAGATCGGAAAAGACAAAGTTGGATTCTCAAGAACACGTTCGATCATCGAAGGTGCATTCTATCAGAACAATGTAGTCAAGATCAACACATTAAAGGAAGCTTATGAGCTTGCCAAGAATTCACCCGGAACGATCGTTACCGATATGCCCGTAAAAGACGGAGAACTCTTTGGCCTTGAAAAAGATGCAAAGGTCCTTCTGTTCAATGATGGTGCCGTTACAGGACGTTATGCACAGGCAAGACGTATCAAGGGTGAGCCCGGAGTAGACGAAGTTAAGCTTGATAAGGTCGTTATGGACGCTGTTTACAAGACACGCTGGAAGACCATGTATCATGCTGAGTGCTATGTAGGTCTTGATCCCGAATTCATGGCAAAGGCACATCTTCTTATTCCCGAAGGAGAGGAGAACCTTCTGAACAACTGGATGCTCAACTTCCAGTACATGAGCGACAGCTACAATAAGATGTATGCGTCATCTAAGCCTATCGGCGACGGCAAAGAGCCTGATATCTATATCTTCTCGGATCCCCAGTGGGCACCCGAACCCGCTCCCGATGTAGATTACAGCTGCCTTTCCGATGACCTTACACTTTGCTATTTCGATACAAACCAGAACTGTGCCGCAATACTCGGTATGAAGTATTTCGGTGAGCACAAGAAGGGTACTCTTACAATGGCATGGGCTCTTGCCAACAGAAACGGTTATGCATCATGCCACGGCGGACAGAAAGAATATTCGCTTGAGGGCGGCAAGAAGTTCGTTGCAAGCGTTTACGGTCTGTCAGGATCAGGTAAGTCAACTCTTACACATGCAAAGCATGACGGCAAGTACGACAAGTTCGGCGGCATCAAGGTCCTTCATGATGATGCTTTCATCATCAATTCAGATACCTGTGCTTCGATCGCACTTGAGCCTACATACTTCGATAAGACTAACGACTATCCTACGGGATGTCCCGATAATGATTACCTTCTTACGGTTCAGAACTGCTCTGCTACACTTGATGAGAACGGCAAGATCCAGATCGTAACGGAAGATATACGTAACGGTAACGGACGTGCCATCAAGAGCAAGCTCTGGAGCCCCAACCGTGTTGATAAGATCGACAGCCCCGTTAATGCTATCTTCTGGATCATGAAGGATCCTGCAATCCCGCCTGTAGTTAAGCTTAAGGGTGCAGCTCTTGCTTCTGTAATGGGCGCAACACTTGCAACAAAGACTTCAACAGCAGAGCGTGTTAAGGCCGGTACAGATATGAATGCTCTTCGTATCGTTCCTTACGCAAATCCTTTCAGGACATATCCTCTTGTTAACGATTATGACAAGTTCAAGAAGCTCGTTGAAGAGAAGAACGTTGACTGCTATATCGTTAACACAGGAGATTTCATGGGTCATAAGTGCCAGAAGGAAGATACACTTGGTATCCTTGAGACCATCGTAGAAGGAAAGGCCAAATTTGAACAGTGGGGACCTTTCGAAGACGTCGAGATCATGAACGACTGGAACGGCAAGACAGGTGACTTCACACCCGATCTTAACGATCCCGAGTACAAGGCTGCTCTTAAGAGCGCAATGCAGAACCGTGTTGATGCTGTCAAGGGCTTTGCGGAGAAGAAGGAAGGCTATGACAAGCTTCCCGATGAGGCACTTGCAGCTGTACAGAAGCTGGTTGATGCACTGTAAGACCTTACGATCTATAAGAAACAGGGCCCCCGGGATATATCCCGGGGGTTCATTACGTCTAATGAGGTCTCTTTACTTATTTATATGAGACCATGCCGGATTGACTGTAACAGAAGGGTATTGTAAAATCTTGATATGTGTCGAACTTTTTCATGATATCGTATGCGGCTTTCCCTATATCGGATGTGTCAAGTTTTCTATGAAAACTTGACATGTAGCCTCAGCCCTCGACGAAGTCGAATATAAATGGGCTGAGGTTCAAGTAAATGGAGGTTACATGATATGAAACTTCGTAAGAAAATATCGGTTATTATCGCCGGCCTGATGATCATGGCTCTAATCCCACAGAGTGTTTTCGCATCCCAAGAGCCGTCTGATGAAGTTGTACTGTCTGAAGATACAACGGAAGAAACACCTGTGACGGCAGATGAGGATATGAAAGAAGCTGATGGGGCACAAGCCCTGACAGAAGATAAGGACGATGATGTAAATGCTGATGAAGAGAAGATAAGGGATCAGGATTTTAAGGTGGGTGAAACAGAAGGTCAGATACCCGAGACGGAAGATGTAGTGGAAGAAACCGGCAAAACCTCCGATGTGACGGAGCCGGCGGAAGATGATCTTGATGCCGACGGATATACGATAGATGATTTTCAATATGAGGACAACAGTACAGGTGTTACAATCACAGGATTTAAGGGGCAGGATATAGGGACGCTCAATATTCCCGCGACCCTTGGCGGGAAGCCTGTAACTGCCATAGGCTATATGGCTTTTGACAGATGTTCCGGTTTTTCCGGGCAGCTTCAGATTCCTGACAGTGTAACGCTAATAGACTCTTATGCTTTTGCAGACTGTTCCGGTTTTACGGGCCTTAAGCTTCCGGCCGGACTTCTTACGCTGGGATCATATGCCTTCAGTGGCTGCGCAGGTATGAAAGGCACTATCACGATACCTTCCGGTGTTGCTGATATGGGAAGCAATATATTTGAAGGATGTAACGGATTTACAGGACTTATATTATCCCCCGGATTAATAAAACTGGGGAGCGGATCTTTCACCGATCTCAAAAATCTTGCCGGAAGCCTTGTGGTACCTGACAGTGTTGTGGAAATAGGCAGCAATTGTTTCACAGGATGTACAGGGATAAGTTCTTTAAAGCTTGGGTCAGGTCTTGAGACAATAGGAGCTTCTGCTTTTCATGATTGCTCCGGTATAGGAGGGAATCTCATAATACCGGCAGGTGTAAATAGTATAGGCTCTAATGCTTTTGAAGCCTGTACATCTCTGACAGGGCTGTCACTTCCCCGGGGACTGACGGAAATTGGTGACGGAGCCTTTTCGGAATGCAGTTCTGTTAAAGGAAAAGTTGTCATTCCGGCATCTGTTACTTCATTCGGTGCACACAGTTTTGCCAAATTCGGCTCGGGTGCCACACTGGAGCTTTGTCCGGGGCTCAGAGAGATAGGAAATGGTGCATTTTACAATTCGGGATTTAAAGGGGAGATAAGGATCCCTGCATCCATGACCTCTGTAGCGGACGATGCATTTTATGGATCGACAGGTTTTACATCACTTAAACTGGGATCTAATCTTACCACGATAGGTTCCCGCGCCTTTTGGGGATGTTCAGGTCTCACAGGCACCCTTTCGGTACCGGAGCGGGTAACAACAATAGGAGATGGGGCTTTTTATGACTGCTCATCATTTACCAAACTGAAACTGTCAGATAATCTTTCAACCATCGGGGGAGATGCTTTTGGAGGATGTACGGGTATAAAGACCCTTACTGTCCCGGCGGGCGTAACATCGATCTCGAACAGCGCTTTTTCCGAAATGTACAATGTTACAAAAGTGGTCAACAGATCAAGCCGTGACATCAGATGCGATAACTTTATAAATAATACAGGCGGTGGCGAGAGTGTATTTGTAAACAGCAGGACAAAGGCAAGGATAGGAAGAGACGGAGCTCTTGGCAAGGGGACTTTCACGCGGAAGATAATCAAACTTGCAACCCCGGCCATAAACGATATAAAGAACGCGTCTAAAGGGATAAATATAGTCTGTTCGGATGTAGCAGGTGCGACAAGATATGTCTGGCTCAGGACAACAAACAGATATAAAAGGAACTGGACCAGGATAGCTTCCACCAAAAAACCGGTTTATACAGACAAAAATACAAGTAATGGAAAAGTATATTATTATAAGGTTTATGCGACAAAAGGGAAGATCAGGAGCCGTGAATCTTATGTTAAGGACATGTGCCGTATCAAAGCGCCCAAGATCACTTCGCTTAAGAACAGTTCTGCAAAGAGTATGAGGCTGAAATGGAGTAAAGTAAGAAGTGCAGACGGCTATTATATATTCTATACAACTGATAAAACCTTCGAGACGGGACAGAAAACCATAAGGATCACCGGAAGGAACCATACATCAAAGAAGATCACCAATCTTAAGAAGGGTGAGACATATTATGTGATCGTTTGTGCTTATAAGAATAATTACGGAAGTTACAGGAGCAATATCAAATCTGTTAAGATCAAAAAGTAAGGAGAGATCATACTGATGAAGATTTACGAAGAACTTGTAGCGCGGGGACTGATCGCGCAGGTTACGGATGAAGAGAGGATAAAGGAGCTTATCAATAACGGACAGGCTACCTTCTATATAGGCTTTGACCCCACCGCGGACAGTCTTCATGTGGGACATTTTATGGCCCTGTGTCTTATGAAGAGGCTGCAGATGGCCGGTAATAAGCCCATAGCCCTTCTTGGAGGCGGAACGGGCATGATAGGTGATCCTTCCGGCAAGACCGAGATGAGGAAGATGCTGACAAAGGAGGATATCGATCACAATATCGAATGCTTCAAGAAGCAGATGAGCCGCTTTATCGATTTTTCCGAAGGAAAAGCCATAATGGTCAACAATGCCGACTGGCTCTTAAACCTCAACTATGTTGAGCTTCTTCGTGAGGTCGGCCCATTCTTCCATGTCAATAACATGCTCCGTGCGGAGTGTTATAAGCAGAGACTTGAGAGAGACGGAGGCCTGTCCTTCCTTGAGTTCAACTACATGATCATGCAGAGTTATGACTTCCTTGAACTCTACAGAAGGTACGGATGCAATCTCCAGTTCGGCGGTGACGACCAGTGGAGCAATATGCTCGGTGGCCGTGAGCTTATCCGCAAGAAGTACGGTGAAAAGAAGGCTGATGCCATGACCATAACCCTCCTTCTTAATTCAGAGGGGCAGAAGATGGGCAAGACCGTCGGCGGTGCCGTTTGGCTCGATCCTGACAAGACCAGCCCTTATGACTTCTACCAGTACTGGAGGAATGTCGCGGATGCTGATGTATTAAAGTGCATCAGGATGCTGACCTTCCTTCCGCTTGAAGAAGTAGACAGGATGGATGCCTGGGAAGGTGCCCAGCTTAATGAAGCCAAGGAGATACTTGCCTACGAGCTTACAAAGCTGGTACACGGAGAGGAAGAGGCCGAAAAGGCCCGGAAGGCCGCAAAAGCCATCTTTGTTGCGGGTGACTCTACTGATATGCCCACAGTCGATATAGAAGAGGCCGACCTTAAGGACGGGGCCATTGATATCCAGGCTGTTCTTGTAAAGTGCGGCTTTGCATCATCCCGTTCGGATGCCAGAAGATGTGTTGACGGGGGCGGGGTCAGCGTTGACGGCGAGAAGATAAGTGATGCCTTTTATTCATTCTCACCCGCAGATATAGGCGAGGGCCGTGTCATCAGAAAAGGCAAGAAGAATTACAAAAAGATCATATACAAAGGCTGAAAATGAAAACGAACATACTTGAATATCTTACGGATGCCGCTTCGGTGTATCCGGATAAATGTGCCTATTTTGACGAGCAGATAAGCTACTCCTATAAGAAGATGCTCGATGTATCAAAAGCGATCGGTACCAAGCTCATACACAAGCTTAACGTAAAGTGCCGGCCGGTCATAGTCTATATGGAAAAATCCCCGGCCATGCTGGCGGCTTTCTGGGGAGTGGTCCATAGCAGGAATTTCTATGTGCCGTTAGATACAGGAATGCCGGATGTCAGGATAAGACTGATAGTTGAGAACTTAAAGCCTGCGGCCGTGATCACCGATATGGCTTATTATGACAAGGCAAGAAAGTTTTCGCAGAATGTCTTCATCTTTGAAGAGATGACAGAGACCCCGGTTGACGAAGAACTGCTTGCCCAAAGGCTGTCATCCGCCATAGATACGGATCCGGTCTATGTCCTGTATACGTCAGGCTCGACCGGAGTTCCCAAAGGGGTTGTAGTATGTCACCGGTCGCTGATAGACTATGTTGAGCAGTTCTGCAATGAGGTCGGGATAGGAGAAGATGATGTCATTGCCAATCAGGCCCCCTTCTATTTTGACGCCTCACTTATTGATATCTACTGTACACTTCGGGCCAAGGGATCGATGGGGATAGTACCGCTCGAGTATTTTTCCATACCTCTTAAACTGCTGGATTTCCTGGAGAAGTATGAGATCACGACCATAAGATGGGTACCGTCGGCCATGAAGATGGTATCCACTTTTAAGGGCTTTAAGTCGATAAGACCTGATAAGCTCAGAAAGATCATATTCGGGGCCGAGAGCATGCCCACCAAGGTCTATAACTACTGGAAAGCCAACTATCCCGAGGCTGTTTTTGTACAGATATACGGGCCAACGGAGATAACCGGAGTATGTACCTATCATATAGTAGACAGGGATTACGCCGACGATGAGACCATACCCATAGGGAAGGCATTCAAGAATACCGAAGTCTTCCTGTTGGATGAAGAAGACAAGCTGATCAGCCGTAGTGATACCATTGGTGAGATCTGCGTTAAAGGGACCTGCCTTGCTCTCGGGTATTACAATGCACGCCAAAAGAGCGATGAAGTATTCGTTCAGAATCCCCTTAATCCCTATTACAGTGAGAAGATATACAGGACAGGTGATCTGGCAAAATACAATGAGCGCAAGGAGCTTGTATTCGTATCCCGTAAGGATTTTCAGATCAAGCACATGGGACACAGGATAGAGCTTGGGGAGATAGAGACTGCGGTAATGGCGCTTCCCAACGTGAGGAATTCCTGCTGTCTCTATGATCAGGAAAGACAGAAGATAGTCCTTTTTTATGAGACAGACGACTATGATGACGTAACGATCGTGGAAGCCCTCAAAAACCGCCTGCAGAGATATATGCTGCCAAACGTTCTTCATAAGGTTGATAATATGCCCCAGCTCAAGAGCGGTAAGATAGACAGGGTGAAACTGAAAGAGATGCTGTAAGTAAAATATTGATAACGGAGGTCGATATGGACAGGATAATCGAGATACTGAAGGGTATACATCCCGAGGTTGATTACGAAAAAGAAACAGGGCTCATCGACAAAAGGATTTTTGATTCCTTTGATGTTGTTACGGTTGTCGGAGAGCTTATGGATGAGTTCGACATAGAGATAACGGCTGAACACATGATACCGGAGAATTTCAATTCGGCAGATGCCATATATAATCTTGTAAGTTCGTTAGAGGAAGAGTAGGCATATGTCATTTATCTCCATTGATTTTGCCCTGTTCGTAACACTGGCGCTTATCCTTTACTATATCCTTCCCAAGAAGTGCCAGTGGATAGTCCTTCTGGTGGCAAGCTATGCTTTTTATGCCCAGTCCGGCTCGGGTGATCTCGTTTACATTATAATAACAACGGTCACTACATTTATCTGTGCCGCCTTTATAGAGAAGAAGACAGGAGATCAGAACAGATATCTTACGGATAATAAGGAGAGTCTTACCAAAGAGGATAAGAAGACCTACAAGGCAGGGGTTAAGAAACAGCAGAGGCGTATTCTTCTTGCCGGGCTTTTTATCAATTTCGGTATACTCATATACCTGAAATATGCCAACATCTCAATAGCCTATTTTAACCTCTATCGTCTCAAATGGACCGGAAATACGGACTTTGTCCCCTTTATAAGGGTGCTTCTTCCGCTGGGTATTTCCTTTTATACCTTTCAGACCATGGGATATCTCATCGATATCTATTACGGCAAATATAAGCGCGAAAAGAATCTTTTCAGGTTCGCGCTCTATGTGTCATTTTTCCCGCAGATAGTACAGGGCCCCATCAGCCGGTTCGGGCAGATCGCCCCAACGCTGTATGCCGAGAAGAGATTTGACTTTGCAAGGATAAGATCGGGCTTTTACCGCATTATCTGGGGCCTTTTCAAAAAGCTTGTCATTGCCGACAGGTTATC
>JAILLI010000008.1 GCA_024693225.1 Lachnospiraceae bacterium
ACAGGCGAATAAGGGTTCTTCATCTCGATCTTGAAGGTATCCGCACCTGTCAGTTCCTTCATGATCCCTGCCACGATCTCGGTGTTACCAACCTTTACATATCTCATCGCTCCGCCAAAGTAATTCTCATCAGCTCTCGAAAAGAATGCTATCAATGTCTTAGCCATATATACTGCCTCCGTTATTGGTTTTCTATGTTTACATTCTCACATCATACCGATAAAATATCCAATAGAAAGACTGAATATCTGATTTAAAAATTAAATAGCATGCGGAGCCGTTATGAACACTAAACAGATAGATTATTGTATTGAACTTGCCAAGACACAGAACTTCAGCAGAGGCGCTGAGAATATGTTCGTGAGCCAGCCCACGTTCTCATATCAGATCAGGTTATTGGAAGAAGAGGTCGGGTTTTCTATTTTCGAGAGGAACGGCAAAGGTGCATCTCTTACTCCTGCGGGACAGCAGTTCGTATCATATCTGACCAACATGCGCGAAGAGATGAAGCGTGCGATCGAACAGGGGCAGAACTTCAGTGCCAAATACAGTGACAACATTTCCATCGTAATGTCTGTCCGCCAGGCTTTGTATTTCCTTCCTGAAGCAATACGCATATTCGAGAAAGAACAGCCGGGTGTACAGATCACACCGATGTTCAATTACGGCCACGGTCTTGAGGTCTTCCTAAAAAACGATGCTGATATTTTCTTTGCGCTTACAGAACAGACGAAGCATATTCCGGGAATAAATGTCCACAAGATGTTTGATTCGCGTATCTATCTGATAACTGACAAAAACGATCCGCTTGCGGCTAAGAATACTATTACGGAAGAAGATATCTACGGCAGGACACTGATGGTCGGAGGCGGTTCTCCGGATGCATTAAGATCTGTCCAGCAACGTCTTATATCTTCAGGTAAGATCAGTTATTTTAACAGTCCGGATCACGACAGTACTCTCACTAATGTGGCTGCCGGGAAGGGTATATGCCTCGCGCCCGGATTCCTTAATGATCACAGCGGCCAGTTTGCCTGGATTCCGTTTGAGTGTGAGGAATGTTTTCATCTCGTGCTTTGTACACACAAAACAGATAACAGAAAGAGCTTGGATATCTTTATAAAGACTCTTCAAAAGCTTTACACTGATGCAGTGGCATTCCCGCTTTAAGGTCCGGTATGGCGTCAAAAATGCCATAAAAACAGGGTTTCCGGTCTGGGAACCCTTGATTTTCTGGATATGGAGAATTTGATCTCCAAATCCCTATCCCTCCTTCACATTTTTTCTGTTGCTTAAAACAAGAACACTGCCTGCAAGCAGGATCGTTTCTACAACTAAAGCTACTACCGGAGTCTTCATAAAGCCTGCGATCAGATAACCGACCGCACAAACGATTGCGACAAGCGTTGCATATGGAAGCTGTGTCTCAACATGTCTTATGTGCTTACAGTCAGCTCCCGTTGAAGCAAGGATCGTAGTATCGGATATCGGTGAGCAGTGATCTCCGTATACGGATCCTGCAAGCGTTGCTCCGAGCGCAGGTATCAGAAGGCCTGCTCCTGCCTCTGTCTCGCAGATCATGGTAATGATCGGGATGAGCATCCCGAAAGTTCCCCAGCTGGTTCCCATGGAAAAGCTCATCAGTGCCGCTATCACAAAGATCAAAAACGGCAGGAACCCCAGGGGCAGACTGGAACCGTTTACAAATCCCGAAATGAACACGCCCGTTCCGATCAGCTGTCGGCACACCCCGCCAAGGCTCCAGGAGAGGATCAGTATCAGCAGCGGGGGAACGATATTTCCGATACCACCAACTATGCATTCAATGAACTCCTTAGGCTTCATAAGCTTACGCGGCAGATACAAAATGCCTGCACACAAAAGCCCTGCGAAGGCCCCAAGGGATAATCCTGCCGTCGGATTATATCCGATTGCTTCAGAAAAGCTTACGCCTTCAAAGAAGCCACCTACGTAAGCCATGCCAAGGATCGCACAGATGATAAGTACTACGATCGGAAGAACCAGATCCATCACATGTCCCTTTGTATCTCCAGCTTTCGTTTCTGTCTTATCTTCACCTGTTCCTCTTCCGGCCTCTTCTTCCGCCTTTCTCATAGGGCCAAAGTCCCTGCCGGTAAAGCTTATGAGAAATACCATGAGTATCGTCATAAGGGCATAAAAGTTATAGGGGATAGTTGACAGAAATATATTAAACCCGTTCTTTTCACTGACTTCACTGGCTACGGCAACAGCCCAGCTTGATACCGGAGCGATGATACATACCGGAGCTGCCGTGGCATCTATGATATAAGCCAGCTTTTCTCTTGAAATGCGGAGTCTGTCCGTAATGGGCCTCATAACGGTTCCCA
>JAILLI010000062.1 GCA_024693225.1 Lachnospiraceae bacterium
TATCATGTCAGTGTGGACTTCAGGTGACTGCTTTTAGACAGGCAACCATAATTAGGGCAATGACCCTGCACCGGACCTGCTTGCGGATCTGAACCTATGTATGAGAGAAAGAACGGATCTTTGCGAGGGATGGGTTCTTTCTCTTTTTATTTACAGACAACAGAGAGAATGATAACCGATAGGGATAGATAATACAATAAAAAAGCGTGCCGTAAATAACAGCACGATAAGATATGCAATAAACTGAAGTTCAGAAATTAATCTGTAGGAAGGTTGCAGTCGGAGAGAAACTCAGTCCGACGCGGGACAATTTTGTACGGCGTGTCGCTTGCGGCAACCTTGATAGCGAAGAAACGCGGACTGGATCCGGAGATTGCGGCGATGGCGGCTATGCTTCATGACCTATATGCATATAAAGCCGAATCCTATGATGATCATGCCCACAAGGGAGCTGATCTTGCCAGGGAGATATTGGGAGAGCTAAAGCTGACGGATGAGGTGGAGACAGATATGATCTGCTCCGCGATCTATCACCATGATGACAAGCTGGTGACGGACGGACCGATGGATGAAGCTCTGAAGGATGCAGATGTGATCGACCATTGCCTGAAGGATGAGTCTAAGGATGTGAAGGAAAAAGAACAGGCAAGATTTGATAATCTGTGTGAAGAATTTGGCCTTTGAGACACTGGGTTATTCTGAGAAACTGATTGGATAGGAGGATTCACTATGACTGTAACAAATGAATTGGATTCCACTTGCGGTATTTCCGATGAGGAATTGACACAAAGGTTTAAGGAGTCAATCAGAATAGACAATGAGATCAGAAAAATCAAGGGTTTACCTGTAGCGAAATACGATGACGAAAAGAAGCAGGCGTATCTTGAATATCCTGACGGGAGGCGAGAGTATGTCGGATAATAGTCGAATAAAGCTTCCTGAAGTCATGGTGTTTGCGGGACCTAACGGAAGTGGGAAATCTACAATTACCCGAATGGCAAAGACAGTCGGAGACTATATAAATGCAGATGACATAAAGAAAACAACTCTTTGCAGTGATCTTGAAGCAGCCATAAAAGCTGAAGAACTACGGGAGAAAATGATAGCAGAGAAAAAGGATTTTACTTTTGAAACTGTATTATCAACAGAGCGAAATCTAAACCTTCTGAAGAAGGCAAGGGAGAATGGATATTTTGTAAGGGGAATATATGTACTTACGATAGATGCGGGCATTAATGTCGCAAGAGTAAATGCAAGAGAGGCTCTGGGCGGACACGGAGTTCCTGAAGACAAGATTCGTTCACGCTATAAGAAGGCACTGGCACTGATGCCACAGTTGGTTGAGGCGTGTTATATCCTGCATGTTTATGATAACTCAAATGAGCCATTTAGGATATTTAAGAAGAGAAAGGATATCTATTATCACTGGTCAAACAAGTATTGGGATTATGAAAAGATAGCTGATCTTACAGGCGTAAACGAATATGAGAATTGATAATACAGGCAAAAGAGATAGGGCAAGATTTCGGCTTTGCTATACTGACCTCACAATAAAGAGCAGCCGCCGGATCCCGGCGGGGAAAGCGAGAAGAGCCGGGAATCCGTGATAGCTGCTTTATTTCGCTCTCCCGGCGAATCTTCTGGTCACTTGGGATGTTTATCTGGTGGATGGCAAAAAGGATCAGGCAGGACTCCCCGTTTGTTATGCTGGACACACCGAATGAACGCCACGGCTCTATCGGAGCACGTTATGTCTGGCTGGTGCTCATTTCGGGGATATCGCTTCTGATAAGCAGCATATGGATGATATGGTGGGTGCTGGAGGGGCATTACCTGGCGGTCCTATGATAAAAAGAGATGATGGGACGATGACAGTTTTCCTCAGATGAGCTGAAGGAGGAAGAGCAAATGAAAAAGGAATATAAAATATGGATCATTTCTTTTGCAGCGACGATCATTACGATCACAGCCGTCGTTTTTGCTCTTTATCTGAGGAATGAGATGCTGGCGAAGAAACTGGAAAAAACCCGCCTTGCATATGCGGAGACTTTCCGGAGCATAGATGAGCTGAATAACAGTACGGAGTATCTGGAGAATGTATTGGCAGTGCCGGATTTTACATCAGAGGATGGCTATAGATCTGATTTATACGATAATGTAAAAAATACGGGTTCACTTTAACGAAGATCTTTCCGGTCTTCCGGTAATGGACGGTATTTAAAATGTCAGGAATACATTTAAAGCAAAGCAGAGTACTTGGCCTGATCTGCCTCCGGAATCTCCAGTGCCTGCATAGCCTGGACCGCTGATATTTTCAGGTTTTTCATCATTTTTTTTTATGGCATCCAGCTTTGTGTTTTCTCGTTCTTCCGCAATCTCATCTTTCATCAATTCGCGCAGCGCCTGACACATATCCTGATCCCTCCTTATTTCTTCGTAAAGCTCTCTGTTTTCAAAAACACTCACCTGAAGTATAGCATCAATATTCTGCAAATCTCCAGGTGTTACTGCTCCCATGAGCTGTCGCCCGTTTGACCTGTCAACTTGTCTCGGCGCTGCTCTATTGCGTGTCACCGGGGCCGAAGCCCCGGCACAATAAACATTGATCATTTTGCTGTCAGCAATTCGTGCTCCAGCACATATTCGATCATGTGGTCATCGACCAGACGTTTCTGTTTTTGGTACGCATAGATCAGCGACTTATCGCAGATCCGGTTGATCATCCTCGGAATGCCTGTCGAAGATGAGTGTATGGTATCTACCGCCTTGTCGGTAAACAGATCCTGCACCCCTCCGGCATTATCCAAATGGGAACGGATGTAGCGTTCGGTCTCCGCACGATCCAGATGGGGCAGAGTACAGTAAACATCCACACGCTGACGGATGGCGGCATACCGCTGAAGTTTCAGCCGGTCGTCCCAGAGTTCGGTCTGCCCGACCAGAACGAGCGCTAAGGGGCTCATGGAATCGAACCGGTAGTTCAGGAGGAACCGAAACTCCTCCAGTGTCTCCTTTTCAAGCAGATGTGCTTCATCCAGGACACAAACGACCTTCTTTTTCTGGACGCCCCGGATGATCTCAATCTGCTGCTGCAGTATCCGTTTGGAGTCGCCGCGGTAAAACCTGGCTTCCACTCCCAGCTGATCAAGAAGGCCTTTGTAAAACCATCTCGGAGTCAGCTTGGAATCTGAAAGGTACAGCAGGATGTAATCCTTTTGCGGAAGCTGTTCCGAGAACCGCCGGATCAGTGTGGACTTACCGCAGCCCGGGTCGGCAGTGACTACAGCGAAGAGCTGTTTGTCCGCCACATAGAACAGCCTGCCGATGATCTCCTGCATTGCCTGAGATTCATATAAAGCCTCTACAGGTACGCTCCTTGAAAACGGGGTGCCTGACATCCCGAAATATTCCTCATACATTGCCGCTCACCCCCTTCATCAGATCTGCGTAGGAGATGGCGTCGGCCGTGCGTTCCCTGGACTCCTCATGTTTTTTCTCCAGGGCATTCAGAAGCCTTGAGGAGGAAGCTTCCTGAGCCTGAATGGATACTGGCAGGGCCGGGGCCTTATCACAGAAAGAACCGATCCTTACAGGCCTTGCGATGAAAGGCCCTATCCCCGGATGCCGGACAGTGATCTTATCCGGCGCGGACGGGTCATATGAGATCTCCACCTCAAACCCGATCAGAGAGGGCTTTGTCTCATATCTGCGCCCCCGGAAGCTGATACAGCCTCCTTTGTCCACACGGCGCTTCTCGTGATGAAGGAAAGCCTCTGCAACCACGGATCTGTCAAGGTAGGTAAGCGCACGGGAATCACGGTTCCACTCCTGCGAAGGGCTTATCCCTTCCGGCGGGACCTGTACCCCAAGGCCTTCATAGTATTCCCTGATCCCGTCATGCGGGAGTTTGTGGTAATACTCTTCAAGGTAGATCTCCCAGTAATGGTTAAGCTCCTCCAAGGTCTTTACTTTTTGGAGCTTTGCCTCCCGGACGAAGGCGTCTACCACTTGGTGAAACCGTTCCACCTTACCCTTGCTTTTCCCGCTTTTTAAGGGTGCGAAACGGATCGGGATGCCAAGCCTTGCAAGGGAAAACCTGAGCTGTCTTGCAACATACTGGGAGCCGTTATCGAAATAGCAGGAATCGAAGCGGCCAAACCGGTCAATAGCCTGATGGAAGGTGTCTTCCACGATCGTCTCTTCCTGATTGTCATAGAATCTGGAAAAGAGCAGATATCTGGAATGATCATCGATCGCGGAGGACAGATAAGTCTGCACATAGGCCCCTTTCTTGCCGATCGGAAGCTTCATGCCGTACTTGATATCCGCCTGGATAAGCATCATACGGTGCGGCTTGCAGAACCGCTTGGAGGAACTCTTACGTGCATCACAGTACATCTGGAGCTGCCTTCGTCCGTAGCCCGCCTGATAGAGATGCCTCTCGAGGGTGGAGCGCTTAAGGACACCGGGAGCCACCCGGTGTTCCAGTTCCAGGATGGCGATGATCTGTGCCACCGAACGTTTAGGGACCTCGCGTTTTAGCTGGATGGCCTGCTGCAGTAGCTCCTCGAAGTTATCAGGCAGATCCTGTCGGCGGTGTTTTTCCCGGTCGCAGGGTTTAAGCCCCTGAAACTCATCCTCCCTCCAGGATTTTTCATAGCGGTAGAGTGTTCTGATACTGATACCGTTTTCGGTGGCAATCTGTTCGCGGATCTGTAGTTTGCGGGCTTCATCCAACCCTTCCTGCAGAAGCGGCGAGATCAGCTTGAACCTCCGCAGGGCTTCGTCCTCCTGCCACTTTTTGGCTGTGTTTTTGGCTCTGTTCATAGTGTAAACCTCCTTTTGGGGTCCACTATAGCCGTCATGATAATGACAGACAAAACAAAGCAGGTGCATCAGGAAGACCCGGTTGGAATAACCTCGCCGCTGTTGTAAATGATGCGGATTATGGTCTCCAGCCATAAATGTGTCTGCTCACGAATGAAAGAGAACAGGGATCCCTCCGGTGAAACCGCTATGACTTTTCCTGCCTTACGGAAAGCGTGGCGAAGAAGCCCTTCGATGTTCGTTTGATTTTCAAGGTACCACTTTATCCAGCGGCGCATGGTCCTGGCGCAGGGATGATCCTCACTGTCCAGGTCATCCTGGGTAACAGTCCCTTCGATCACACCGCTGATCACTTCGGTATCGTAATGCTTCCTCGGAACCAGGCAGTCCGGGAGCTCGACATGAAGCTTGTTACAGTGGGGACAGTACATTCGACGTACTATCAGATGCTGTGTATCGCCACCATCCTTTCTACGGATCCTTTTACGGGAATCCCGGTAACTGAGGTGCTCACCACAGACAGGACAGGGCGGGTGGTCGAATGAGGTCTCCACCAAAAATATCCTGATCCTCCTTGTAAACCAGCTTGTACTTTGATACGATAATCATGGTTTTATACCATGGGTTCCAGAGTACGCGACTTGGTAGGTGGGGTGCTCTGGAACTTTCCTTTCTCTGTAATGTTCTATGACATTATACAGAGCAGTCCAGAGACACTCAACAGGATCAATTTACAGACCCCTCAAGGGGTCAGCAACA
>JAILLI010000080.1 GCA_024693225.1 Lachnospiraceae bacterium
CTCCGGGGTCTCATTTGATGAGAACATGATCTCATCTCCGGAAAATCCTGCGGCTTCCGACAGCATCAGCTCCGTCAGGCTTGAGCAGTCAACACCAATACCATGCTGCCTCATGAGCTTTAAGATGAATGGATTGGGAAGGGCCTTGACCGCAAAATACTCCTTGAAGCCTTTGTTCCAGGAAAATGCCGATCTGATGTTTTCGATATTTTTAATGATACCTACCTCATCATAAACATAAAAAGGTGTAGGTATCTTGGCATCTATCTTCTGCGCTGTCTGCCTGTCAATGAATGGTCTCTTAATAGTCGTCATAAATTGCCTCCTCTTGCAACTCCCGGATGTCATCCGCTCCCTCATCTGCGCCTTCATCAGTTCTGTCGTCTGATCTCTCATCCGGCTCAGCCTCGGATCTGACTTCCGTTGTCTCCTCAGTAAATCCTTCAACCCCCCTGACAGATCCGTCACTTGTCAGGCTCTCGTTCTTATCCGACGTCTCGGCTATGACATACTGACCGTTAGCTCCGGATGAGCTGCTTCCGATCCTTTCGGCAACACCATCCTCCGCACTGTATTTAAAAGTCAGCTTCCGGCCGTCCTTCCTGGTCCCGACTAAGGTCATCTGACCGTCCTCAAATCCGTCCCTGTAATTTCCGCTTATCTCCTTTACAGCAAAATCTCCGGAACCTATCCTGTCCTTGTAGTAATTTGATGTGGCGGTTCCCTTCCCGTTTGGCTTGTCATCCTTCCACTCACCGTCAAATATAAAGGATCCTATGGATGATGTGTCCGAATAAACAGCTCTCATCAAAACGCCTTGGCCGCTGCGCTTATCCTCGTGGAACTGGCCGTAGTAATAGTAGCCGTTCTCATAGAGGGCTATGCCATATCCTTCACGCCGTTCACTAAGATCATAGTCACCGCGGTAGTAAACAGTATCACCGATCACCTCTTCGGCAAAGGCAACATATGCTTCCTCGCGGACCTTCTCCTTGATGGCATCATAATCCTTTGCGATAAAGAGTTCCTTGAGGGGATCCAGTTTACTTGCTATGGCCTCTTCCTCGGCACGCTCCGCAGCGATCTTTGCCTCCTCTTCGGCCCGTCTGGCATCCTCCTCGGCCTGGATCCTTGCACGCTCCTCCTCTATATCAAAAACCTTGGCGTTCATCGTCTCATCGCCGGTATCCTTAAAGCCCTGATGGAGGACCTCGAGCATGGTATCTTCTTCACCGCGTCCCTCATAGATATTGGCTATGGACCAGTACGCGGTCTTGTTATCGGGATTGATAGTGATAGCCTTCTGATAGCACAGTATCGCCTCATCGGTGTCACCGTAAGTGACTGCCTCAAGCATATAGGCCTTTACTATGGCAGACTTGATCCTCTCATCGCCCTCCTCCCGCTCGAGTGCTTTCTCATAACACTCAATGGCCTCGGGATAGCAGGCATTATCCATAAACGAATTACCCTTATTGATCAGATCCGCAACTTCATTTGCAACCGACTTGTAACTTTCGTAGTAATACACCCCGAAAAGCAGTGTTGCCAGAAGCACGGCACCGACAAAGATCTTGAGGTAAAGAGCCTCCTTCTTGGTCATATTGTTTCCCCTTATCTTCCTGACATCGTCCCATCAGAATTCGACCTGGTCGATGGGCCAACGCTGTGATCTATATAACTGTCATGCACCTGTACCCTTCATATACAGGCGGTTTACATGGTATGTCACACTTGTGACACGCCCCGGCCGGCCAGATTTTCGATCTGCCAGTCGATCGGTTCCACACCCTTTGCTGCGAGGAACTCGTTCGCTTTTGAAAAGTGCCTGCACCCGAAAAAGCCTCTGTATGCTGACAGCGGGCTCGGATGAGGTGCCTTCAGCACAAGGTGCCCGGGATTATCAAGCATGGCCGCCTTCTTCTGTGCATGGCTTCCCCAAAGCATGTACACTATAGGACGGTCCTGTCTGTTAAGAGCTGCTATGGTGGCATCCGTGAACTGCTCCCAGCCTTTGTCCTTGTGAGAATTGGCTGCATGCGCTCTCACGGTCAACACC
The DNA here is from genome assembly GCA_024693225.1 of Lachnospiraceae bacterium. GTDB lineage: Bacteria > Bacillota > Clostridia > Lachnospirales > Lachnospiraceae > UBA2868. The sequence continues at coordinate 2,060 of JAILLI010000080.1, forward strand.
GTATTAAGGAGCATCACTCCCTGATCGGCCCATTTTATCAGATATCCGTTATCCGGTATATAGCAGCCTACATCATCATGAAGTTCCTTATAGATATTTACCAGGCTCGGCGGGATCTCGATCCCCGGATTGACCGAAAAGCACAGTCCGTGAGCCTGCCCCGGCTCATGATAGGGATCCTGTCCCAGGATCAGGACCTTTACTTTTGCAAGCGGAGTTCTGTCATATGCCGCGAACACATCCTGCTGTTTCGGATAGATGATCCGCTCCCGGTACTCCCTGTTCACAAATCTGTAAAGCGATGCATAGTATGGTTTTGCAAATTCCGCCCGCAAAGGTTCAAGCCAGTCATTATCTATCAACTTAACATCTCCTGACCGATATGCCGTTCTCATTCAGATACTCTTTAAGATCGCTTATTTCAAGCTCCTTATAGTGAAACAGTGAAGCAGCAAGAGCGGCATCCGCATTTCCCTCTGTCAGAACTTCAAGGAAATGCTCACGGCTTCCCGCGCCTCCGCTGGCAATAACGGGTATGTTCACGTTTTCCGAAACAGACCTTGTAAGTTCTATGTCAAATCCGGCCTTTGTGCCGTCACAGTCCATACTTGTAAGAAGTATCTCACCCGCACCCAGCCGGTTAGCTTTCATGGCCCACTCAACGGCATCTATGCCCATATCGACCCTTCCGCCGTTCTTATATATATTCCAGCCGCTTCCATCGGCACGTCTTTTAGCATCTATCGCAACCACAACACACTGACTGCCGAACTTGTCCGCGGCATCACTGATAAGGTCCGGATTCATTATTGCTGCCGAATTAACGGATATCTTATCAGCGCCTGCCCGGAGCAGGGTCTTAAAATCATCAACGGTCCTGATGCCTCCACCAACCGTGAACGGGATAAAGATCGTTTCGGCAACAGACCTTACCATGTCGACCACCGTCTCCCTGTTGTCGCTGGACGCCGTGATATCAAGAAAGACCAGCTCATCCGCACCTGCCCTGTCATAGGCGGCGGCGATATCCACCGGGTCTCCCGCATCTTTCAGATTTACAAAATTCACACCTTTTACAACACGCCCCCGATCAACATCGAGACATGGTATGATCCTTTTAGTATACATAGATTTCCTTATTCAAAGCCTGATAAAGTTCCGAAGTATCTCAAGACCCGCTTCACCGCTTTTTTCCGGATGAAACTGGGTTGCAAAAACATTTCCCTGCTCAACCGCCGCATCTATGGTGACATTATAATCACATGTGGCAACAACGCTCGCGCGATCCTTTGCTTCAAGATAATACGAGTGTACAAAATACACATAGACACCCTCATCGATCCCCTCAAACAGTCTTCCCCGGTTCGGAAAAGACAGGGAATTCCATCCCATATGAGGGATCTTCCTGTACTGTCCCACGGGTATCCTTTTGATGTTTCCACCAAGAGCACCTATCCCGGCTACTCCCGGTGCCTCTTCACTTCCCTCGAACAAAAGCTGGAGACCCAGACATATACCCAGAAAAGGTCTGTCATCTTTGATGATCTTTCTGATGACGGGGATCAGCGATCTGTCTTCGAGCTTTTTCATACAATCGCCAAATGCGCCGACCCCGGGCAGGATGACTTTGTCTGCACTCTCAAGCTCTGTCGCATCTGCCGTGATCACGGGTTCCTCTCCAAGATGCTTCATCGCTTTAAAGACACTCATCATATTTCCGGCATCATAATCTATTATAGCGATCACAGGTCATTCTCCTCCGCGTTTATGACCGAATCATCGGCGTTTTCGCCATCCCCATAGGGATACTCCTGCTGACCGGGCTCCTCCGGAACGCCTCCCTTAAGGCATTCATACAAGGCCCTTGTGTATTCGGGTGACCCTTCAAGGGCGATCCAGGATCTGGCCTTATCAACAGTTACTCCGAAGGTATTATAAAGCTCATCATAAATGAGACGGGACTGTTTGGAATACTTGTCTATTATCCCCAGGGTAGCAGCATCCTCACCGTACATATCGCACATCTGAACGCCCTGTACCAGCGCATTCAAAGCCTCCATACGCAGGCCCATCTTCATATAATTCTCATATGAATCATAGGGTCTCTTGATCCTGAGAAGGGTCATGGTCCTGTCATAGAGTATCTGATCATCCTTTGTAAGCTTATGACCCCTCATATATTCATAAGTCTTCTGGTACTCGCCGGTCGTATAGAACTTTCTGGCTTTGTCCATATCCTGTGAATAGGGATAGAAAAATGCCACAAAAGTAATGACGATACCTATGGTTATACAGAAGAGTGAGATGGCCACAACCTTCTTGCGCGGCAGTCTCCTTGTCGGAACCTCGGGCTCAGCGGGCTTTTCTTTTTTCTTCTTTTCCTTCTTCTTCTTTTTCTTATCTTCAGCAGGCTGGTCTTCGTCTTCTTCGCCTTCAGCCTCTTCGCTCTTCCCCTTCTTGTCTTTCTTCTTCTTTTCTTTCTTCTTCTTTTCCTTCTTTTTCTTGCCGCCCTCTTCAGCATCAAGCTCAGCAATGATGGCTTCGTTTTCTGCAGCACCCTCAGCCGCGATCTCTACGGCACTCTGCTCTATTGACAGGCCGGGACCTTCATCATCTTCAACTTCTTCAAACAGCTTTGCAAGAAGTCTTGCGAAAAATCCCTGCTTCTTTTCTTTTTCTTCGTTCTTTTCCGGAATATCAAGAAGATCCGGATCAACGAGCATTTCATCTTCGCCACCAAGGGTCTCGATGATCTCCCTATCTTCGTCCTCTTCCTTCTTCTTCCCGAATAAACCGAATTTTTTCTTTTTCTTCTTCTTTTTACCCTTGGTTTCCTCTTCTTCATCGATAACATTATCTATATCGAAGAGTTCCCCTTCGGGTGCGTCCGAGAAAAGAGCCTCCGCCGTATCCGTGTTGGGGTCTACAAGTTCAGAGTTCTCATCTTTTTCCAGGAGACTGCCTATATCGGAAAGATCTCCGGATCCGTCATCAAGGGCACCGAGAAGTTCATTAAGGTCAGTGTCCTCGGATGAAGCAGCCCCGTCTCCTTCAGTTTCCAAGGATCCGGTCACGCTATCGAGCATAGCGGACAGATCCGTATCAAGCATATCTATTCCGTCAAGATCCGTGCCTGTTGCCCCGTCTTCCTGACCATCCTCGGCTTCGGAAGCTTTGGCATCATTACCGTCTTCAGTCTCTTCCTTACTCTCTCCGGACAGCTCGCCAAGTGTTGACAAAAGCTCTGATATCTCCTGATCCTCCATAAGGGGGGCCTCTTCCTCATCGCCGAGAGAGGCTGTAAGTTCTTCAAGTGTGGCATCTTCAGATGCAACGAGGTCATCCTCGGGCCCGGTCTCATCTCCGGCTTCCGCTGCCGGTTCTGCTGTCGTATCCGTACCGTTTAACAGAGCCTCGATGGCTTCCTGGTCAAGGGTATCGGAATCAGATGTATCTGCAGGCTCTTCCGATGCAGGCTCTTCTATGTTCTGCTCTTCAGGCTGAGCTTCTTCTGATGGTTCCGCGTCCTCAGATCCTTCTGCTACAGGCTCCTCACCCGCCGCACTCTCATCAGTAGCCATCTCTTCTCCTGCTGCCTCTTCTCCTGCTGCCTGAGCAAACAGTGCCGCTATGGCATCCGCATCAAGCTTGGCATTCGGATCATCCGATACTGCCGGGGCAGGGGCAGGTTCCGACTCTGCTATAGGCTCGGGCTCTGTTTCTACTACAGGTTCTTGTACCGGTTCAAGCTCAGGCTCTGCTACAGGCTCTGGCTCCGATTCTGCTGCAGGCTCGGGTTCAGGTTCTGCCACACTCTCTTCAGCTGCCGGTTCCTCTCCTGCTGCCTGAGCAAACAGTGCCGCTATGGCATCTGCATCAAGCTTGGCATTCGGATCATCCGATACTGCCGGGGCAGGGGCAGGTTCCGGTTCTGCTATAGGCTCGGGCTCTGCTTCTACTACAGGTTCTTGTACCGGTTCAGGCTCAGGCTCTGCTACAGGTTCGGGGGCTGCCACAGGTTCGGGCTCCGCTACAGGTTCGAGCTCCGCTACAGGTTCGAGCTCCGCTACAGGTTCCTCAACCACAGGTTCTTCAATTATAGTCTCGGGATTGATCTCGAGTACATTAGCCGGTTCTATAGCCGGCTCATGAGGTATGATATCAAGGCTCTCTTCGTCCTGATCTATAACAGGTGCATCCGGTAGGATCAGATTATCAAGGGGTGATGCTGTAGGATCAACGGCTTCCACCGTTTCCGTACTCTCTTCACTCTCTGCGGTAACAGCAGGTGCGATCTCTTCAATATCG
>JAILLI010000138.1 GCA_024693225.1 Lachnospiraceae bacterium
GAAAGGAGATGGGACAGATGAGTACACAGATAGAAACAAAATGCCTTCATGAGGGCTACGAACCGCAGAACGGGGATCCGCGCCAGCTTCCCATATGGCAGTCCACCACCTGGAAGTACGCCACGAGTGATGATATGGGTGCCCTCTTTGATCTTGAGGCGGAAGGGTATTTCTACACCAGGCTGCAGAATCCCACAAATGACCTTGCGGCAAAGAAGCTTTGCGCCCTTGAGGGAGGATATGCGGGAATGCTGACTTCTTCGGGTCAGGCGGCTAATTTCTTCGCCATATTCAATATATGTGAAGCAGGCGATCACTTTATAGCCTCTTCCGCCATATACGGAGGGACCTACAATCTCTTCGCTGTGACCATGGCCAAGATGGGCATAGAGTGCACTTTTGTCGACCAGAGGCTTTCAGAGGAGGAACTGGGGGCGTATTTCAGGCCCAATACAAAGGCCGTGTTCGGTGAGACCATCACCAATCCGACCTGTACCGTGCTCGATATAGAAAAGTTCGCCCGTCTTGCTCACAGTCACGGCGTTCCCCTCATAGTTGACAATACATTTGCCACCCCGGTCAACTGCCGGCCCATTGAATGGGGAGCTGACATAGTCACCCACTCAACGACAAAGTATATAGACGGACATGCCGTAAGCGTGGGCGGGGCAGTGATAGACAGCGGTAATTTTGACTGGATGGCTTATCCGGACAGATTCCCGGGTCTTACCACTCCCGACGAGAGCTATCACGGGATAGTATATGCGCAGAAGTTCGGAAAAGGTGCTTATATTACCAAGGCTACAGCCCAGTTGATGAGAGATTTCGGCTGTATACAGTCACCGCAGAATGCCTTCTATGTAAATACGGGCCTTGAATCCCTTCACGTACGTGTAGAACGTCATTGCCAAAACGCCCTTAAGATAGCAGGTTTTCTTAAGGATCATGAAAAGGTGGCCTGGGTCCATTATCCCGATCTTCCCGGGGATGAGTATCATGAGCTGGCAAAGAAATACCTTCCCAAAGGAAGCTGCGGGGTCCTCTGTTTTGCCATAAAGGGCGGGAGGAAAAAGTCCATTGCTTTCATGGACAGCTTAAAGCTTGCTACCATAGCAACACATGTTGCGGATGCGAGGACCTGCCTTTTGCATCCGGCAAGCCACACCCACAGACAGCTGTCCGATGAGCAGCTGACGGAGGCGGGTATCTCTCCCGATCTTATCCGTTATTCGGTAGGACTTGAAAATGCCGATGATCTTATCGACGATCTGAAGCAGGCGCTTGATAAGATCTGAAAACATATTTATGGAATATAAAAATAATGGAGAAGCAAAGCTCAGTCTTCGCTTCTCCATTTTCTGATCCCGTCAAGCTTCTCCTTTACGGCAGCCTCGTCACCCTGTACTCCCGGTTCGTAATAATGCCGGTCCTTTAGAGCATCGGGAAGACACTGCATCTTGGCCATCTTTTCTTCTGTATCATGGGCATATATATAGCCTTTTCCGTATCCGGCATCCTTCATAAGACGCGTCGGTGCATTTCTTATATGAAGGGGAACCGGCTGTGCGGGGGATGAGCTTATGTCTTTGGCTGCTTTTATGCATGCGACCTCCAGGGCATTTGATTTTGGTGCCATTGAAAGGTAGACGGCGGCATGGGCCAGATGGACATTGCATTCGGGAAGGCCAAGAAAATGGCAGGCCTGGTATGCATTTACGGCAACGGTCAGGGCGTTGCTGTCTGCAAGTCCCACATCCTCGCTGGCAAAGCGGACCATTCTGCGTGCTATGTAGAGGGGATCCTCACCGCCGTCGATCATGCGGCACATCCAGTATACGGCTGCATCGGGGTCGGAATTGCGCATGGATTTGTGAAGGGCGGAGATGAGATTATAGTGCTCCTCCCCGTTCTTGTCATAGAGGAGGGATCTGCGGTCCATACAGCGGGCTATGGTCGCTGTTTCCACCTTTATCACGGCCTCGCTGTTTAGGGGAGTATTGTTTACAGCCATCTCAAGAGTGTTTAGTGCACACCTGGCATCCCCGTTTGAAAAGGCGGCTATCGACCGAAGATCCTGATCCGATATCTCTATCTGCATGTTGCCAAGTCCCTTTTCTGATACAAGGGCGTGCTTTAAGAGCTTAAAGAGATCGTCTTCAGTAAGGGCCTTGAGGATAAAGACCTTACAGCGGGACAGGAGAGCCGAATTGATCTCAAAGGAGGGGTTCTCGGTAGTGGCACCGACCAGTATGATGGATCCTTTTTCCACATAGGGGAGGAAGGCATCCTGCTGTGCCTTGTTAAAACGGTGGATCTCGTCGGTAAAAAGGAGGGTCCTGGTTCCCTGAAGGCGCATTTCCTCTGCTTCCTTCATGACCTCCTTCACTTCTTTGATGCCGCTTGTCACGGCAGAGAATTCAACAAAATGGGCGTTGGTGGATCCGGCTATTATCCTGGCAAGGGTAGTCTTGCCGACACCGGGAGGCCCCCAGAATATCATGGAGGATACCTGATCGTTCTCTATGAGCTGGCGCAGCAGCATTCCCTCTCCGACAAGATGCTGCTGGCCGACGTATTCATCAAGGGTCTCGGGGCGAAGTCTGCTCGCAAGAGGTGCGCTTGTATGTCCCGATGGTGGATCTGTAAATAATCTCAACTGTTCCATGATATGCTCCGCCTTTATGACAGGTCGGAAAACCGGCTGACAAAGCGCATGAAGCCCTCAAGTCCCTCCGGCGTCTGCTTGTATACGCCGGCGTTTTCGAGGACATGAGAGAAGACCATGCCGGTTTCCTGTCTGATATAACTGTCCATGGCTTCCTTATCCGATGAGACGGTCGACCTCAG
>JAILLI010000155.1 GCA_024693225.1 Lachnospiraceae bacterium
ATGCTTCAAAGAAAGGGGATAATAGGACCGCCATACGATCAATTATCTGGTTGTCCGATGGCTGCATGATGAAAAATCCTTTTAAAGCAGAAAACGGGAGTGGAACTCGAAGTTCCACTCCCACTTTGTCTACAGTCTGAAGCTTCGGCGTCAGCCGAAGGTTTCCTTTTTGAAAAGCCCGGAAGGAAACCTGTTTCCTCCGGGCTTATGTTTCATTTATTTCGGGACATTTTCAAAAACGGTTGACAGGCAGACTTTCCGGGTCTGTAAGGGCCGGTCAGTTTTCCGTCTGTAGGGCCATGCCAGGGTTGGCTGATATAGGTTAAACGCAACGAAACATAACAAAACAGAGGGATACAGGTTAACTTTTGTTGGTAGACGCTGCAGCCGGAAACATATATAATAATGTTAATAATAGTTGCGAAAGTGAGGCACGTATGAGAAAGTATTACCTGGATAATATAAGATGGTCAACACTTGTGATCGTGGTGATATACCATGTGTTCTACATGTACAATGCAGAAGGTATCGTCGGGGGGATCGGCAGGATAACGGACCTTCCAGTTCAGTATTATGATGTCTTCATGTACCTGGTGTATCCCTGGATCATGCCCGTACTGTTTCTTGTTTCGGGGATCGTATCCCGGATATATCTTATGAGCCACACGGACAGAGAGTTTATAATAGCCCGTACCCGAAAGCTCCTGGTACCTTCAACGATAGGTCTGTTTGTATTCCAGTTCGTTCAGGGGTATGTAAACCTTTCGATATCCGGTGCTTTTAAGGATATGACCGATATAGGTATCCCAAAGCCCGTGATAGGCCTGGTCATGATAGCCTCGGGCAGCGGGGTACTCTGGTTCATGCAGCTTTTGTGGGCCTACTGCATGCTCCTTATTCTGGCAAGAAAGATCGAAAAAGGCCGTCTTCTGGACCTGGGGAAGAAGACCCCGGTCTGGCTGATCATCTTATTCTTCTTCCCGGTATGGGGCGGGGCACAGATCCTCAATACCCCGATAGTAGTGGTATACAGGATCGGATTTTATTGCCTGTTCTTTTTCCTGGGCTATTATGTCTTTTCAAATGATGATGTGATGGATAAGCTGACATCACTTGCGGTACCTGCCATTGCTGCAGGCCTTGTACTGAGCCTTGTCTTTTCGGCAGTTTACTTCTTTATAAAAGGGCAGATGAACTATGCCGATGTTCCGGTGAACAGAGGACCGCTCTTTTCGGCCAGCGCATACTTCGGATCTCTGGCCATGCTGGCCGGTATGGCAAGGTTCGGGAACAGGACCGGAAGGTTTGCATCATGGATGAGCAAAAGGAGCTTCGGATTATATGTGTTCCACTATCTGGGCATCTCATCCGTGGCACTCTATATAGGAAGACCTCATCTGCTCCCGGCACCGGCGTGCTATATACTCAGCCTAATAGCGGGATTTGTTTTTGGTTTCGGGCTGTACTATATCATCTCGAGGATCCCTTTCTTCAGGTGGGCTGTACTAGGAATAAAAAAGGAGAAAAAAACGGATGTTCAGTGATAATCTGATCTCACTTCGTAAGATGAGACATATGACACAGGAAGATATAGCCGAAAAGCTGGGTGTGACAAGACAGGCTGTCGCCAAGTGGGAGGCAGGAGAGACGATCCCCGATCTTGATAAATGCAGGACTATGGCGGAGCTTTTTGAGGTGTCCCTTGACGATCTGGCCAATTACGAACCGGAAGAAAACCTGGGACTGAACCTTCCGCCCAAAGGCAGGCACCTGTTCGGTCTGGTGACTGTCGGAGACAAGGGACAGATAGTGATCCCCGCAAAGGCGAGAAAGCTTTTTGATATTTCACCCGGGGACCAGCTTGTCGTACTTGGTGATGAAGCACAGGGTCTGGCCCTGATGAGATCGCAGAGATTTCTTGATCTTGCCAATGCCATCCGTACCATGAATGAACCGGGCGGACGGGCTTGATGATCACAGATCTTGCAGGATACGAAGGAAAGTATGTCATCATCAGAGACGTATTCGGAGCGACCTTCACAGGTCTTGCCCAATATGGGGGGGCATCGGTTTTTCGGAGTGCCAATCTAAAAGTCTTGACAATTTATATTTGACAAAATATAATATGGCAAAAGATATAACAAAAGACTTACAACATTTATGCGGAGAATATATATGGAAAAAGAGTTTGACATTCAGGACTATATGACGCGCGGTGTGGAAAGGATAGTAGCCGATGCCATGAGGGCAACGCTGAAAAATCCGCGTGAAAGTGCATATATGCTCAGGTTCGCTGCTGCTAGCAGGGCTGCTTCAAAGAAACGTGCTGCCATGGAGAAGAAGGGGGAACATATCCCACCCTTCCTCATAGCCAGCATTACCAGCAGCTGCAACCTGCACTGTGCGGGATGTTACTCGAGATGCAATCATGCAACGACTGATGAAGCTCCTGTAGCACAGCTTTCGGATGAAGACTGGAAAAGGATATTTGACGAGGCAGATGATCTGGGAGTGAGCTTCATACTGCTTGCCGGCGGAGAGCCTCTTCTTCGGAAAGGTGTGATCGATGCAGCGGGCAGCAGGCCTGATATCCTTTTTCCCGTGTTTACCAACGGAACACTTATGGGAGAAAAGTATTTCGAGCTTTTTGACAGATACAGGAATATCGTTCCGATCATGAGCATCGAAGGAAATAAAGACATAACAGATGCCAGAAGGGGTCAGGGT
>JAILLI010000164.1 GCA_024693225.1 Lachnospiraceae bacterium
ATGAATGGGTGGAGAGAGCATTGAAAAATGCTGTCAACAAGAATCAGGTGACGATAAACCTTCTGGACACCCTGGGGGACTCCGTGAAGAACGAGGAACTCGTCGAGGGAATGGAACATGGCCATCATCACGACCACGACCACGACCACGATCACGACCACGACCATGACCATGACCATGACCATGACCACGACCATGACCATGACCATGACCATGACCATGACCATGACCACGACCATGACCATGACCACGACCGCCATCACGATCATGACCACGACCATGACCATGACCACGACCACGGCCACCATCACGGACATGACCACCATGATGACCACGACCATGACCACCATCACGATCATCCTCATCATCACAATGATATGGATCATATAGTCCATACCATAGATCATATGCCCATAGAGGACAGGGTCCGCAGGAAGATAAAAGACATATATGGACTTATAGCAGAAGCTGAAAGCCATGTTCACGGGATGGATGTATCAAGCGTGCATTTTCACGAGGTCGGGGAAAAAGATGCACTTGCAGATATAGCAGGTGTATGCATCCTTATGGATATGCTCTCGCCCGATCTGGTGACAGCTACTCCCGTCTGTACGGGATACGGTAAGGTGAGATGTGCTCACGGTATCCTTCCTGTGCCCGCCCCTGCCACGGCAAGACTGCTTGACGGGATAAGTGCCTATTCGGGTAATATAGAAGGAGAGTTGTGTACGCCGACCGGAGCAGCTCTTGTAAGGTATTTTGTAGACAGCTTTGAAGGAATGCCGGTCATGACCGTTCAAAGGACCGGTTACGGGATGGGAAGCAAGGATCTTCCTGCCGCAAACACTGTCAGGGCCATGCTGGGAGAGGGCTTTACAAAAGCAGGTACCGCGGGTCATGATGAGCCTGCCCGGGATAATGATGACGGTAAAAATGTGGTGACGGTGCTTTCCTGCAACGTTGATGACATAACTGCCGAAGCCGTGTCCTATGCAACAGACCTCTTCATAAGGGAGGGGGCCCTTGATGTATATACGCTTAACATCGGCATGAAAAAAGGACGTCAGGGAATCATGATAAATGTCATGTGCCGTATGGATGATGTTGAAAAGTTCGTACAGCTCATGTTCAGGCATACTTCTACTTTGGGTATACGAAGGCAACGTTTTGACAGATATGTGCTCGACCGCAGGATAGAAAAGGTCAGCAGCAGCTACGGGGATGTGCGCGTCAAGATATCCGAAGGGTACGGCATCACAAGGCGTAAGTATGAATATGACGATATATGCCGTATAGCCGATGAGAAAGGCATATCTATAGATGAGATCATGAAGGACCTTAATGGAGAGATGTATGGACCGTCAACCGATTAGATACAGGCTCATAATAGCCCTTATATCCTGGATATGTCTCTGCCTTGGGGGATGCTCCTATGCGGCAGGTCCTGTGAATGTAAGGGTTGGTGTCAATGAAGAGGCCAAACAGCCCGGGCAGCCTTCACAGCCCGAAGAGGCCGATGAACCGGTTTCGGGGGAAGAGCTTATAGATGACAGTGACCTGTCATCCGTCAGTTCTTACTGGGGGCTTTATCAGGAAAGCGGTGGCAGTGCGACATTTGGCCCCGTGGCAGGAAAACTTGCGGTAAAGATATCCGATCCTGGAAGAAGGGGACATTCCGTTCAGTTATACCGGGACGGTTTTGAACTCCTTGAAGGTGGGTCTTATCATTTTTCGGCCCGGATATCCTCTGATACGGAACGCACCATAGAATTAAGGATCCAGGTCAACGGTGGTGATTACCATCCCTATATGGATATGGAGGATGTTAAGATCGGACCCGACCTTAGGACTATAAGCTGTGATTTTACCATGACTGAACCGTCGGATCCCGCACCGAGGATGTGTTTTAACTTGGGAGACGAGGGAGGGGAGCAGAAGCTTTCGGCCCACAGTATATATATCGACAGTGTATCATTGCTGCTTTCGGACGACAGTAATGCCAAAGCGGTAGATAATAAGGGTGAGATGATGGATGTTAACATTGATCAGGCCGGGTACCGTCCCGGTGACGAAAAACGTGCGGTCGTAAGGATAAAGGATAAAGAGGCCGGATCCTTTGAAGTAACTGACTGCGACACGGGTAAGACCGTATATAATGGAGAACTTGTAAAGGGACCTTCGGGAGGATCTTCGGGTGATACGGTCATGTATGCTGATTTCTCACAGGTTACAAGGCCCGGAAGATACAGGATAGATACCGATTGCAGCGGTTCTTCATATGAATTTGACATAGGAGAGGATATCTATGACATGCCACTAAAGGATGCCCAGAGGATGTTATATCTGCAGAGGTGCGGCACAGCCCTTCCGGAGGGATATGCCGGGGATTTTGCCCATAAGGCCTGCCATATGGAAAAAGCCGCCATTTACGGCGGAGAAGGGTCCCTCGATGTATCCGGAGGATGGCATGATGCCGGAGATTACGGACGGTATACGGTTCCGGCGGCCAAGGCTGTCGCCGACCTTATGCTGGCCTACGAGCTGTATCCGGAATGCTTCGGTGATGACAATGACATACCCGAAAGCGGTAACGGGATCCCCGATATACTTGATGAGGCCCGTTATGAGCTGGAGTGGATGCTTAAGATGCAGCGGGATGACGGGATGGTATACCATAAGGTCACCGGTCTTAATTTTGACGGGGTCTGCAAAGCTGATGAATGTACGGAAAAGCTCTATGTTATCTCTCCTTCCAAGACCGCAACTGCTGATCTTGCAGGGGCCATGTACATGGCGGCAAGAATATACGCTGATATAGACAGGGGATTTGCCGACCGCTGCCTTGTGGCTGCCGGTAAGGCGCTTGATGCCTATATGGATCATATCGGTGAGAGGAACTTCGTCAATCCGCCCGATGTACTTACAGGTGAATACAAAGACGGTAATTCCGCGGATGAACTCTTCTGGGCCGTTTGCGAAGGCTACAGGACAACCGGGGATAAGACTTTAGGCAAAAAGCTGGATGGGATCGATCTTACAAGGATCGAAGGGGTGGCTTTTGACTGGGCCAATGTAAGCGGTTACGGCCTTTATGCTTATCTTTGCTCACAAAAGGAGCTGGATCTTCCTTTTGATCCCGAAGAGATGTATCTTAAGTTCTGTGATGAGCTAGTGGGGATCTGCCATAAAGAAGCATACGGATCGACCATCATGGATGATTATTTCTGGGGATCGAACATGACCATAGCAAATAACGGGATGGGGCTTCTTCTGGGTCATAAGCTGACACAGAAAACGGAATATCTCCTTGCGGCAAGGCGGCAGCTCCATTACCTTTTTGGGACAAATGCCAACTCATACTGCTTCCTGACAGGATATGGCAGCCAGTGCCCCGAAGATCCTCATCACAGACCCAGTCAGGCCATACATAAGTGTATGAAGGGCATGCTTGTAGGAGGTCCTGACAGCAAGCTTGATGATGTATATGCAAAGGCGGTCCTTGCCGGACGTCCAAAGGCCAGATGCTATGTTGACAATTCCCAGAGTTACTCATGTAATGAGATCACCATCTACTGGAATTCGCCCCTTTGTTTCCTTCTGGCGGGATGCCGTATGAACTTCTGATCATGGATAAACTCGTATGTATAGTCGGAACAAATGCATCCGGAAAGAGCGATCTTGCCATAAAGCTTGCCAAAAAGTATGACGCTGCCATCGTATCCGCAGATTCGAGACAGGTATATAAGGGCCTGGATCTGGGATCGGGAAAGGTCACTTGCGAAGAGATGCAGGGAGTAGATCATTATCTCCTTGATTTGGCAGAACCCAATGAGTTTTTCTCTCTGGCACACTACCAGAAGCTGGCATATGAAGCGATAGACAGCCAGATTGCCCATGGCAGGAAGGCTTTCCTTTGCGGGGGTACCGGCCTTTATGTAAATGCCGTTGTTGACGGATATGATCTGACCGGGGAGGAACCGGATCTTAAGCTTCGCAGGCAGATAGAAGAAAAATCCCTTGAAGAGCTCATAAGTATCATAAGGGAAAATGCACCGGGCCTGCTCCAGCAGCTGGATATTAAGAATAAGAGGAGGGTGGAGCGTGCAGCCGAAAAGGCCCTTTCAGCTGACAAAGGCGATCATGTCAACAGGCCCCGCTATGAGACCCTCCTGATCGGTGTCACATGGCCAAGGGAAGTCCTGTATGAGCGGATCAGGGAAAGACTTGACAGAAGGCTTTCGATTGGAATGATAGAGGAGGTAGCGCACTTAAGGGAAAACGGTGCCACGGATGATTTTCTCTACAGGCTGGGCCTGGAATACAGATATATACTTATGTATCTTCTGGGAGAGTTTGAAAGCTACGATCAGTTTTACAATAAGCTTTTTATGGAGATAAGACATCTTGCCAAGGAGCAGATGACATGGTTTCGCAAAAGACGCGATATAAACTGGGTCGATATGAGCGGGGATGTTATGGGAGAGTGCTGCAGTCTTATCGATGCTTTTTATGAGGGTACTGTATTTAATCGCAGGATTAAGTTATAATATAATTTATGTTTTCTGATATACGGAGTTATTTATGAGCACTATCATCTCACTTGTACTCGTCGCAACGGCGGGACTTGTGGCGGTATCACAATATTTTGCATATGCAGGGGAGAGCGTATCCGAAACGAGCCGGGTAAGGTACATGTGGCTGGCTTTTTCGATCGCCGGCACGGCTGTTATCTCGGTGGCCATGTCACTGACATATTCACACCCCATATGCTTCATACTATATGCCCTTCTCAAGTTTCTTAAAGTACTCACCATGTGTGAGTTCGTTTTGCTGACCCAGGAAATGGTCGATGTGGACAGGAAATACACCTCCATGTTCATCACAGTGATCGCATATTCGGCAGTAATCCTTTTCTTTGTCGATACGATAATGCAGGGCGGAGAGCTTATGAAGAGCCCCTTCGGTGTCTATTTTTCACCTGTCGCCCCCTGGCATAAAGCCCTGTATTTCATCTATTACATGTTCTATGTGACCATGCTGATAACATTTGTTGTATACAGGGGAGCCGGTATCTACAGAAAATGTGAAAAGCATGATCTCATGCTTCTTCTGTTCGTGTATATGTTCTCTGCGGCAGGCTTTATAGCGGAGCAGTTCATAATCGTGTACTCCATGGCCTATATCCCCATAGAGATCATCTTCAACCTTATAGCAGCCATTATCATGCGAAGGCTTCTGGCTTATCATGATATGGTAACCATAAGCAGAAAGCATTTTGAAAAGGAACTTGATGAGGGAAGGACCGATGTGGTGTTCATACTCGACAGCCAGCTTCGGATAGTCTATGAGAACAGACGGGCCCAGGTCCTCGAGCAGCTCTTTGAGGACAGATTTGTAGGACGGAAGATCACGGATGTGTTTGAGATCTCATCGGGAGCCTATTCCCAGCTGTGTCAGAGCGTAGATGAGACTGCCTTCGGTATAAGCGCGGATTATCCCGTAAATGACAGGCATGTGAACATGATAATCAATCACAGGCTTGATGATTATAATGAGATTCTGTCTACTGTCGTGTTTGTTTACAACATGGAGGATATTGACAAGGCGGATAATCTTGTCAATGATGTGACTGAAGAGAACGAAGAGGAGATGATAAAGAACGCGGTAAAGATCACAAAGGACGCACGTGTTCTTATCGTAGACGAAGATATAGTATTCTTAAATGTCTTCCAGCGAATACTCAAGCCCTATGAGGTCATAATAACAAGGGCAGTATCCGGCAAGGATGCCATGGAGCAGATCGAAAACCATGTATATGATATCATCTTTGTCTCTTATGAGATGGAAAACGGCAGCGGAGCACAGATCGTTACAAAGATCCGGGCCATGAGCGGGGACTATTACAGTCAGGTTCCCGTCGTCTTCACGACAACGGCGGATATCAACGATGTATTTATGGGCTTCCTTGAGGCCGGATTTAATGATTATCTTGAAAAACCGGTATCCAAGCGCGGCCTGAATTCGGTCCTGACCAGATGGCTGTGGCAGAGATTTGACAATTCGACTGCTGAAGATACTTCCAAAGAGAACAGGTTCTCGGCCCAGTATAACGAACTCAATGAGCTGATCGGCGATGCCGAGAAGATGTTTGAAGGAAAGAAGTATCAGCTGCTCCTTTTCTGCTTAAAGGGAATAGAGCGTGACGGCCGGCTCCTGGGCCTTTCCGACATAGCCGATCTGTCATCGGAACTGTCGGAAACCATCCTCTTTGAGGATATGGAAAGGACGGATCAGCTCTTTAACAAACTTAGAGCCGGAGTAAGGGATGCCCTTACGATAAGATGACCGGTAACTTATCATTCCTGCGTATCCAGGTTCTTAAAAGCGGTTGACAGCATCAGCTTTATACGGTTGAGCTGGTTTACCTCTGAAGCACCGGGATCGTAATCTATGGCGACAATGTTCGCTTTCTTGTATTCACGCCGTATGGCTTTTATCACACCTTTTCCGACAACATGATTGGGAAGGCAGCCGAAAGGCTGTGTGCATACTATGTTGAGCACACCGTCATGGATCAGCTCCATCATCTCTCCGGTAAGAAACCACCCTTCGCCGGTCTGATTTCCTATATCCACGATGGATTTTGCATACTCAGCGAGGGTCTTGATGTGTACAGGAGGTTCAAAATGCCTGCTGGACTTTAAGGCTTTGACGCTGGCTCCGCGTACCCTCTCTATTGCCCATATGCCAAGAGATGCTATGGTAGCCGTGCTCATCTTCGTGCCCAGGTGATCGGCCTTGTATTTCTGGTTGTAGAAGCAGTACTGGAGAAAATCAAGAAGATCGGGCATGACCGCTTCGGCACCTTCAGCCTCCAACAGATTTACAAGATCGTTATTGGCGGTGGGAGAGAACTTGACAAGAATCTCACCGACTATGCCGACTCTCGGCTTTCTTTTGGTCTCATCGACAGGAAGTTCGTCAAAGCTCTTGACTATCTGTTTGCACAGCCTGTAGAAGGTCGGTATTGAGATATGATCCGATGCTACAAAATCCATGCAGGGCTTTATCCATTTCTCATGGAGGGCATCAGCAGACCCCGGGGTAAGCTCATAGGGCCGCATCCTGTAAAGACACCGCATGAATATATCACCTATGGCAGCGGCACAGATACCCCGCAGAAGGAACTTGGGGGTGATCTTAAATCCCGGATTTGATTCGAGCTTTGACAGGTTAAGAGATATGACCGGGATATGGGAATATCCGGCCTTGGCAAGGGCTCTTCTTATGAAACCTATGTAGTTGGTGGCCCTGCATCCGCCTCCGGTCTGGCTCATAATAACAGCCAGGCGGTCTGTATCGTATTTACCTGAAAGTATGGCATCCATTATCTGGCCGACCACGATCAGTGAGGGATAGCAGGCATCATTGTTGACGAACTGCAGACCCATATCGATGGCGGCACGGTTGGAATTGTTGAGAACTATGATGTTATAGCCTTCGGCGTTAAAAGCACTCTGTAACAGATCAAAATGGATGGGTGACATCTGGGGACAGAGTATGGTGTACCTGTCATCATACATCTTTTTGGTATAGAGCACCCTCTTATAAGCGGCGGAACGTATGTTGCGCTTTTCGCCCCGGCGCTTTCTGATACGGATGGCCGCAAGAAGGGAACGGATCCTTATCCTTGCAGCTCCCAGATTATTGACTTCGTCTATCTTAAGGCAGGTGTATATCTTGTCACCGGAAGAGAGTATATCGTTCACCTGGTCGGTTGTGACTGCATCAAGACCGCAGCCGAAGGAATTGAGCTGGACAAGTTCAAGGTCATCACGTCCCTTGACGTAGGTCGCTGCGGCATAGAGCCTGGAGTGATACATCCACTGGTCGGATACGATGGTGGGACGTTCAACTTCGGACAGATGCGAGATACAGTCCTCGGTAAGGACAGCCATACCGTAGGAGTTGATCATCTCGGGAATGCCGTGATTGATCTCCGGGTCTATATGATAGGGCCTCCCGGCAAGGACTATGCCGCTCCTGCCGGTATCCTTAAGATACTGGAGTACTTCTTCCCCCTTTTTTTGTATATCGCTCCTGGCCCGGTCAAGCTCTTCCCAGCCGGCCTTTGCGGCATAATATACCTGGTCTGCCGGAATATCCGGGAAGGCGGCGATAAGACCCTTTGAGGCGGTCTCAAAGTTGGTAAAGGCCAGGAAGGGATTGTGGAATTTAACATCTCCCCGGCATATCTCATCCACGTTGTTCTTGATGTTCTCGCTGTATGAGGTGACTATGGGGCAGTTGTAATGATTGCTTGCCTGCTGGAACTCATTCCTTTCGTAGAAGACGCTGGGATAGAATATGAGTGGCACACCTTTTTTGATAAGCCACATGATATGTCCGTGAGCCAGCTTTGCGGGGTAACATTCCGATTCACTGGGAATTGATTCTATACCCATCTCATATATCCTGTGAGAGCTGATGGGTGACAGTACCACGGAGTATCCAAGCTTTGTCAGGAAAGTGAACCAGAAGGGATAGTTTTCGTACATGTTGAGAACACGTGGCAGACCGATAAGGCCCCTTGGTGCTTCGGTTGCCGGAAGAGGCTCGTAGTCAAATACCCTGTGAAGCTTATATTCATACATATTAGGAAGGTTTTCGGCATTCTTGACCTTGCCTATACCACGCTCACACCTGTTTCCCGATATGAACTGTCTGCCACCTGAAAATCTGTTGATCGTAAGTCTGCAGCTGTTGGTACAGCCCTTGCATTTGGCCATTGATGTCTCGAAGGTAAAGGCATCAAGCTTTTCGGGAGACAGTATGCTTGTTGACTTTTCATCCTCATATCGTTCCTTTGCTATGAGGGCGGCCCCGAAAGCTCCCATGATCCCTGCTATATCAGGCCGAATGACTTCTACCTGGGCTATCTTTTCCAGAGAGCGGAGTACGGCATCATTGTAGAAGGTTCCGCCCTGTACCACGATCTTACGGCCCAGGGTCCTGGCATCAGTTACCTTGATTACCTTATAGAGTGCGTTCTTGACAACGGAATATGCAAGCCCCGCGGATATATCGGAAACATCGGCTCCTTCTTTTTGGGCCTGCTTGACCTTGGAATTCATGAAGACGGTACATCTGGTGCCAAGATCAATGGGGTGTTTTGCAAAGAGAGCCGTTTGGGCAAAGTCAGATACTTCAAAATCAAGGCTTCTGGCAAAGGTCTCTATGAAGGAACCGCAGCCGCTCGAGCATGCCTCGTTCAGAAGAACGTTGTCAACGGCCCCGTTCCTGATACGGATACATTTCATGTCCTGACCGCCGATATCGAGTATGCAGTCCACATCCGGCTCAAAGAATGAGGCGGCATAATAATGTGATATTGTCTCTACCTCGCCGTCATCAAGCAGGAGAGCGGCTTTGATAAGGGCTTCGCCGTAACCCGTTGAGCAGCTGTGGGCTATATGGGCATCTTTTGGAAGCAGGGAATATATCTCCTTAAGAGCCCGTATGGATGTTGCAAGAGGGCTCCCGTTGTTATTGTCATAAAATGAATACAGAAGATTTCCCTCATTGTCTATGAGGGCAGCCTTGGTAGTCGTGGATCCCGCATCTATACCCAGGAAGCACTCGCCATGGCAGTCAGAAAGGTTAGCCCTTTGGACCTTTGCCCGACTGTGTCTTTTTGTAAAATCCTCATATTCAGTCTTGTCGGCAAAGAGGGGTTCCATCCTGGCAACCTCAAATTCCATCCTGATCTTGTTCTCGAGCAGGGATATAAGGGAAAGGATAGGGACCTGTACATCCTCTTTGTGATTAAAAGCAGCCCCCATGGCTGCAAAGAGGTGGGAATTGTCGGGAGTAAATGTATGTTCTTCGTCAAGGCCCAGTGTTCTTATAAAAGAGGCCGTAAGCTCGGACAGAAAATGAAGGGGGCCTCCAAGAAAAGCAACATGGCCGCGAATAGGCTTGCCGCAGGCAAGGCCCGAGATGGTCTGGTTAACAACAGCCTGGAATATGGAGGCAGCCAGGTCTTCCTTGGTGGCACCTTCGTTAATAAGGGGCTGGATATCGGACTTGGCGAAGACACCGCATCTTGCAGCTATGGTATAAAGGCTCTGGTATCCCTTGGCATATTCGTTAAGTCCCATTGAATCGGTCATGAGAAGGGCAGCCATCTGGTCTATGAAGGATCCGGTACCGCCTGCGCATATACCGTTCATACGCTGTTCAATATTTCCGTCCTCAAAATATATGATCTTGGCATCCTCACCGCCAAGCTCTATAGCCACATCGGTCCGGGGGGCCAGCTTGGACAGGGCGGTAGATACACAGATGACCTCCTGGACAAAGGGGATGTTCATATGCTTTGCCAGGGTAAGTCCCCCGCTGCCGGTTATCATGGGATGAAGATCGACCGGCCCCAAAAGATCCCTGGCAGATGTAAGAAGCTGTCTTAATGTGTTCTGTATATCGGCAAAGTGCCTTCTGTAGTCTGAAAAGACAAGCCTGTCATTTTCATCAACTATTGCAATCTTTACGGTTGTCGATCCGATATCGATCCCGAGGGAGTATTTTTTGATCCTATAGTCCTGTTTGTTGCCCTGCATTTTATTTTCCTTTTTTTCTGCGGATCCTGTCCGGAGCCGCAATAAGATATTATAAGGTTTGAAAGGTTTTTTTTCAAGCGTGGCAGACCATAAAAAAATTAAGCAGAATCGCCATTTTTCGGGAAATGTCACAAATATGACTCTTGCCGTTATGATAAATAGAAGGTAAAATTGTTGCGATACTTGTCAGATGTGACGCGCGATTTGGTTTACATAAAACAGACAGGAGGTCAGGATTTATGAAATATGGAAGATTATTTGCATTATTAATGGCGGCAGCTGTGACTGCCACATCTTTTTCCTACGGGGCAGCAGTGCCGGTTTCGGCATCAGAGCTTATGGA
>JAILLI010000073.1 GCA_024693225.1 Lachnospiraceae bacterium
ATACTGGCACTCGTGGCAGTAAACCTCGTCCTGACCGGTATCATCATGTTCTCGACGGTATCGGCAAACCGCAAGACGATAGCCCTTGTGGACGATATAGCCGCGATCCTGAATCTCGAACTTGAAAAACCTGCTGAAGGAGAGGTTGCTGCCGAAGAAACGATGGTCCTTCCCGAGAATTCAGAAGTATATGATATAGCTGATTCGATGACGGTCGCCCTTAAGGCAAGCGGTGACGGAAAAGATCATTACGCAATGTGTTCCGTATCATTCTCGATAAATAAGGAACACCCGGATTACAAGACTTACCAGCCTATGCTCGCAACAAAAGAGAGTAAGATCAAGAGTGAGATCATAGAGGTTGTGGGTCAATATACTAAAGAAGAAGCGCAGGCAAACGTTCATGGAATCGAGGCAGCGATACTCGCGAAAGTTCAGGCGATGTTTGATTCCGATTTTGTTTACGAGGCATACTTTAGAGACATCAAATTCCAGTAAGTAATCTGGACCGGAAAATGAACGGGAGGTGAGCTTAATGGGCGAAGTTCTCTCGCAAAATGAGATTGATAGTCTGCTTCAGGCCTTAAGCTCAGGTGAACTTGCAGCAGAAGATATCAGTAACATTGACGAGCCAGCTGCGAAAAACTACGACTTCAGACGCCCGGCAAAATTTTCAAAAGAGCATCTGCGAACACTTGAAATAATATTCGAACACTACGGACGACTCCTTTCCACGAATCTTCCGGTATATCTTCGAAAAAACATACAGGTTAATGTTGTTAACTCGGAGGCATGTACGTTTTCCGAATTCTCAACGGCACTGGCCAATCCGGTACTGCTTGCGGTGGTAAACTTTGATCCGCTCGGCGGAAACGTACTTTTGGAGCTGGCAGCGAACCTGGGATATGCGATAATCGACAGAATGCTGGGAGGCCAGGGTAACCCGCTGGACAAGGCCAGGGATTTTTCGGAGATCGAAAGGTCGATAATCGATAAGATCATTACCGTATGTGTACAGCTGCTTAGGGAACCGTGGAAAAACGTTACGGAGATCAATCCGTATCTCGAGAGGGTTGAGACGAATCCACAGTTCGCACAGATAATTGCCCCGTCGGAAATGATCGCGATCGTCACGATAAACGTCAAGATAGGCGATGTCGAAGGACTGATGAATGTATGTCTTCCGTATTTTACACTGGAATCGGTAATGGATAAGCTCAATACCAAGTACTGGTTCTCGAATATGAAGGACAGCAACGATGAGCAGTTCGAGGAATACATCGAGATGGCGATCAGGAAAGTTTCGATGCCGATCAAGGTTGTTCTGGGCAGGAGTAAGATCACGGTAAGTGATTTTGTAAATATACAGCTCGGGGATATAATCAAATTGGGAAGCAAAGTTGACTCCGAACTTGACGTATATGTAGGAAATATAAAGAAATTCAAAGCGCTTCCCGGCACATCCAGGGACGGATATGCAGTCAGGGTTACAGAAGTCTTAAGAGAGGAGGAATAGAGTATGGACGGAAATTTATCACAAGAAGAAATAAATGCTCTGCTAAGCGGAATGCCAGTCGATGGCGCCGCCGACGCTCCTTCTGAGGCACCGGATGCAGCCGATCCCGGCATGGCGGCAAGCAGCGCCCCCGCAGGCGGAGGCGATGAACTGACCGATGAGGAAAAGGATGCGGTCGGGGAAGTAGCCAACATAAGCATGGGCACCTCAGCCACTACGCTTTACTCACTTGTAAACCGTAAAGTCAGCATCACCACACCGGTTGTTGACATGGCAACATGGGACCTTATAGTGAGCGAGTACGAGAGGCCGTGCGTTTTTATCAAGATCAAATACACCGAAGGTCTTGAAGGTACCAATATCTTGATACTGAAGGAACATGATGTTAAGATCATTACGGACCTGATGATGGGAGGAGACGGTACCGATGTTGAGGGCAGTGAGCTGACGGATATTCACCTTTCGGCGATATCCGAAGCCATGAACCAGATGATGGGTTCATCGGCAACTTCGCTTTCCTCGATGCTTGGAAGGATGATCGATATCAGTCCTCCGGAAGCGAACCTCGTTGATATTTCCGGTCTTGAAAAACAGGAGGATATTTCCTCATTCCTTCTCGGAAGGTTCGTGCGGATCACGTTCAGGATGCAGATAGAGGATCTGGTTGACAGTAAGATCATGCAGTTGTATCCTATTGACTTTGCCAAGAATCTGTACGATTATTTTATGGACAGTCAGGAACCGGATGTTCCGCCGCCGGCACCCGAACCCGCAGCTCCGACGATGGCAGCACCGTCTATGGGAGCGCCGAGTATGGGCCAGAGCATGGGAGCACCTCAGATGGCACCGCCGCCTATGGCAGCACCGACAATGGGGGCACCTGCGATGGACTTCTCGATGGGAATGGGAATGCAACCCCAGATGGGTGCGGCACCTCAAATGGGCATGGGAATGCCGAACATAAATATCCAGCCTGCAAGCTTTACACCTTTTTCAACAGACGTAAATGCAATGCAGAGTCAGGAGAACATAGCTCTTATCAAAGACGTACCTCTTGAGGTAACTGTAGAATTAGGCAGGACAAGTAAGGTGATTTCTGATATACTTGATTTTGCACCGGGTACGATCATAGAGCTGGACAAGATAGCCGGCGAACCGGTTGATGTGCTTGTTAACGGTAAGCTTGTAGCAAAAGGTGAAGTAGTAGTAATTGAAGAAAACTTTGGTGTAAGGGTCACCGAAATAATCAATTAACAGTAATAGAGGAGAAAAACGATGGCAAAAAACATTCTTATCTGTGATGATGCAGCATTCATGCGCATGATGATCAAGGACATTCTCTCCAAGAACGGTTATAACGTAGCCGGCGAAGCTGAGAATGGTGCTAAGGCTGTTGAGAAGTATAACGAGCTCAAGCCCGACCTTGTACTCATGGACATCACGATGCCCGAGATGGACGGTATCCATGCACTCAAGAAGATCAAGGAAGGCGACCCTTCAGCACTTGTTA
>JAILLI010000076.1 GCA_024693225.1 Lachnospiraceae bacterium
GGATGCGTCTGTGGATCAGTATCTATGAGAAAAGCTCGTCAGAATCAAGCATAATGGTAAATGGACCGTCATTTATAAGAGAAACCTTCATATCGGCACCAAATGATCCGGATTCGGTGTGGATCCCGTAAGTATTTTTAAGTTCCGACAGAATATATTCATACAATTCGTTTGCGTGTGACGGATCACCGGCTTTTATAAATGAGGGACGGTTTCCCTTGCGGCAGTCGGCATAAAGCGTGAATTGCGAAATAACGAGCATGGAACCCTTAATATCCCCTAATGAAAGGTTCGTTTTTCCATTCTCGTCCTCGAATATCCGCAGATTGACCGCCTTTTTGATCATCCTGTCAGCGATTTCCTTTGTATCGTCTTCACAGGCGCCGACAAATATCAGCAAGCCTTTGTCGATGCTCCCTATAGTCTTATCATCAACGTCCACGGACGCTTTTTTAACTACCTGTATCAGAAATTTCATGATCTTTCTTCTTCACGAGGAGATGTAGCTTCGTTTTCACCATCTGCTGCAGTAGGTGAGGTACTGCCTTCTGTCTCTTCAGAACTGTTCGTTAAAGTAGCGGAACGATTCATATCTTCCGCAAAAGTCTCTCTCTTTACTTTGTCAAATGTCTTCTGGGCGAACCTGAAAAGTTGTCCTGAGTTGTTTACGCCCTCCTCTTCCGGTGTATAGTCGGAGGAAATATAGTAATCTGTTTCAACCGGCATATGCTTGATCTGCAGCCTGGTATTTATCATGGTACGCAATGCCGAATATATAACGGCAAATACGGGTACGCCTATAAACATACCCCACGTTCCGAACATACCGGAGAATACGGTTATGGAGAATATTACCCAGAAACTTGAAAGCCCTGTTGAGCCTCCCAGTATCTTTGGCCCTAAAATATTGCCGTCAAACTGCTGGAGTATCAGCACAAAGATCAGAAATACAAGGCATGCTTTCGGATCGATCATCAACAATATGAAAGCACTCGGAATGGCTCCTATAATGGGACCGAAGTATGGAATAACATTTGTTACACCAACAAGTACCGAAATAAGGAGCGGATAAGGGAGCTTCAGTATAAGCATGCCTATATAGCATAATATACCGATTATGAACGAATCTACCAGTTTCCCGGATATGAAGCCTCCGAAGATCTTATCCATATATCGGAGGTTATTTATGAAATTATTGGCCCTCTCCCGCTTTAAAAACGCATACAGGACCTTTTTGGCCTGTGCGGCAAACCTTTCCTTGCTTATCAGCAGATACAAGGATATGATCAGACCGATGATGAAGTTCATCAGGCTTTTGAATATTGCGATTATACTGCCCAGAAGGCTCGTCGATGTCTTGCTTATAAGGCTCTCCAGATTGGGAAGTATATTGTCATAGAAAAACTTCGACAGATCGATACTTGACTGGGTAAGAATCCCTTCCAACTGGGGGAATCTGGTAAGGATAGAGGAATAATACTCGTTGACATCAAGGTTCAGGAAAAATACGGATACCCTGTCCACAACGCTCTGGATATTATTTACCAGCTGGGGGAATACAGAGATCACAAGCGCATATATTATCGATACAAAGAAAGTAAGTGTCAATATGGCACTTATGACACGGATGACTATCGCCTCTTTGGAATACTTATGGTCTTTTTTGGGTTTGATCCTGTTCCATAAGGGATAGAATATCTTTTTTTCTATAAAGCGCATGACCGGGTTCAGGATATAGGCGATCACAAGTCCGGAGTTTATGGGCATAAGGATTGAAAATATGCTGTCGATCACCCCGGTAAGCTTATCGGAGTGGAAAAGGATATAATAAAAGAATATACCGCCGCATACTATCAGCAGTCCGTTGGCTCCGATCTTAAAATAAAAATTGTTATTGTTGTCTTCCCTGTTCAATATCAGTCCTCTTGTCCGGCTTCTTTCTCCAGCATATTCTCGTAATCCATAACAAACTGGCACAGGAGTTCGACAGTGCCGTCACGCCCCAGAACCGTGGAATCCACACACAGGTCATAGGTCTCGGCCTTGCCCCATTTTTTCGTTGAATAATAATTGTAGTAACTGCTTCGCTGTTTGTCCTTTTTGAGGATCATATCTCTGGCGACCTTATCGGAAACCTTATATTTATCCATGATCCTTTGTACACGTCTTTCCATATCCCCGTAAATAAAGAGGTTAAGAACATGCGGATGCTCGGCAAGAGCATAATCGGCACAGCGGCCTACTATCACACAAGGCCCTTCATTGGCCAGCTTTTTGATCGTATCGAACTGGGCCAGAAAAACCTTATGTGAAAGCGGCATATCTACATAGTTGGTATTGGTTATCCCGAAGGAATACGTGTCCATAACAAGATTATAAAGAAAGCTGTTTGTCGGACGTTCATCGTTATTGGCCATTATCTCGGGGCACAGACCACTGTCCTGTGCCGCATGGGTTATGATCTCTTTGTCATAACACTTGATACCAAGTTTTGAGGCCAGCTTCTGGCCTATTTCATGTCCGCCCGTACCAAACTGGCGTCCGATAGTGATTACGGTCTTCAATATTGTATCCTCCGGTCTTTAATATCAGTTGTTTATAAGTTTCTCGTCCTCGTTGTTCCATGAATAAAGCTTACGCACTTCTTCACCGACCTTCTCTGAAGGATGTTCCGCAGCGAGTTTGCGCATTGCATTAAAGTGAACCTTCCTGCCTGCAGGTGACATATCGAGCAGGAATTCCTTGGCAAATGTGCCGTCCTGTATATCGGAAAGGATCTTCTTCATGGCCTTTCTGGTCTCCTCGGTGATGATCTTGGGACCCGTTACATAATCGCCGTACTCAGCTGTATTGGAGATCGAATATCTCATTCCGGCAAAACCTGACTGATAGATGAGGTCTACTATGAGCTTCATCTCATGTATACACTCGAAGTAAGCATTTCTTTCATCGTAGCCTGCTTCAACAAGAGTCTCAAAGCCTGCCTGCATAAGTGCACAGACGCCGCCGCACAGTACTGCCTGCTCACCGAACAGGTCTGTTTCAGTCTCGGTCCTGAATGTGGTCTCAAGAACGCCTGCCCTTGCTCCGCCGATTGCAAGTGAATATGCAAGTGCCATGTCAAGTGCTTTGCCGGTCGCATCCTGCTCAACCGCTACAAGACAGGGAACACCTTTTCCGGCCTGGTATTCGCTTCTTACGGTATGTCCGGGGCCTTTGGGGGCTACCATGGTTACGTCTATGTCCTTAGGAGGTTTGATGCAACCGAAATGAATGTTGAAACCGTGTGCGAACATGAGCATGTTGCCCGGCTCAAGATTGGGCTCGATATCCTTCTTGTACATATCGGCCTGGAGTTCGTCATTGATGAGGATCATGATGATGTCGGCACGCTTTGCTGCCTCGGCAGCCGTAAATACTTCAAAACCCTGTTCCTCGGCCCTCTTCCAGCTCTTGGAACCTTCGTAAAGACCTATGATGACCTTACATCCGGATTCCTTTGCATTAAGAGCATGTGCATGTCCCTGACTTCCGTAACCTATAACAGCGATAGTCTTGCCATCAAGCATTGAAAGGTTACAGTCTTCCTGATAAAAAATACGTTGCATTTCTTTTCCCTCCTGGAATAATGTAGTGATTTACAGATCTATAACACCGTCACTTCCGCGACGAAGTCCTGCTATACCTGTTCTGGCGATCTCGAGTATCTCATAATCGCCCAGCATCTCAATAAATGCGTTGATCTTGGACTGGGTACCTGTAAGTTCGATTATCATGGAGTCCTTGGTGATATCTATGATCTTGGACCGGAACACGTCACAAACGCTGATCAGAGCCTGGCGTTTGTCATCCCCAACCTTGACTTTGATGAGGACCAGCTCTCTGTACACCGAATCATCGGGTTCAAGTACCCTTATATCCCTGACATCTATAAGCTTTCCGACCTGCTTCTCGATCTGTTCGAGTATGTCCTCATCACCGCTTGTTACTATGGTGATCCTGGTGAACCTGGGATCTGATGTGATACCGGCCGTTATGCTTTCAATATTATAACCTCTGCGTGAAAAAAGTCCCGAGATACGGGAAAGAACACCTGAGGTATTGTCAACGATAAGCTGAATGACTCTGATCATCTGTTAGAACTCCTTTGTATTATGTAGTCTGATCCGACAGTGAACATTTCTGCAGGGCGAGCGTCCCGCATCTTGCTACTTCGGTTATGGCACTCTTCCCGAGCATTTGCAGAAGAAGCGCTGTTTTTTCCGGCGTGTCGCATATCTGTATCATCATGAGATTCTTTGACATGTCGACGATACGGGCTTCAAGGATCTCACATATCTCCATGATCTCGCGCCGGTTGTTCCTGTTGTATTTTACCTTTACGAGCATGAGCTCCCTGGAGATGCTCTCCTCCTCGGAAAAGGTCTTGATCTTTATAACGTCTATCTTTTTGTTGAGCTGCTTTTCTATCTGCTCCAGTGTCCTTCTCTCTCCCGAGGATACAATGGTTATATTGGACACAGCAGGGTCTGCCGTCTCGCCCACGGCAAGAGAGTCGATATTAAAGCATCTTCTTGCAAAGAGACCGCTTACCTTTGCAAGTACTCCGGCTCTGTTTTCCACCAGAACTGAATACAACCGTTTCATAGTTTCACCTTTATCATCAATTATTTGACCGTATCCATGGGATCGAGCATACATTCCACGATAACGGGCCCCTTATCTTTAAGAAATCCGTCTATGGTCTTGTCAAGCCCCTTATTGTTACGGATACGTACAAAAGGAATACCGTATGCCTGTGCGATCAGTGAAAGATCAGGAGCAGTACCCAGATCAACCATTGAGTAATGCGCATCATAGGTATTGTGCTGGTATTCACGGACCAACCCCAGATAACCGTTATTGAACACGATGATCTTTACCGGGATGTCGTTCTGCATCATGGTCGCAAGCTCATTCATAGCCATCTGGAATGAACCGTCCCCGCATACTGCAACGACCTGCCGTCTCATATCGGCCTTTTTGGCTCCGATGGCTGCAGGTATCGAATATCCCATGGTTCCCATTCCGCCGCTGGTAAGGAATTTGCCGGACTTTGCCGTATAATATCCGCAGGACCACATCTGGTTCTGCCCCACATCAGCCACATAAACGGCATTCTTATCAAGCTTTTGGGAAAGCATGGTTATGAACTTTGCGGGATCGACGTAATTTCTGCGCGGGGCTTTGCGGGGCTTTTCACTGTTTCTGTAGGCCGTAAGCGTATCAAGCCATTCCGAGAAATCACCTGATACCGGATCTTTGGCAAGGTCATTGAAGATATTCTTTATATCACCTACAACAGGTATGGTAGGACCTACGTTCTTGCCTATCTCGGCCGGGTCTATGTCTATGTGGATGAGCACCGTGTTCTCAGCAACAAGATCGGGTGAGGCTACCGCCCTGTCAGCTATCCTTGCCCCGACAACTATGAGAAGATCCGACTCCCTCATTGCCCGGTTGGCGTATGATCTCCCGTTATTGCCTATCATCCCGTAATATAGCGGATCATCAGAAGGCAGAGCTCCTATGCCCATCATTGTCGTCACAACAGGTATACCGTGTTTGTGAGAAAAATCATGAAGTTCCCGGCATGCTCCCGAAAGGATCACTCCACCACCGGCACATATAAGAGGCTTTTTGGCTCGCCCGAGTTCTTTGCTTATCTTTTTGAGCTGTACGGCATGCCCCTTAACGGTGGGCTTATAGGTACGCATATTAACGGTATCGGGGTATTTGAAGCCCGTTATGGTCCTGTTCTGTATATCAATGGGTACATCAATGAGAACCGGCCCTTTTCTGCCGGTGGATGCTATGAAAAAAGCTTCCTTCATTATCCTGGGGATTTCGGAAACATGTTTGATGAGATAGCTGTATTTAACGAAGCTTTCAGCCGCTCCGGTTATATCAGCTTCCTGAAAAACATCCTGACCGAGAAGCCTGGAATCCACCTGTCCCGTGATACATACAAGAGGTATAGAATCGGCATATGCGGTTGCTATTCCTGTGATCAGATTAGTGGCTCCGGGCCCGCTCGTAGCAACGCAAACTCCGACTTTTCCGGTCACTTGCGCATAACCGCTTGCAGCATGAGCTGCGTTCTGTTCACTTCTTACTAGTATTGCTTCTATACCGGTGCTTAAAATGCTGTTAAAGAAGGGGCAAATCGCTACTCCCGGATATCCGAAAAGCGTTGTTACCCCTTCTTTCTCCAGGCATTTTACGATCGCATCAGCGCCAATCATAAATTACCCTTCCTTATATAACTTTTAGATTAAAAATTACCTTTTGAACAGTCTGGCTAAAGGAGCGATAATGGTGGAAAGATCATTGATAGCCTTATTCAGGGAGTCAATATCTACATTATCGATCTTCTTAACAGTATCCTGTACACTCTTCTCACTCGTAGCAACAAGTGAATTGACGTTATCCAACATTCCGGTGATATCAGCAGATGCGATCTCCTGTGTGCTCTTGTCTACGTTAGTAACAACAGTCTGAACTTCGCCCATCATGTTATTAGCCTGACCGATTATATCGGTTGTCTGATTGGCGATCTCGGTAGCCTGATTCATGATACCGGTAGCCTGCTCAACCATAGCGCTTGTCTGATTTACCATAACTACAGCTTCGTCAATAGCTTTGGTAACTTCAGCAACCTCATTGTTAACGGTTGTTGAAAGTGAACTAACCTCTTCATTAACAGATGAGATAAGAGTATTGGCATTTGCAACAGCTGTCTGAACCTGAGGTACCAACTTCAAGACCGTGCTCAGAACGATGATCAGAAGAATTACGCATACACAAGCAGCCCCGATGGAAAAATAAGACTGGAGCTTAACCCGCTTCTGGGTCTCTTCATTCTGATTCTTCATTTCAACGAGGAGTCTAGCAAGGATCTGCATATCCCCCTCTTTGACATCGGACAGCATCGATGTGATGTCGTAATCACTGAGCTTTGATGTTCCGGTGTAAGGATTGTTGGTTTTGTTTTCGTCGCTCATAAGTAACCCTCCGTTATAATTTTTTTGCCATCCAAGGCTCATAACGTATTTTACCACATACATTTCAAAAAAACCACAAGAATTGTTATGTTTATCTAAACTTTTTCAGACAGGCTGATAAAAGCTTCCATGTACTCG
Source organism: Lachnospiraceae bacterium (assembly GCA_024693225.1). Classification (GTDB taxonomy): domain Bacteria; phylum Bacillota; class Clostridia; order Lachnospirales; family Lachnospiraceae; genus UBA2868. Next base: position 7,182 of record JAILLI010000076.1, read on the forward strand.
GGGATCGGAGCATTGGTTTCTATGTATTTGCCTGTTACAGGCTGCAGAAACCCCAGTATCCGGGCGTGCAGAGCCTGACCGCAGGTATCGACGGGCGTTGCTGTTTTATTACCATATACAGGATCCCCGGCAACGGGATGGCCTATGGATGCCATATGAACCCTTATCTGGTGGGTGCGGCCCGTTTCAAGTCGGCATCTTACGAGCGTAAAGCCCTTCAGCCTCTTTTCCACGGTATAGCATGTGACTGCCCTCTTCCCGTCAGGGACTATAGCCATTTTCTTGCGGTCTGATCTGCTGCGGCCGATGGGCTTGTCGATGGTTCCTGCCTCATCCTTCAGCTCACCGGTAACTATAGCCACGTATTCGCGCCTTAGCGAGTGGCCCTTAAGCTGCTCTGCCAGGGACTTGTGGGCGGCATCGTTCTTGCAAACTATGATGGAGCCTGTGGTGTCCTTGTCTATCCTGTGTACTATACCGGGCCGCAATACCCCGTTTATTCCAGACAGGTTGTCGCGACATCTGTACATAAGGGCATTGACAAGAGTGTGCTCGTAATGGCCCGGAGCGGGATGCACTACCATCCCTTTGGGTTTGTTTACGACCAGAACATCATCGTCTTCATATAGTATGTCAAGGGGTATGTCTTCGGGCTTTATGTCGGGGACCAGGTCCTCGGGAACCGTAACCTTGATCTCATCAGATATGCTCACCCGGTAGCTTGACCGGATATTTCGCCCGTTTACGGTTATATTGTTGCCTTCGATCAGCTTTTGTATATATGAACGTGAAAGATCGGCAAGCACGTAAGTTACATACCTGTCGATCCTTTCATTTTCATTGTCTTCATCTGCCCTGAGGATGTATTCCTTCATCGATCGGTCTTTCTTTTGTTCTTCTTAAAAGGAGCGGCCAGAGCTTCCTCAAGCTCCGTATAGTCCTCTTCCTTTACCCTGAACAGGACTATGAGTGCCAGTATCACGGTGCATACGGAAACATACATATCCGCAACATTGAATATGGGGAAATTGATACAGGAAATGTATATAAAGTCCACGACATAGTCCTGGATGAAACGGTCGATCATATTACCGGCCCCGCCGGCCGCTATGAAGACCAGGAGTATCTCCATGGGAAGGAATTTGCGTTTTGCAGGCATGTATATGATTATATATGCTATGACAACTACCACGACGAGGGCTATCAGCAGAAAGAGCCATTTATGGCCGGAAAGCATCCCGAAAGCAGCTCCGGTATTGCCGTTTGGCAGATAGTAAAGCTCCAGGACACCCTTTATCAGAGGAATCCCATCATTCCCCATAAGCCTTTGTACGGCCCAGTATTTTGTCCACTGGTCGAGGATAACGAGTATTATGAAAATGATCAGATCCCTTATGCATCTTTTGGCTTTTGTATTCATATCAATCCCATTCCACTATAAGACATCCGCAGGCTTCCTTCAGTTCTTCCGGCGAAACGTCCTTTACTATGACAGCCTTGCCGGGCTTTTTGAGAAGGATGAAGGATAGCCCGGTGTCGGTATTCTTTTTATCGTGACTTATGTTATCGATAACGGCATCCGTATCGTAAGCGTCGAGGGATATTGGAAGACCGAAAGGAACGAACATATCCCTTATCTCATAGAATTCCTCATCGGAAAGCATGGACCTGCCATGTGAGATCTTGGAAGCCGCGACCATTCCGAGTGCAACGCATTCGCCGTGTGAATATCTGAAATCAAAATACTTTTCAAGAGCATGGCCTATTGTATGGCCAAAATTCAATATCATCCGTTCTCCTTCCTCAAAAGGATCCCTGGTGACAAAGAATTTCTTGATGGATATGGCAGTATCGAGCATTTTTACCAGATAAGCACTCTCACGGTCCATTATATGGTCAAAATTTTCTATGAGCCATTCATAGAATGAGGCATCCTTTATAAGGCCTGCCTTGAGTATCTCGGCCATACCGGATGAAAACTCCCTCTCCGGAAGGGTGGACAAAACATTTACGGCAGCGTATACAAGATCGGGCATATAGACCTGGCCTATAAGGTTCTTGTACATTTCATAATCAACTCCGCATTTTCCGCCCACGCTGCTGTCAGCCATGGAAAGCAGTGATGTTGGGAGGTTGACAAAACGGCACCCTCTCATATAGGTAGATGCCACAAATGCAGAAAGATCACCGCAGACCCCGCCGCCCAGACCTATGACAAGATCCTTGCGGTTAAAGCCACATTCAAGCAGACGATCGTAGCATATTTTTACCGTGTCAAGGCATTTACTCTGCTCTCCTGCCTCAAAGACAAGATCATACATGGTTTCACAGCAGTCGCTTAATGCGGCCTTTACCGTATCCAGGTAGAGCTTTGATACATTGGTGTCGCTTATGATGCATATCCTGACAAGGCCGGGAAAGAGTTCTCTGATATACTGTGAAAGATCAGAGTAATCTTCGGTCACTACGACACGGTAACATCCGTTATTTTTATAAGATACTTCAATGGGATCTGACATGATTACCTCAAAAAAAGCTTCCGACCGTTGATCGGAAGCTCTGATTAGAATTTGTTGTTCAAAGCCGGGACATCAAAGGCGCCGGATAAGATCTCCTGAAAATCACCCGATACATCCACATTTTTGGGGGTCAGAATGAATATATAATGTGATATCTTCTGCAGGTTGCCGTCGATCGCATATGTACTTCCGCTGGTGAAATCGATGATCCTCTGGGCCATGTCCACATCAAGACCTTCCATATTCAGAAGTACTGTGTGGTTGTCAAGAAGTGTATCCGTGATCTCTCTCGCATCTTCAACCGATGTGGGCTTGATGACGCAAACCTCCATCCCGTTTGACATCATCCGTGGTCTTGCTCCCCGTAATGCTCTTGCCGGTTTGGACTTTGCTTCTTCAGGTTCATCATTTATGGTCTGTGACTTGACGGCTCTGTTGTTTCTTAAGGATCTTGATGAAGACTTGTCTTCGTATTCGTCATCATAGTAACCGTCTTCGTCGTAATCTTCCTCATCATCATACTTCATAGCACCAAGTACTTTGTCAAGTAAACCCATAACTCTCTCCTATCCTTCGACCCTGTTATACTCCCTGTGTCCGAATATATTTGTACCTACTCTGACGAAGGTCGCCCCTTCTTCTATCGCAACCCTATAATCGCCGGACATGCCCATAGAAAGACATTCCATGTCAACATTATCGATGTTTTTGCCGCCTATGTCAACAGATAATTGCCTTAAGGCACAAAAAACAGGTCTGTTTTCCTCCTCATCCTCAACATATGGTGCCACGGTCATCAGTCCGCGTATGTGTATATTGGGGAGACGGCTTATCTCTTCGCAAAGCGCGGCTGCGTCATCCGGCTTTACCCCGAACTTGCTCTCTTCACCCGCAACGTTTACTTCTATTAGTATATCCATGACCAGGTCATGCTTTTGCCCCTGGCGGCTTATCTCCTCGGCGAGCTTATATGAATCCACACTGTGTATCATGCATACCTTGTCGATTATGTACTTGACCTTATTGGTCTGAAGATGCCCTATGAGATGCCACCTTATGTCCCGGGGGAGCAGGGGGTATTTGTCCATGATCTCCTGGACCCTGTTCTCGCCGAAATCCCTGATCCCCAGATCATAGGCTTCCTTTATCATTTCCACGGGTTTTGTCTTTGACACGGCAATAAGGGTAAGATCTTCCGCCTTTCGGGACGAGGCAGAAAGTGCAGCACTTATGTTCTTTTGTACTTCATTGAGGTTTTCCTTTATCATGACATGTCTCCTAATGCCGCCCGGCGGGCTCTTTTAATCATATATGAAATCGTCTTCCGAAACGCTGTCGCCTTTTAAGGCTATGTAGTCATAGACCGAAAGACCGTATTCACTGTTGGATCTGACTATCGAATATTCCTCATTCTGGTTAAGTACCGTGATCTGCTTGAAATCCGCATAACCCTTGTTTATATTGTATACACCTATCAGGTCCGCCTGCTTGGATATGGCGTATCTTTCACCGTCTTCGGGCTTTATCACGTAATCTCCTATCTTAAATACCGATTCATCCACATACAGCATACCGTCTTCGTTGTCGTAGATGGTGGCAGGGACGAATTCGGTCGATAACGTCCCGTCTTCAAGGTAAGTCTCACGGTTAAAACCGTCATCCTGGGAGTTCCCGCCCTTGGTCAGATATTCTTCGGGTATCAGGTAGAAAGCACGTTCAACAATGGCGGAATTTGGTATCTTAAGTCCCATCCTGGCATTGTCGAGAAGCTCTATCTCCACGAACCTGTCGGAGGCGAAGGTCAGCATTGAATTGTTAAGATCGAGCCTGGCATAGATCCGCCCGTTCTGGCGCAGGATGGATACGGATGCCCAGGATGTGTAGTTGTTCTTCAGGAATCTGACCTCTATATAGTCCTTATCCGCAAGGGATGCTGCCCTCTCCTCATCGATCTCGACAAGGATGGTCCACAGCTCGCTTGTAATGAGCTTGTATGCATTGTCACCCTCCGATATAAGATCGTTGGAATGGAGGGCTTTCTTCTCGTAGCCTGTCCCCTCCACCTGCTCGGGCAGGATCGTTTCGGGGGTGAGTTCCTCATATCCGTCTGTTGAATACTCGATCACACCGGACTGGGGGGCATAGCCGAAATCTATCGAATCCGAGTAATTCTCGGCCTTGAGCTTATCAATATTTGCCAGGACCGCTGTGTTTGCAAGTTTTAGTACTGTGCCTTCGATGTTGTATTTGAAGGTATAGGTATCAGCGAATTCTTCCGGTGAAAAATCCACAGCAAACCCCGAAATGTTGTTTTTGATATCCTCGAGGGCTTCATTGGAGATGGAACTTTCTTCGTTGGTCTCGTCGGTTATCATCTCCGAGAGCTTACCGGTCGAGTCAACGGTATATACCATGGAATATGCGTTAACCTTTTCGGATTCCCTGGTATAGTAGTTGATATAGCCGGAGAAATCACTTTTTACAACCGTTTCATCCCGAAGGATGACCCCGTCGTAGGTATTGTTGATGGCAAGACTGCCCAGCTTGACCTCGTAGGGGGTGATATGGGTCTGCTTAAAGTAGGACACGACCATTATAACGATATACACAAAAATAACCAGGAATACGAGTACTCCCGGATTAATGCTTATGGGTCTGCGATATTTTAAAACCTTGTTTGGTTTAGGATTGTCAACTCTTCTGTTCTTCTTATCTGGGCCGGGCATATCGTAAACTCAAATGAAAGTCCCGGATATCCAGGACTTTCGGCTGATCGTCTTATTTAGAGGGCCACTATCACCTGTGACCTGAAGGCTTCGGGTACCTCTTCGACCTCCAGCGTTACACTGATTATGAAATCTACGGCAAACTGGCTGCTGATCTTGTCGAGCCGGTCGAGAAGCGGACCGATCATGCTCTTGTCTTTGACAAAGGCTATATCCATGAGACTGTCAAGATAAACCTCCTGGAGATCATGGTCCTGAGATACTATACCGCAGAGGAAACCCACAAATTCATCGGTTGATGAAAAGGGGAACTCTGATGTGTTTATCAGACGTATGCGGTTTTTGAGCTCGTACATGTGTTTTGTGTTCTTATCGAGATACACGATATTTCCGTCTACGGTCTTTACCGCATTATTGACTTTTTCAAGTAGATGTTTTGTTTTGCCTTTGCCTTTGGCTCCAACAATAAGCTGAATCATTGCAGATCCTCCTTTGATGATTTATAACCTGGTCTTTATTATAGATTATTAAACCCCAAATGACAACAACAATCATCTGATGTCGGTCAGCAGTGTGGTCATGTTGTCATAGAGGGTTTCACGGTCGGTACTGCCTAAAATGACCGAAATATACTGGTGTTCATCGGATCCTTGAGACAGCAGGATCAGGCAGCTTTTGGCAGCTTTGGTCGTCCCTGTCTTGCCCCCGATCACCGTTACCCCGTCGGGAGCAGACCGGTCTCCCTTTATATATGCGTTTGTCGTACCGATCTCAATATTCTTGGGGTTGCCGTCCCTGTCCTTGTAGGTGCTCTTATACTCTGTCGTATGGATGATGTTTCTGAACTCCTCATACTGCATTGCAGCGTTGAACATCAGATAGAGGTCATATGCCGTGGTGTAATGATCTTCATCGGTAAGGCCGTGGGGATTGGTAAAATGGGTGTTGGTCGCCCCAAGCTTTACTGCCTCTTCATTCATTACAGAGGCAAAGCTTTCAACACTTCCGGACAGATATTCGGCAATAAGGACTCCGGCATCATTTGCGGAATACAAGAGAAGGGCATGCAATGCCTGGTCAAGGGTCATCCTGTCTCCTTCTTTGAGGCCGAGAAGCTGGGCCCCGGATTCCTTTATCACCACATTGGGGGAAGCAGTCAGGGTATCTTCCGGATGTCCGTATTTGAGGGCCAGATAGGCTGTCATGACTTTGGTGAGGGATGCAGGATTGAGCTGTTCATGTACATTCTTGGCATAGACTGTTTCGGCGGCTGTAGCATCGAACAGTCCGCCGGCCTCGGCTTCGTCTATCGCCAGTGTCATAGCCTCGTGATCATTCTCCGTAACACATATGTCTGCGGCGAATGTCTTTACCTGAGAGGAAGATGTGGCAGTAACAATATTAAACTGTCCCAGGTCGGAATCGGGATCAAAAGCAAATGGTATGCTCTGTGAGCATCCGGCCAGCATAAGGGACAGGCAGCAGATGCCACAGATGATGCCGGCTTTATTTGTACATCTCACGCCACTCCATGTCTCCTCTGTCAAGTGATTTAATAAGAAGCTCCGCTGTTGCAAGGTTTGTTGCAAGGGGGATATTGTGCATGTCACACAGCCTTACTATATAGTTGATATCCGGCTTGTGAAGGTCGGGTGCAAGAGGGTCGCGCAGGAAGATCATCAGATCGATCTCATTATGTTCGATCTGCGCACCTATCTGCTGCTCTCCGCCCAGATTTCCCGCGAGATATTTATGTATGGAAAGATTCGTGACCTCTTCTATCAGCCTTCCCGTGGTTCCGGTTGCAAAAAGCTTGTGCTTACTTAAGGACCCCCTGTAGGCTATACAGAAATTCTGGATAAGTTTTCTCTTTGATTCGTGTGCAATAAGTCCAATGTTCATCAGAATCCTCCTTCGAAGTATTCTCCGGGTGGTGACTGAAGCTTAACGTTAAGCACCAGACCGATACCTATAAACAGGCTGACAAGACTGGTCAGACCATAGCTTACAAAAGGAAGTGTAAGTCCCGTGGTCGGCAGCAGACCCGTTACGACACCAATGTTTATAAATGTCTGAAGACCTATGAGACCGGCCATGCCGCCGGCTATGATCTGTCCTCCCACATCCTTGGCCCGTCTTGCGATACGGATACATGATATGGCTATCATGAAGAGCAGGCCAATGACAAGGCAGCAGCCCACAAACCCCATCTCTTCGCCGATAACCGCAAAGATGAAATCCGTATGGGCTTCGGAAATGAAATTGCCGTTTTTGACCGATGCCACGACGTTATTGTTTATGCCCTTGCCGGAAAGCTGGCCCGAGCCTATGGCCGTCATGGCGTTAAGTGTCTGATAGGCCTCCGTACTGGCATATTCATCGGGATACAGCCAGGCCAGTATACGGCCCTTGTGGTAATCCTCGAGTATGTCCACATCATCCCTCATAAGATATCTTAGCGCCAGTATAAATGACGGGACTCCGATCAGCACGGCGCCTCCTATGATCTTCCAGCTGATGCCTCCTATGAACATGACAACGCAGAAAATGCACACTATCATAATGGTGGTGGACAGATCCGGCTGCTTGAAGATAAGGAACATGGGCGGAAGGACAAGCCCCACACAGGCCACGACAATACGCACGGTATTTATATTTTCCTTATGTTTCATAATAAACGCGGCGTAAAATAAAATCAATGAAATCTTGACAAGCTCCGAAGGCTGAAAACGGATCCCGCCGAACTCAAACCACCTCTGGGCACCGCCGCCGGACTGGCCGAAAAGCTTGACCCCTACAAGGAGGGCTATGGATACGGCATAGATCAGCCAGTAGAATTTCAGTATGAATGAGTAGCTGATAAAGGAAACTATGACCATAAGTATCAGACCCAGGACAAACCCTTCCTGCTGGGGCTTGACGTGGGCTTCATCGGCGCTCTTTATGAAGACTATCCCTATAGAGGTGATAGCCATGCATAAGAGGACCAGCAGTATATCGTATTTTCTGAAATTGTAGTTTTCAAACATGAGCTTATCCTAAAAAGGTATGTTGGCAAGGAATTCCTTTGTTATATCATCACAGACTATCCCTTCGGAACCAACGTATATAATCTTGGCTCCCGATATCTTCCGCAGGAAGCCCGCGTTTTTGGTAAATGACCTGCACTTTTCGCCGGCAACATTTATCTCTTCGGCTTTTATGTCAAGAGCCATCACGAATGTCCCTGTGTCACCGCCCGTACCCGCAAAAACATCGCCGTAAACGGTACCCAGGATAACGACAGAACCTGCGGCCGAAACGCTGGCTCCGGGATTGACATCGCCAAGGATCACTATGCTGCCCTCTGTTTCAAGATTCTGGCCGGCATGAAGGGTTCCCTTGTATACGGATGTGTTTTCCGACTTCCCCGTGGGTGAAAAGGCATTGGCAGCCTGGATGAAGACTTCGTTCTTTTTCTCATCGCGGTCCATTATACAGAGTATGGTAACCCTGGTATATTCACCGAAGGCCTCAATAAGAGCCCGTTCTTCAAGGTCTGACAGCTTGCGGCCCTCAAATGTCAGGACCAGCTTGGCATCCCCTAAGAATCTCTCCGATTCTATGAGCTTCTGGGCAAAGGCAACATACAGATCCTCAAAGCTCATGTCAGGATTGAGTATCAGCTTTAACCCGTTTGGAAAAGATTTGATGATGACCGCTTCTCTCATTGTAAGATCCTTTCACTTCTTTTGCTAATCTTCTATTATCTCATCGGTGGCCTCATCGGCAATACCGTTAACCAGCTCTGCTGCATCCTCAACCTTGAAGTAGTAACTGAGGACATCCTTGGACAGCTGCGCGGCATTTGCCGAGGTATATCCGTAGGCTATACGGGTCGCAACGGTCACTTCCGGCGCCTCGTAAGGGGCAAATCCTATGAATAACGCGTGGTTTGTCCTGGACTTGCTGGTCTGGGCCGTTCCCGTCTTGCCGGCAACGTCGATCGGGAACTGCCTGAAGGCGGCGGCCTTTTGTACGACCTGCCGCATGCCCGCATATATCTGGCTCCATGTGCTGTCTGCAAAAACAACGGAATTCTTTACCTCGGGTGAGCCGGATACTATTATGGACCCGTCAGGTGTGACGATCTTGTTTATCAGGGTATAATCATAACACGTTCCCCGTGTTGCTATAGTTGTAACATATCTTGAAAGCCCCACGGTCGTATAGTTGTGACTTCCCTGTCCTATGGCCGAGTCTACGGGAAGTTCATCGGAGAACTTGGGGGCGTTTTCTTCCATTTCTATGCCGGTCTTGGTGGTAAGACCGAAGAGATCGGCGTATTTCTGAAGTCTCTGCAGACCTCTCTCCTCATCATAATTTGAGGTATGGGTATTGGTGGCAAGGCGGTACCCTACTTCGTAGAAGAAGCAGTTACAGGAGTTGCCTATGGCACCCGTCACGTCAAGAGATCCGTGGGCACCGGGATATACCCAGCAGGTCTTTTCAACATCAAAATACTCGAACACGCCTTCACATTTGATCGCTTCCCCGGGATTGACCACCCCTTCCTCAAGGGCACAGGCGGCCGAACAGGGCTTAAAGGTGGAACCGGGAGCAGTCATCTGCTGTGTGGCATTATTGTAGAGAGGACTTGCCAGGTCCGATAAGAGCTTGGCATAGTAGTCTGCATCTATTGAATTGGCGAACCTGTTGTTATCGTATCCCGGATAGGTTACAAGTGCAAGCAGCTCTCCCTTGGTGTTTGCAACGACGCAGGATCCCGAACAGGGGTCAAGTGCAAGCATTGCAGGTGTTATCTCAAGGTTTGAGATCTTGTTTATGATGAAATCATAGGGCGTTTTGGCCCCGCTCTCAAGAAGGGCTTTTTCCGCTGCGGTACCCAGTATTATCTTCTGCTCATAAAGTATCATGCACAGCTGCTTGCCGGTGACCACGTTGTCGGCGATCATGTATTTGAACATCTTTTTGGAAAAACCGGTATTTTCCGTCAGATCTTTTATTATATAGTCGACAAGCTGTCTGTAGACCTCCTCACTGTCGCTGTACTGGCTTGACAGATGGAACTTGGTCACATCCATCCAGTTGCTGGCAAGGCAGTAATGAAGGTATTCATTAAGGCTTATGGTCTCATTGGTCGTCCAGTTGATGTATGTACTGTCTTCCCTGTCGATCAGGTCGGATACCAGTATGCCGCTTGATGAAGACATGAGCCTTGATACTATGTAGCTCTCATATACCTTCATCTCGTCCGACAGGTCCCTGTAGGGGGTCTTGACGGTAAAGAGCTCATCGCGCAGTGCCTCCATGACGGATGCCTGTTTGGACAAAAAGGTTTCATATACTATCTGCTCATAGACCTGTGCGTTCTTTCCGCCCATATGGTCTATATCGATCACGTTGTTATTCACAAGGGCATAATAGACATCATCTATGGGGATCATCATAAGGGATGATTTTACAACATCATTGTTGTAGGTCTTCATGTTGACGATCTTGGAGACCAGGATACCCGCGAGCTTCTGCTCGAGCATATTGTACACGGCCTTCTGAAGATCCGCATCTATGGACAGATACACGTCATTTCCGCTTCTGGGATCGACATGGGATACCGTATCGATGATCTTTCCCATATTGTCAACGTATATGACTTCTTTTCCCTTTTCACCCTGGAGGTACTCCTCCATGGATTTTTCTATGCCGGACTTACCTACCATGTCTGCCCCGTTGTAATCGTGGGATGAATCGGTAAGCTCCGCCAGATCCTCCGGTGAGGCATTGCCCGTATAGCCTATTATATGGGCAAAATACTGGGTATCGTTATACTGGCGCAGGGTGTTTACTTCTATGCCTACGCCCTGAAGGGTATCAGAGTTCTCCTTAATGGCGGCAACGGTATTGTCATTGACGTCATCGGCGATTATGGTGGTCAGATACTTCTGGTAGTTGTTGGTCGCCATCTGATAACGTACGGTGATGATCTTGAGTATCTCTTCCCGGCTGTAACCTTCCATGGGAACAAACTTACTGTCCCCGTTTTCGTCGATCACCGTATGGCCTATGCCGAATTTTTTCTGATCACACAGAAAGAGTACCAGATCCTCCGGGGTTGAATTGCGTTCGCTGGTCGTCAGGTCGTCCGTGGATTTGCGGCCGTATACGTCCGCTAAAAACCTTGTGAGCTTTGTCCCGGATACCGTATATTCAAACTGGTCATGATCCCCGAGGACTATGTTAAAATCGTTCGAAACAATGTCTCCGCAGCTTTCAACGATCCTTATGGCATTATAGATGGAGTTGTTGATCAGGGCGTTCTTGTTCTTGCCGGATTCGAAATTGTCTTCTATGGTGACGGCGTAAGCCAGCTTGTTATAGGCCAGGAGGTTGCCGTTCCTGTCATATATGTTGCCGCGGGTGCTTTTTAAGGTGGTCTCCTTTTTGATGGTCATCTTGAAGTTGTTCAGATAGTTCTGTCCGTTGATTATCTGCATGACAAACAGACGTTGCACGAGAACAACCGTCAGTATCACGAACATTATGACCAGCAAAGTAAAGCGGTTAAAGATGGCATCTTTCAGCCATTCCTTGATATCCGAAAGCAATCAGGCTCTCCTTCTTTCCAGATCCTCAAGCCATTCGTTTATGTTAAGGATGACCTTGTAGATTATTATCGTAACGAAGATCGTGTATACGATCTCCGGCAGTATTATATGCATAAAATAGTACCCGAACCGTAGCTTGCCCTGGATCAGGAACCTGAATACATAGATGATAAAACAGTAGACCAGCTCACTGCTTGATATGAGCACCATGGGAAGCTTGACATCCTCGGGATAGAATATGCTTGCAAAGAAACCGTTCAGATAGCCGATGATCATGTATACAAGGGCATAGAAACCTATCAGGCCTCCGGACAGGGTATCAAGTACAAGACCCGAGACAAAGCCCGCAAACATGCCTTCCTTCTTCCCTTTCATAAAGCCTATCGAGGAGGTCAGGATGATGAGAAAATTGGGGGATACACCGCCAAGAGGCAGTATCCTTATCATCGTGCTCTGCAGAAGGTAGGATATCAGTATGAGAAAGAGCATTGTGATCCTTCTGTACATATCAGTCCTTCACCTGTTTCATCTGTGTGATGACCAGTACAATGTCTATATGTTCGAAATCAACGACAGGTCTAATAAAACCTGATTTGGTAAGATTGTTCGAATCGGAGTTTATCTCGTCTATATATCCTATGGATATACCCGGCAGGTATCTGCTCGATATCTGACTGGTCACGACCTGATCGCCTTTTACGACCACATTGTCAACATCCCGAAGCTCGCTGAACTTGATCCTCCCGTCCGAATACAGCTCCAGATCTCCTGTCACTATCATGGTGTCGGATGTCGAAAGGACCATACCGCTTATGTTACTCTCATCATCTATGATCGATCTTACCGTGGCCCAGTTGGGGCCCACACTGGTGACTATACCGACAAGACCGGAACCTGCCATCACGTTCATGTTGACCTTGATCCCGTCATTGGTCCCCTTGTCTATAAGGAAGGTGCTGTACCAGTTTCCGGCGTCCTTTCCAATAACACGGGCTCCCACTGTAGGATACTCGCTGTAGCGCTCATCAAGTGACAGGAGCTGTCGCAGTTCCGCCAGCTCATATTTGTCGGTCGTAAGATCATTGATCCTGATCGTCAGTTCATCTACGGTCTTGCGCAGAAGCTCGTTCTCGGTACGGAGCATCTCAAGCTCCTTGATGTTTTCGGACCTGTTAAA
>JAILLI010000221.1 GCA_024693225.1 Lachnospiraceae bacterium
TCTTTTGTCACCTTTGGATCATGACCGGCTTGTGCTCATAGACAAACTGTAGGGCCAGCGACGACGGATCCCCGTAATAGGCATCGCACATACGGGCATAGCGTCTGTTTTCGGAAGGCGGCAGATCTTCTATATACTCGCAGCCGTCCATGTCCGAAAACCTCCTTTTTAATCCCATAAAGGCTTCCGAAAGGGCTCTGCCCAGGTATTTTTCGGTTTCCTTACAGCACTGCGTTATGAAGATCACCCTGATCCTGTCTGCATTCTGTTCGAATATGGCAAGATTATCCCTTATCTTATCTATGGCCCTGTCTTTGTTCTCGGCAAGATAGCTTATGGAAAGATAATAGATGAGGGTCTTTTTACCTGTGCCGGAAGGCTCCCGGGGTGTATCCTCATCATCTTCATCATAAACATATCCGGGACATACTCTTATCTTATCATCAAGTACGGCCTCCGCTTCGGGATCCGCCGTCTTTGCAAATTCCATTATCTTCTCTATATATGTCTTTTTCAGGGTATCTGAAGGAAGGATCACGGTATCCGCATTTATCGGGCCGGGCATACATACGTAATGGTCCATATTGATGTATTCCCGCTCATCATTTACGGTGAAATCATCCGTGACAAAAAAAGGTATATATATGAGCTCATCCGTAAGGGTCCTTAACCTTTTCGAATAAAAGTCAGGCAGGACGGAAAAGGTGGGATTCCATTCATCAAAGGGATACTGGATCACGATGGCCGAAGGGTGCATGCCTTCAAGATCAAAGGTTCTGTAATCCTCTGTCCTGATATCTGCCGGGTAAGCATCCGGATCAAATACCTCATCGGCAAGGCTGCCGTCCCAGGCTTTATAATAATAGGGTATGGGGACAACGTGGACCCTGTAGTCTCCCAAGGAAGCATATTGCCTGTACAGCTTTTCCATATACTTCCAGTGCTTTGGGGCAAAGGGCATAAATACTATGTCTCCTCCCTCCTTATCATGGCTTTTGCCCCGTCGCTTTGATGAGATGATATCGCGTCCCGAAGTCTTAAATGCCGGATACTCAAAATCAAGGACAGCCAGAAGATCCCTGTGCTGGCCGTAATAAAAAGGATAATCATGGCCGCTGGCGTTCTTGCGGATGACCATATAATCCCCGAACTTCCTTCGCATGACCGCATCATAACATAAGGGGACACTTATAGTCGTATCCATATAGGGAAGTCTTACGGTCTGTCTGTAATACTCTTTTGGTATGTAGAGCGCATGGTCATACATCCCGAAAGGCATCATCTGGACAAGAGCATCGCTTTTCCCATCGGGCACCATGGCAAAGAGTTCTTCGGCAAGAGAGTACATTGCAACCCTCAGGTCCTCTCCCGAAAGGGTCCTGTCTATGTGTCTGCCTGTATATGCCTCACACTGGGCGATTAGTTCTTCGGTCTGCTTAGCATCTGTTTTTCCGTCAGCTATGTTATCTGCTACGGTTATGACAAATTCGGCCTTTTTGGCTTTGAGTTTTTCCAGGGAGCGATCGGTATTGACCTTATCCATGACAAATAGGTCGATACCTGCTATGTATGGAAACCCATGAAAGCGGGTCAGATGGTCCTGTTCAAAACAGATCCTGGGCTTTCCTACTATCCTGGCAACAAAGAAGTGATGACCGGGGTGATTTTTAAAGTGCATGACCTTAAAGCCTTCTGGAAGCTCCTTTTCGGCATAGGAAAGAAACCTCTCATAATCCTCCCGCCGCATGGATATATCAAGGTCATCATCCCAGGGGATATAGCCGCTGTGCCGGATAGCGGCCAGGAGGGTTCCCCAGTCCGCAAAATAAGGGATATCATGCCTTGCGCAGATGGCATCGGTCTCTTTTAACACATCCATCTGCGCCCCCCATGCCTTCTTGAGCATGGCAGGTACATAAAATCCCTCTATAACTTCATCTTCATAAAATTCCGGATTCATCAAACAAATGTCTCTATATACAGATCAGGCTCTTTGGACAGATCGATAAACTTGTCACCGCACTGGATCATGGGTCTGGAGTACTGGTTCCTGTTCATGAAGATAACATCACCCTCCATACCGTTGTTGAGCTTAACGCGGTTGTTCATATAGGTTGTAGTGACATGTTCGAGAAAGGTCAGGATATAATGGCTGTCATATTTCTGAAGACCTTCCGATTCAAATATGCTGATCACCTTAAAAGGACACAGGGGCCCGCGGTATACCCTTGCAGCCGTCATGGCATCATAGACATCTGCTATGGCCACTATCTTGGCATAGGAATTGATCTTGCTGTCCGTAAGTCCCAAAGGATATCCCGAACCGTCACATCTTTCGTGATGCATGAGAGCGCACTGCTTGACATTCTCATCTATGTTCTTATCCTTCAGTATGTTATAGCCCTGAAGAGAATGGGTCTTGATGATATTATATTCAGCCGGAGACAGCTTGTCCGGTTTCCTGATGAT
This sequence comes from Lachnospiraceae bacterium, assembly GCA_024693225.1. Taxonomy (GTDB): domain Bacteria; phylum Bacillota; class Clostridia; order Lachnospirales; family Lachnospiraceae; genus UBA2868. The sequence goes on from JAILLI010000221.1 coordinate 2,470, forward strand.
GTTATCGGGTATCTTTAGCTTGCCGATGTCGTGTAAAAGACCGCCAAGGGTAAGGATGTCCACATCCTTTTCGGACATGCCAAGCCACTTTGCGAACACATTGCATATCAGTGCCACATTCATGGAATGCATGTATGTGAAATCATCATACTGCCTCATGTTATGGAGCATGTCAAAGACACCTGACCCGGTCATATCCTCCGGGATAAGGCCGGTTATGGACTCTATCATGGACCGGCTGTCGATCTCGGCACCGGCCTCTGCTATATTCTTCAGATTTTCCTTAAAGACCAGACTGTTTTCCAGGAATGTTTTTTCAAATCTCTTAAACTGCTTGCTGTTCCTGACTCTCTGGGAATAAGGCAAGTTCTCGTTTACCTCTGCCGGGGCCTGAAGATCTTTGGCATCATCAGCTGTCTCTTCACCTTCCTCGGCTATACGGACAGCCAGCACGGAGTAAAACTCCAGACGGGTTATCACCTTATCGTCCAGGACGGCCCCCTTGGGCACTATCATCTGATTGTTGTATGAAAAAACATCCTCCGCCGTTTTCATTCCGGGACGGAGGTCTGAAATACGTACCCTCTTCACGAATGATCTCCTTAAAGCACGCAAAAATACATTATAATTATATGAACGGGCTGTGGGATTGTCAAATAAATAGATAAATAGAAAAAGGCCGGATCAACCGACCTTTAATCTGAACTTCTGTATATCTCTCTCTGTTTCGACCTTTTCTATGACGGCTCCGAGTGATGATAACTTTTCCGGAAAATCCTCGTAGCCTCTTTCGATGTATTTGATATCATCTATTATGGAGATCCCGTCCGCTGCAAGTGCCGCAAGGACAAGGGCTGCTCCCGCGCGAAGATCCGGCGCCGATATGCCGGCTCCCGTAAAGGTGTCCACGCCTTCTATTATGGCTGTGTTTCCTTCAACCTTGATGTTGGCACCCATTCTCTGGAGCTCTCCGACATACTTGAACCTGTTCTCGAAGATACTCTCTGTCACTATGCTGGTCCCTTCGCAAAGAGCAAGTGTTGTGGCTATCTGCGGCTGCATATCCGTGGGAAATCCGGGATAGGGCAGTGTCTTGACCTGAGTATTTGAGAGCCTCCTGGCTGCCACGACACGGAGAGTATCATCAAACTCCTCGATCTCACAGCCTATCTCTATAAGCTTGGCACTTATGCTCTCAAGATGCTTGGGTATAACGTTTCTGATGGCTATGTCGCCTTTGGTGATGGCGGCCGCAAACATGAAAGTACCGGCCTCTATCTGATCGGGTATGATGGAATATGTAGTCCCGTGAAGGCTCTCCACCCCTCTTATCCTGATGACATCGGTACCGGCGCCCTTGATGTTGGCACCCATGCTGTTCAAAAAGTTAGCCACATCGACCACATGGGGTTCCTTGGCTGCGTTTTCTATAATGGTCTTTCCCGATGCAAGAGTTGCGGCAAGCATGACATTTATCGTGGCACCTACCGTAACGACATCCATATATATATGATTGCCGATAAGGTTTCCGGCCTTTGCCGATATCATACCTCTTGACACTTCGACCTTGGCACCGAGGGCCCTGAAGCCTTTAAGATGCTGATCTATCGGACGGCTTCCTATGTTGCATCCTCCGGGAAGAGCGACCTCAGCCTGGCCGAAACGTCCCAAAAGCGCACCCAGCATATAATAAGAGGCTCTGATCTTCTTGATGAAGCCGTCATCTATGGTAAGATTGCTGATGACGGAGGCATTCACCTCGACCGTATGCCGGTCCAGTCTCTTAACCACGGCACCGATACTCTCCATGGCCTGGATGAGTACCGCCGTATCTCTCACGTCCGGAAGGTTTTCAATTATCACGGGGTCTTTAGTCATGACCGAAGCCGCAAGTATGCCGAGTGCGGCATTCTTGGCTCCTCCGATATCGACTTCGCCCACCAAAGGGTTACCACCCTTTATAATGTACTGATCCAATTTTCACACCTCGGCAACAATTATAAACCCCTTAAATTTACCTTTCAACTCCAAAGCATCTTTTTGGAGAATCTAACAAAATAGACAAAAATCAATGCAGATATTTGAGCGGATTTACTTGAGCACCTCCCACAAGTATCTCAAAATGCAGGTGGGGTCCCGTCGAAACGCCGGTATTTCCGCTCAAAGCTATCTTCTGTCCCTGGGAGACTTTCTGCCCCGCTTTGACCAGAACCTTGCTCAGATGCCCGTATCTGGTGCTCTTCCCGTCCGGATGGTCGATATAGACAACATATCCGTAACCGCTTCCCCAGCCGGCTCTTGATACCGTACCGCCGCACGAGGCCATTACGGCTGTTCCGATCGGAACCGCTATGTCTATGCCCTTATGGAAGGTGCTGGCACCTCTTTTGGGAGCTTTTCTTCTTCCAAATCCCGAAGACAGCCTTCCCCACAGGGGATATACATAGTTGGGAGGCACCTTGGTTCCCCTCTCGACTATCTTGGCTACGGCCTTTACGGTAACGTTCTGGTAAAGTATATCCGTACTCTGAAGCTGGGCATTACGGTAAGTAACATCGGCAACAACCTTCCGGTAACCGGTAACAGGCTGTTGGAGGACTACGGATTCGTTGGTATACCAGTCATCATTATCGACATAGACAACATCCTCGTCGTAATTTTCCTCATAATATCTGCGCTCTGTCCGAACAACCGAAAGCTCGGGTTCCGGAGAGGATATGGTTATCTCATCGCCTACACGGATGGTGGCATTCTCATTCGGAATATTGACCGGATTGAGTTCTATGATCTCATCTATGGTCATGTCGTTCTTCTGGGCTATACCGCCAAGTGTATCTCCGGCGACAACCTCGTATTTTTTACTCTTCTCACTTGTTTTGGTAACCGCCTCGATTGCTTCTTCAAGACTGCTTATCTTGTTTCCGTCAACGTAAGCCTGCACGACCTCCACGTTCTCATCAAAAGCGATCCGGTTGACCCCGAACTCATAGGAATCCTCTAAGTTTTGGGAATAGGCCGCGTCATAAAGCTCCTCCATCCTGAGCAGGGCTCCGCCGGTCGGAAAGACCTTCTGTGTTTCTTCTTCCTCTTCTTTTTGCGGGGTGACTTTTTCTATCCTGGTCGTCATGACGTTCAGTTCACGGGTATTGTCAGGTTCGAGCCAGACCTTCCATTCGGAATCGGGATCATATTCGGACTTGGACGCATCAAGCAGGGCTATGACATCATCAAGGCTCCTTAAGTTTACCGTAAAATCATTGATCTTGACTTCATATGCCGGCTGTTTGGTCCTCATCACATTTTCGCGGAAGAGTTCGTATATATTGTTAACGATAACTTCCCTGTCATCAACCTGTCCCACAACATCCGTCGATCCGGACAGGACCACTTCGCACTCCACCAGGACCAGGTTTTTGCTGTCGGATGCTATACGGCGCCTGGCTTCGGTGATCATTCCCGCCACCTCGGACGCGTCTTTTACGGTCCCCACCTGCGTTCCGTTTATGAACACGCTGACCATATTGCTGGTCTTTGTATCCTCGAGCTTCTTAAGTCCCGGTGCGCACACAAAAATTAGCAATGCCGTGGCCAGCATTGCTAAATAATGTGAATATTTAATAAAGTTTACGTACTTGGTAAGATGACTCATGTTACCTCATATCAAAGGACGATCAACCCCAGATTGATCAGAAGGCTTAATATACCTGTTATTCCTCCGATTATCCCGAATATCATCCCTATAAGGACCATGATCCTCATACCGGATACGGATTTGAGCACAGCTGCATTTGCCTCACTGCTCTGTTCGGTAAGGGCCTGCTGAACGTTCCTGTAGCACTTGACACACTCTTTGTGGACATGATCTTCGAGTTCTTTATAATATCTGTCCGCATCTTCCGCCGAGAAAGGGGCTGCCTTCTCTTCCTGCTCATCTTCGCTCTCGCTGTTTCTGGCAAAACCGTTCAGTACATCCTGACGGATCATGTTGAGGATGGCTCTGTTATCTCCTACGGCTCCTATGATCTCATTCTTCTCTTCAGTAAAATCTATGGTAAGATCCTGCATGGGAGAAGCCTGTCCGGAGATCTCCCCTATACTCTGTCTGATGCTTTCCTGAAGCTGTCCGGATGCATTCTTCACTTCTTCGGAGGAAGACAGTACCTGACCCATGGTGGTCCTTATCTCATTAAGAACCTCCGAATTGGCACGGAGTGTGTCGATGCTCCTGCCCAGTATTTCCCCGTTTTCATTAAGCGTCTCCGCGTTTTGTCCGGAGATCCTCTCTATCCTTGCAAGCGTCTCGGCATTCTGCTCGTCAACTACCGCGATCGGTGCTGCCGGAGCCTCGCTCTGTTCTGTCCTGCTGCCGGCTTTTACCGACAGTTCATTCATTCCGTGGGTAAAAGCATCTATTATCGCCCTCTCGGATTCCATTCTGTCCGCTTTTGCTTCATCAAAAAAGTCGGCGATGACATCAAGCTGTTCCCTGTTGGACTTTGCTATGGTCTCATTCAGGGCTTCCTGGGAAATGCCGCCTTCAGCGGTATTCCTTCTTGAAGGTCTTTCATATCTTTCATTCTCATACCGGTCATCGGATGCCGTTCGTTCATATCCGCCTCTTGCCTGCGAACGATCGTATCTTCCGCTTAATCTCTCTCTGAATCCGTCCATCTTAACCTCCCGGGGTTGTAAAATGAGCCCGACCGATACGGGCTTCGTATCTACATAACTATGATATTTTACCATTTTTTGCCTTAAAACTCAATAAGAGCCTGATCTTCATGCACTTGTGCAGTTTTTACAATAGAAGACGGTATATTCCCTCTTGCTTTGGAAACATTTACCATATATTCATAGTTTGTTCATAATTTATTCATAATTAAATGGTATATTTTATACATCTCCAATGGAGAGGTTTTCTCCAGACAACCAGATGTATTTTTTCATAATATTGGCCAGGTGACTCTCATCCACCTGGCCACTCCTCATATATATGGGATAATACTCTCAGTCTATCTTCCAGATCGCCTCTTCCTTCTTGGCTCTCTGTATCTTGTCGTTTATTATCAGCATCCTGTCATCAAGCTGCTCTACCATCATGGCACACTCGAACAGTTCTTTTCTGATCTCTTCGGGAGCATCGCTTTCGAACTTATAATTCATCTTGTGCTCCAGGCTTGCCCAGAAGTCCATGGCTATGGTCCTGATCTGTATCTCAACCTTAGTGTCGACGACCGAATCCGACAGGTAGATGGGTATGCTCACGAGCATGTGATAACTCTTGTAACCGCTTTCCTTCGGGCTCTCGATGTAGTCCTTGGTCGAGATGACTTTGATATCATTCTGCTTGCGCAACATATTTGCTATCTGATAGATATCGGAAGTAAATGAACAGATAATGCGGATACCGGCTATATCGTTCACATACTTGGCCATGTTCTCAAGCGTGACCTCATATCCCTTTTTCTTGAGCTTTCTGACTATGGATTCGGGACTCTTGATGCGCGACTTGATATGTTCTATGGGATTATACTGATGAATATGCTGGAACTCATCATTGAGTATCTCCAGCTTGGTACCTATCTCTTTGAGCGCGGAATTATGCAGAAGGATTATCTCCTCCCATGTTATATCCTGCTCCTTATTGTTGAAATCAACCTCCAAAACAATACCCTCCGTCATATTACCACCGTAATATTATATAATTTTCTGTGCTAATAAGCAATAAAGGAAATAAGTATCCCGTATTAACAAAAGCCCGGTCCTGTAATATAATCGTTGCATGAGATTCTGGATAAGACTGTTTCTGGAAAACCGCATGACAGAAGATACTGCGATCACGATAGACGGTGATGACACCCGCACCCATAAGGTGTTTGCCGCCATTGACAAAGCCTGTTATGATCTCGACATATGCCGTCCCATCTGGCTTGATACGAACATAAATGATTTCAAAAGATACTCAAAAGTCAGGTTTTACAAAGACAGCTTCATAGAAGAAGTTCCTTTTGACTATATGGAGTTTTCGGTCCTTGAAGAAGACTGAAAGGGGCATGCCTAAGATCTGACATGCCCCTTCTTTTTACTGTGCGAGATCCAGGTGCTGGACTGTCCCCATCATCCCGCTTTCATACAAAAAGATCCCCGTCTGTCTTATCCTTGCCCTCTCCTCATTCGTAGCCGGATCATTCAGCGAAAACTGTGTTGATGCGCTGCCCGTATATATGGCTCCCACATCCTTATCCTTCAGCCTGACCAGTTCCTGTGTCCCGTCTTCTTTGATGTAAGCGATCACAAGTCTGTCAAATATCTCATCAGCCTCATCTATCCATCCGTTACCGTCACTGTCATATGCCGCAAGGTCCGCAAATCCGTCACCCGAAGAGGTGCCGAAAAGCTCGCTCCCGTCATTTATGATACCGTCTCCGCTTGCGTCAAGTGCCAGATATCCGCTTGCCTCCGAAAGGGCACTTATCTCTTCCGCTTCCCCGTCACAGTCAAGATCGAAGGATATCTTCACATCAGACACTTTTGCAATTGGAGCATCGATATTGATCACAAGAGGATCGGTAAAGGTCTTGAAGGTTGACACGTTCCGCTCATAATACTCGGTAAAGGTCCGGCTCATGGACAGATCCAGGTTAAAATCCATCTCACGTCCGTCTTCTGTTACCACCTTACCCTTTGTGGAAAAGACGGTTTCCTCACTTTCGGATCTGTAATACCGGTAGGTTTCCCTGACCTCGGACACCACTGTATTATCCGTTTGCGACCCGGTCACAGCCGGTGACAGGCTTTCATCCCCTTTTGAACCGAATAGCATATAGAGCAGGAACTGTATGCATTCGATCCTTATCCGGTCCATGGCATCCCTGCGCAGTTTGGACTCATATGAGTCACTTGCGGCGAATGCCTTCATCTTACTGAAGATGCTGTCAAAATCGTTCTTTGTATTTTGCGCATCCGTCTTCCCGGAGTTTTCTTCCCCGGCCTCTTCTTTTGAAACTTCCTGTTTCTTTTTTGCACCGTAAGCATCATCGAGTATCCCGGGAAAAGCGATAAGGCTCCCGGAAGTCTGATAGCTTCTTGCGCTCACAGAAGTATAAGTTCTGGCGGACTCCATTCCTATACTGCTGCTTTTGATTATCAAATCATCCCTCCTTCATCCTTTCTGACAGCATCGATGGCATGAGAATGTACATAAACGTAAAAAGGAACGGATCTCCGTCTGAGAATCCGTTCCTGATGTCTGCCGCGTCTTGCTGTCGATATATAATTTTATATGTCATAGGGCCTTACCTGCATACGGATCGCCTTCGGCGATGAGCCCTCCGAATATTATATCGGAAGACGGGCTTTGAAATTTAACCCCAAAGATCTGCCGGCAAGGATCACGATGCATAATAATTTATCAGACAGCCTTTAAGTATGATAGTGCGCTCGTCCTGTGTCAGCTGTCCCATATGAAGAAGGAATTTTTCAAGCTTTTCGCCCTTTACAAGATAAGCATCTATATCAGCCGCACCTTCCTCAACTGCCTTCCTGATGTCCGGTACGAAGATGTGATCAAGGTTCGTAAAGGGAAGAGCACCCTCATCGATGATGAAGGGCAGCATACCCCAGTTGATAAGGTTGCTCCTGTATCTCTTTGTGGCATACTCGTTTGCTATATTTGCCCAGCCTCCCAGTACCTTCTGGCAGCTGGCCGCCTGCTCTCTCGCGGATCCGTCACCGGGCTTTACTGCAAAGATGGTCGAACCGATCCCGGTATTTAACATAGAGGCAGCCGGAAAGTCCTTCTTTATCGTCTCCATTATACCGGTAAACTTATCAAGGGCTCCTTCGGGATCTTTTCCCGATACCCTTGCAGTCTCGGCAGCCCTGACCTCTTTGGCACGGGGCACGTACATGGGATCCTTCCTTGAAAGGGCAAATTCCGCCAGTCCCAGAGGATTGGATCTGTATGAAGAAGTCTCGCCGGAAGGAATCAGTTCATCCGTTGTGGTAACCGGATCATGTATCTCGGATACGACCCGCAGAAGAAGATTATCCGGAAGTGCCTCCATTGCAGGCCAGTCCTTGATATTGGGGCCGAAATGGATCTCCTGAGCCGGATCGGCAACCCCTTTCGAATCAAAGACCCTGTTTGCATAGATGGCAGAATCAAAGGAGTATCTGTACTTCTTTAATGTATCTTCCTCGATCTGTCTTGCCGCACTTGTAAGTATTCCCTTATTTGCCGCCGTCGCAGCGATAGACCTGGCATCCATGAGTGCCACCGAGGATATCTGCCCGTTCTGAAGCTTGCTCCCTTCACGGTTGGGGAAATTCCTGGTGGAATGCCTTATGGAGAATGCGTTGTTTGCCGGAGTGTCTCCGGCTCCAAAGCAGGGTCCGCAGAAGGCCGTCTTGATAACGGTTCCCGTCTCCATGAGCTTTGCGGCACAGCCGTTTCTGATCAGTTCCATATAGATGGGAACAGAGGCCGGGTAGACGCTTAGGGTGAACTTTCCGTCACCTATGCTCTTACCGTCAAGTATGTCGGCAACAGCGCATATATTCTCAAAGCCTCCGCCTGCACAACCTGCCACTATGCCCTGGTCAACAAATATCTTCCCGTCCCTTATCCTGTCTGTCAGTTTATAGTCAACCGCACCTCCAAGGGATACGGCAGCCTTCTTTTCAACATCGGCAAGTATCTCTTCGGGATGGGCGTTCACCTCATCTATCGTGTAGGTGTTGCTGGGATGGAAGGGCATTGCTATCATGGGTTCTATCTCCGACAGGTCCACTTCGATCATCCCGTCATAATATGCAACCGGGCCGGGAGTAAGCTCTTTGTAGTCCTCCGGCCTCTTGTGTATCTCATAGAATTCATGTATAGTCTCATCGGTCTGCCATATCGATGAAAGACATGTGGTCTCCGTGGTCATGACATCCACTCCGATGCGGAAATCCGCGCTTAAGGATGCAAGGCCGGGGCCTACAAACTCCATTATCTTATTCTTTACATATCCGCACTCAAATACCGCTCCGATTATGGCAAGCGCAACGTCCTGCGGTCCTACTCCGGGTCTGGGTGATCCGGTCAGGTATACCGCCGTAACTTCCGGACAGTCAATATCATATGTACGTCCGAGCAGCTGCTTGACAAGCTCGGGACCTCCCTCGCCCATGGCCATTGTTCCGAGAGCTCCGTATCTTGTGTGTGAATCGGAACCGAGTATCATCCTGCCGCCGCCCGCAAGCATTTCACGGGCAAACTGGTGTATTACCGCCTGGTGGGGAGGAACATAGATCCCGCCATACTTCTTTGCACACGTCAGTCCGAACATGTGGTCATCCTCGTTTATGGTCCCTCCTACAGCGCACAGACTGTTATGGCAGTTCGTGAGTACATAAGGGATCGGGAACTTCTCAAGTCCCGATGCTCTCGCAGTCTGGATGATCCCGACATAAGTGATATCATGGCTGGTAAGCTTATCAAACTTTATCTTAAGCTTTTCCATATCAGGGGATGTATTATGATCCGAGAGTATCCCATAGGCTATGGTGTTCTTCCTTGCCTCATCTTTCTGATAGGGAACATCATCCGTACAGGGAACTATACCCACACCGTCCGTCAGAAAAACACCTTCATCATGTAATCTGATCATCAGTCAAACCTCCATATCCGATAATTCCGGCCCTGTATCTTCTAAGGCCTGTGATCTCTTTCGATAAAAAAGGGGACTATCGCTAGTCCCCTTAACTGTTGATAAAAATGTCCGCAAGCCGATCAGATCTCAAACTTGCCCTGGAATGTGCCGTTAGCTACAAAGTAAGCCATTCCGTCATCCACATTTGCATATACGGCGATAGTCTTAAGAGTATCCTTGCCGCCTGCCTTCTTGTATGCATCTTTAGCCATCTTTACAAGATTTGCTGTTGTATAATCCTTACCCTGGAACTGAAGTGATACTGAAGATTTAACTTCAACCTTCTTAGCGGGAGCTGCCTTCTTGGCAGGAGCTGCCTTCTTGGCGGGAGCTGCCTTCTTAGCGGGAGCTGCTGCCTTAGCGGGAGCTGCCTTCTTGGCGGGAGCTGCCTTCTTGGCAGGAGCTGCTGCCTTAGCGGGAGCTGCTTTCTTGGCGGGAGCTGCTGCCTTCTTAGCAGGTGCTGCTTTCTTTGCAGGAGCCTTCTTCGCAGGTGCTTTCTTCGCAGGTGCTGCCTTGGCGGGTTCAGCTGACTTAGCGGGAGCTGCTGCCTTCTTCTCTGCTACAGCAGCCTTGATAGCCTCTTTAGCCTTCTCGGGCTCTGTAACAACAGCTTTCTTAACTGTAACTGCGGGTTTTTTAACTTCAGCCATGATAATAATTCTCCTTTCAAACTACCTTTATCATCATAAAATGCCTTAAAATAAAGCAAAATTCTTACGTGCATTAAAAAATATAGCGCAGTTACGCGGTTTTGTCAACAATTGGCTGAAATTTGTGAAAAATCACAACAAATTTTCCGATTCATCTCCCATATTATACAAGATAACAAGAGAATCACTGACGGATACTGAATCCGAGGCTTCTGCCATCATTCACAAACATCTGAACCGTCTCGAGAGACAGCTGGGCAAGATCCTTTCCGAAGTTGGGAAGCTTTGCAAGTATGGCATTGGTAACAGTGATGATGTCCGTTCCCGATTCCTGGGCCTGTACTATATTGTAAACCTCCCGGCAGCTTGCCCACAGGGTGAGTGTTCCGGGCTTTTTCGCGGCGATCTCCTTTGCTTTTTTCATCATGGGGACGGCATCTACTCCCGTATCCATGATCCTGCCGGCAAATATGGACACGATGTTTTCGGTTCCGTCCGCAAAAGCGTCAACCGTCTCCTCTATCTGCTTCATTGTAAGTATGGCAGTGACATTAAGCTTCAGTCCCTGTTCCGAAAGCTTCTTTATAAGAGGGATGCTGCTCTCCCCCTTTGAATTGGTGATGGGTATCTTAACAAATACGTTCTTTCCCAGGCCGCATATTATCTTTGCTTCCTCTTCCATCCCGTCAAAATCGTCCGCAAACACCTCAAAGGATAGCGGAAGATCGGGGATCTCCTTAACGCATTCCTTTGCGAAGGTAACGTAATCCTTGACACCCGCCTTTTTCATCAGGGTCGGGTTAGTAGTAAATCCCTTCACATACCCCTTTTTGTATTCTTCCTTCATCGCCTCGATATCGGCTCCGTCGGCGTATATTGTAATAGTAAGATCTTTTGCTGTCATCATTTACCCCTTTCATTATTTAAACATTAACTGCCGTACCCACTCGAACGGCGTTCCGCCTTCTCTACAAGGTCGGTCGCGCATTTGGATCGCCTCCGGCGATGGGCGCTCCCGGTGTAGGCAGGTTTGTTAATCCGGTTTAGCTGCCGTACCCACTCAAGCGGCGTTCCGCCTGTCATGACTTCGTCATGACATTGCATTAACCATCAGGTGCCAGATCACTCCCTGCCATCCCTCGGCATGGGGTGTTATCCTTTTATCATCGACAACCGGTATGAGAACACAGGCATCGCTAACCTGTTTTGAGTAGCCGCCGGTCCTTGACACGATCGATATGACCTTTGCCCCGCGCTCTTTTGCCAGCTTAAGGGCATTAACGATATTAAGGGATGTCGTCTCACTTCCTCCACCAACGGAAAATACCATGATACAGTCTTTCTCACCTAAATGGCTTGTCTCGAGCCACTTTTCAAAAGTCGTCTCCCAACCCTCATCATTGGTCCTTGCCGTCAGTTCCGAAACATTGTCTGTAGGAGCGTATGTTTCGATCCCCCCGATCTTTCTGAAATCATTGACCGCATGGGAAGCATTAGCTGCACTTCCTCCCACGCCGAGAATGAACAGTCTGCCTTCGTTTTTCTTTGTTTCACGGAGTATGTCTATTCCCTTCTCGATCTCCTCCTGTGAAACAGTCTGCGCAATACTGATCGTTTCCTCCAGATATTGCTTAATGTACCCTTTCGTCATAATTGTTTCCTCCTTTTCCCTTATTGAACCCTTTACGGGTCCATTCTTCCCAACAATCTGACTTTATATGATCCCCTCAGGGTAATCATCTTACATCCTCAACCGAAGAAGCCGCATCAACTATGTCCTTTGCTATGAACATGGGCATCTCTTCCCCGAGCTTCTTACACAGGTCGCACTTGAGATCACCTATGAACACGGTCCTGAGCCCTGCCGCAGCGCCCGCTGCCATATCCGTACAGGAATCGCCTATCATATATGATCTCGACATGTCTATGCTGTATTTGCGCATGGCCCTGTAGATCAGCCCGGGCTTGGGCTTTCTGCAGTTACACTCTCTTATAAGGAAGCTCTCTTTTGTCATGGGAAGTTCTTTCGTGTAGTGAGGACACATAAAGAGATCATCGATCTCGGCCCCTTCCCCGGCAAGGGAGCTTATCATGTATGTATTGATGTCATAAAGCGTGGCAAGATCTGTCTTGCCTTTTGCGGCACCTGGCTGGTTGGTGACTATAAAAACATAGTATCCCTTTTCCTTAAAGGTCTTAATTGCGGATGCCGCTCCGGGAAGGAATTCAAATTCCGACACTTTCATGGGGCTGTCAAGCTGATCTATGTCATCATTCCAGACTATGCTGTTGATGACCCCGTCCCTGTCTAAGAATACAGCCGGATGGCTTTCCTCAAACCGCCGGGTCACATACCCGGAAAATTCCTTATAAGATGCCGGGCTTCCTATCTCGTAAAAGCGCTTGGTCACAATCTGAGCGGTCATCTGTCCTTTTACCGACAGATCATGCTGTATCACAGAGATATCAAATGCCTCGTCTTCCCCGAAGGCGGAAAAGAGAGACTTTTCATACATGCATACCCCGTAATCTATGTATTCCATTTCGGGTGTGGGCTCATGCTTGTCGTAGAGGACTATCTTTCCTTCGCGCATCACCACATTGCTCTTATCGAACCTGTTGTTGTTGCGAAGCACCGTCATCAGGGCCCGTGCCCCCCGGGATTTCCCTCTTTCGTAGCGGTATATGGTCTCCGCGTAATCGATATCCATGAAGGAATCCCCGTAAATAAGGAGAAAATCATCCTCGAGAAGGTCATAGGCGCGCCTTACTGCACCGCCCGTTCCCAGGAGCTTTTCTCCGTCATAACTGTACTGTATGGATATGTTCCGGTCTCTTCCGTCGCCATAGTGGTCTTCTATCATGTCGGCCCTGTAGCCTATAAGGAAGAGAAATTTATGAAAGCCCCAGGCTGTGAGCAGATCGAGCTGATGATCAAAGAAGGGTCTGCCGCAGACATCTACAAGTGACTTGGGACATTCCTTTGTATATTCCTTCAGTCTCGTACCGAGACCTCCCATGAGAACGACAACCTGAACATCAGCCGGACTTATCATAAGATCCTTGACCCTTCCTTCTCAAATCTGAATCTGACTTCGCTCATGCCGGTATCTCTCATGGCATCACGAAGGCGTGCCTTATCCTTAACGTAAAACATAAGGAATCCGCCGCCGCCGGCCCCGATCATCTTTCCACCCTGGGCTCCGTTTGCAAGGGCAAGACTGTACCATTCATCTATCTTGGGATTGCTCATCCCTCCCGAACGTTTCTTCTTGTATTCCCAATGTGTGTTCATGATGTCGGCAAAGGTGTCAAGATCGCCCTTTTCAAGTGCGTTCTTACTCTGATAACCCAGATCCTTTACAAAATCAAGGTTCTTCAGCATATCCTCATTATGGTCCTTGCTCTTGTCATCCTGTTCTTTCAGTATGTTTCCGGCAGACCGCGAGAACCCGGTAAAATACAGGATCAGATTGTCCTCAAGATTGTAGAGGGTCTCATCCGATATACGGAGCGGATCCACCCATACATATCCGTCCCTGTGGAAATTCATGCAGGTTATGCCTCCGTAACTGGCTATATACTGATCCTGCTTGCCTATGGGCTCCTTGAGACGGTTCATCTCGATCTCACAGGCCTCCTCCGCAAGGGTACGGGTGCTTACTATGTTGCCCTGCATGGAATGAAGCGCACGCAGAAGGGCAGTCGTAAAAGAACTCGATGAGCCCAGGCCCGTTCCGGCAGGTATATCAGCCATAGAGCACAGCTCCAGACACGGCTTCTTCCATTCGAGGAGCTTTAAGGCTTCCCTTATGATCGGATGCTGTATCTCATCTATCTCGGAACACTTCTCGAACTTGGAATATTTGAGAAAATAGCCTTTCTCAAATGTCTCGTGAAGAGTGATGTAAACATATTTATCAATTGCCGCGGAAATGAGAAAACCCTCCCGTTCCTCATAATATGAAGGAAGATCGGTACCTCCCCCTCCAAGCGTTATCCTAAGCGGACTTCTTGCAATTATCATCTTATCTTCTCCTTGAGCGCTCTGCCATTTTCAAACCGATACCGCAGGTGTCACTTCCTCGCTTCAAAGACCCAGGGATTATCCTGAAGATATTCCACAGTCTTTATGACACCTTCCTCAATGGTCGCCTTGGGCTCCCATCCCAGTGACCTGACTTTTTTTGTATCAAGATATATGAAGGGATTGTCTCCGATCCATCCCCGCTCTCCCCCTTCATAGGTAAAGGCCGGTTCGACCCCCAGTTTCCTGCATATGAAGCCGACCGAATCATTGACTTCGACATATTCATCTGTTCCCAGGTTATATATGTTCACTTTTTCCTTTGCATTCCTTACTACCGTCAGGATGGCCTCCATGCAGTCCTTCACATACAGATAGGATTTCTTCTGGTGTCCGTCTCCCAATATATGGAGCTTTGTCGGATCCGCTGAAAGCTTTCTGCAAAAATCAAAAACATGTCCGTGGGTATAACGTTCTCCCAGTATGGAAACAAATCTGAATATATAAGCCGTGAACCCGAAACCCTCGGCATAGGCTGCCAGAAGCCCCTCGCAGGCAAGCTTTGAGGCCCCGTAAAGTGAGGTCTGTATGGGGAAAGGGGCATTCTCCGGTGTGGGGATCACTTCCGCTTCGCCATAAACGGATCCTGTTGAGGAAAAACCTATCCTTTTTATGCCATTCGCGCGCATGGCCTCAAGCACGTTGTATGTTGCTATCGTGTTCTGCTCAAGATCCTTGCGGGGATGTTCACATCCCATACGTACATCCGCATTTGCGGCAAAATGAAATACGAACTCACAGCCTTCCATCGCTTTGGTAAGGGCCTGAAGATCCAGCGTATCTCCTTCTACGAGCGTGAATCTGTCGGACTTTTGGGCATCCTCTAAAAACTCGTGCCTGCCGGTTGAAAAATTGTCATATACAACTACTTCATTGTCAGGTTCCGCAAGCAGCCTGTCGGCCATGTTTGAACCTATGAAGCCGGCTCCGCCGGTGATAAAATATCTCATGATAGTCTCCTTGTCTTGTATATATTAGTATTATATGTAGTCAGGTTCCTCCCGCAAGCGGGCCCCTGATATAGACTGCCGTACCCGCTCATGCGGCGCTCCGCCTTCACAACACCGACTTCGTCG
>JAILLI010000025.1 GCA_024693225.1 Lachnospiraceae bacterium
TAGAATGATACGATAATCTAATTCGGCATATACAAACAGACCCTTGCAGGTCTTATTCTTCCGTTTGCATTTACCAAATCAAATTATCTAATAATCATTCCTACACCCTCACACGTTATGTGTGCCCTTCATTTCGATTTGAATTATATTATATCATTCTCGCCTGTAAATATCAATCAAAATTTATCCATGTCCTCCTGCGTTCCGACATAACAAAATTCACCTTGCTGCTCATCCCTCTGCATCTCCGTATACATATCATTGATCTCTCCGATGGTCAGCAGATCCATCTCACTGATATGCACACCAAGCTGCACCGCCCTTAACAGCAAGAGCGGCGTTGTCATTTCCCGGTCAGTCGCTCGAAGTTTTTTTTACTCTCCACCTGCGTCTGCACATTCAGACCCCAGAGTTCAATGATCTCCGGCAGCACCTGGTAGATGGAAAATGTCCCGAACTGATCCAGCCACTCATCCGGCGTATCCGGAACACCCTGCGGATCCGCATGCTTCGCCATGATATAGCTGATATCCTCGAACAGTTCCAAAGAGAAAGTATCCAAAGCAGATGCCTCCGGATCTTCCTGATCGATACTCTTCTGAAGGTCATGCAGATCCTTATAAATATCACGATGGAATCTGTTTCTGTATATTCTCGGAATGGCTGCCGATGCCTTAAAAGTCACATCCTTGCCATCAATATTCACTGTCTTTGTAAGTGCCATTTCACTTTCCTCCAATCACAAGAAGGTAGTGTCTAATCGACACCCCTTATTTTTGTGTAAAACCTCTATTTATCGGGAGTTCAAAATAAAAAGAGCATTGACCTCCCTCTATTGGTATAATGTCAGCGACCAAACTCACAAAATCCAAGGAGACAATGCTCGTGAGCATTATACTTTATTTACTTCAACTTATTCAACAGCTCTATCAACAGAACTGCTGGCTGATCAACTTTATCTGCAGATACATACCTCTTAAACAGTGGGCTTATGATGATTCCCATTCTCCCAAATATCAGAAGTTTAAGATTGATAAACTCCCTCTGATCCTGAATGTTGAGCCTTGGGACTACAGGGATTTCATGGCTTATCTTCAGTGGCGTTATCCAGATGATAAACCCATCAAACCTATAAGGCGTCGTTCTGAATGCGATATCCCTAATGATTGCAAATGTCCTAGATGCAATGCACCTAAGATCTATCTCTACAAGAACAATGGTTCCAAAGGTCAGCTTCAGTGCAAGGTTTGTCAGACACTTTTCTCACCAGAAGAGAATCGTCATACATCTCTCAAGCTCAGATGCCCTTACTGCACTCATACTCTTGTTCCCAAGAAAGATCGCAAGCATTTCATCGTACACAAATGCGTTAATCCCAAATGCCCGTACTACCTGAACAATCTCAAGAAGGTCGATAAGAAAGATCTCGATGAAGACTATGGCAAGAACAAATATAAGCTTCACTACATCTACCGTGAGTTCACGATAGATTTCTTCAAGATGGATATAACCACCCTTCCAAAGAATGCCTCATCTTTGAAGTTCACAAAGAATAACGCTTACATCATGTCCCTGTGTCTCACCATGCATGTCAATCTTGGACTGTCGCTTCGTAAGACTTCCCATGCCCTTAAGGATCTGTACGACATTTCTGTTTCACATCAGCAGGTCGCCAACTACTGCAAGACTGCAGCCTTATGTATAAAACCGTTTGTCGATACTTACCCTTACGAAAAAGGGTCTGTATTTACTGCCGATGAAACTTATATCAAGGTCCTTGGTATAAAAGGCTTCATCTGGTTTATCATGGATGCTGCCAGCAGGGCCATAGTCGGATATCAGGTATCTGACAACCGTGGTGCCGGTCCATGTATCATGGCTATGCGCATGGCATTTCAACACCTTAAGGAACTACCAAAGAACTTCAGGTTCATAGCTGACGCTTACAGCGCTTATCCTCTGGCTGCTCAACAGTTTCTTATCAATGCCGGAGAGAAGTTCAAGTTTGATATCACACAGGTATTGGGACTTACGAACGATGATGCAGTATCTGCAGAGTTCCGCCCATACAAGCAGATGATTGAACGCTTGAACCGGACATACAAGGAATCCTATCGCCCTACCAATGGCTTTAATAACTATGATGGTGCAAACTACGATCTCGCCCTCTGGGTTGCTTACTACAACTTCCTGCGGCCTCACAAGTACAATGGGTTCAAACCTCCGGTAATTGATGACATGGTCATGAATGCAGGTAACATGCCAGGTAAATGGCAGATGCTTATATTACTTGGCCAGCAGACCATTCTAAACATCCAACAAGATGCAACTGCATAAAACGGAGCGGAACCGTTGTCAAGGGAACCGTGGAATACCGGAGCGGCTGTGCCGCGAGGATATGCCGCGAAAGTTCCTTGACATAAGGTTCACGGATCATCCTGATACATTGGTCAGCAAGTGTGCTTGCTGGCCTGCTTCCGGCGAGGACGGGTGCGGGCAGAGCCCGCAAAGTGGGTCAAGGGACGAGTCCCTTGCGGGTTCTTAGGGCAGCGCCCTAAGCCCTCGGAGAGCTTATCGGTATAAATATTTACAGTTTTCAAGGTTCGTTTGAGCCTTTTTCTTTCAGTTCATTCTTTCATAGCCCACTTGACACTACCTCACCTGTATTGATGGTTAAGTGTTGACACCGGACGGTTTTTTCTCATTTGCCGCATATACGGAATCGGTAAACGACAGCCCGTGCTTTGTCTTCTCCCAGTAAAACGGTTTTACGATCAGCTGGAACAGCGCCTTGTACGCTGCTATCGACATAAATATCCAATAGAGCGGAGTGAGCAGTCCGTAATGGATCATCGAATACGAGAACGGGTGCTGCTTCTTCAGCGCGCAGTCCCTTATGACAAAATATGTGCCGACCATGTTCATGTAAACGAACATGAAATTTCCGACTATCATCTGGCTCGCAGCCACATAATACAGCACACCCGGGAACAGGTTCTCTATCCAGTACGGCCGAAGCAGTATCCATATCACCAGCATTGCCCAGAAGAACGGATTGATGAGCGGCAGGAACGGCGTTCCGAAGATCATCGCGAAATACCCCACCATGCCTCTTGCGCCTATCTGGCGGGAAAACCGGATGGGATGCCTCATATGAACGAAGAAGGTCTGCATATATCCCTTTATCCACCGTGACCGTTGACGTACCCAGTTTCCCAGGCTGCAGTTTGCCTCTTCCCATGTACGCGAATCTATAACGGCCGTACGGCATTTATGCTTATAAAGCCTTATCCCGAGGTCCGCGTCCTCCGTGACATTGAACGGATCCCAGCCTCCGACTTTTTTCAGGAACTCTGTTTTGAAATGATTCGACGTCCCCCCGAGCGGTATCGGGACGTTCAGCTGCATTATCCCGACGAGGAGCAGTTCGAACCACATGCTGTATTCCTGGGTGAAGAGCTTTGTGAGCCAGTTTTCCGAGCTGTTATAATAATTCAGCTTTGCCTGCACGCACACATAGTCATCCGGAAGCCTGCGAAATGCAAGGTAGGCCTTCTTGAGCTGGTCGGGTTCGGGACGGTCTTCCGCATCATAGATGACCACATAATCACCCTTGCAGCCGATGAGTCCGTAATTGCACGCTTTCGGCTTGGTCTTGGGTTGTGAGAACGGAACGACCACAGGGTAAAAATATGCCGGCAGATGCATCTTCTGTACCGCTTCTATGGTCTCCCTGTCGTCCTCCTCAAGAAGTATCCTGACATCAAGCTTGTATTTCGGGTAATCCATATTCTCTATCCGGTTTATGAGATGATGGATGACCTCGACCTCCTTGTAGACGGGGATCAGTATCGTGTACACCGGAAGCTCATGTTCATCAATCGCGGCGATCTCTTTTTTCGAAAACCTCAGCTGCGCGTCTTTTTTCGTACCCTTCATGACTAGGACGAATTTTGCCACAGCCATCAGAAGGTATATCGTCTGGAATATCGCCATGAGAATGAGGAGCATTTTCCCGCGATTGAAGACAAAGCCGACAACGCCCGTTATGAGCAGCATCGACAGCATTACGATTATCTGTGAGGATGTGAAAGTCACGATCGCCGAGTTCTCCGGCTGTGTCTCATACAGTCCGAACACGCTCTCGTGCGACTCGCGATTGCTGTATATGTTCTCGAAGCACGAGAAGAACTCATGGCTGCTCGCAAGCACCTGCTCCACGTGCCTTCCGGTAAATTCCTCAATCTCACCAAGCTCTTCCGGCTTCAGCTGTTCCTCGGCCGTCACCAGGACATAGCTGGCCGCCTCATCGGCAATGACCGCCTTAAGCCTAAGCGCCATGTCATAAGGAAGTGCCGTTATATCCGCACCCATGAGTCCGGCGCCGAGCCTTCCCATCTGCATCATGTCAGCCAGTGTCCTGTAGAGGTCCTCTTCCCTTACGGTATCCTGGCACAGGAGAATGTCACCAAGGCGTCCGCCGCTCCGCTTCTGAAGCTCGAGCGCCATATCAAGCTGCTCACGTGTTATAAGCCCCCGACGTATCAGCTCGTCGCCAAGCAGGGTCTTTTCACGCTGGCGTCCGGCAAGGACAGCCTCAAGCTGTGAATGTGTCAGGAAACCCATCTCAACGCAGATCGATCCGAGACGTCCGCCGTGAACTCTCTGATATGCCAAAGCAGCGTTCATCTTTTCGCGGTTAAGGTATCCTTCCTTGATCAGGATCTCACCGATAGGCGCACTCTTATCCTGTCCGATGAATGCAGCGAGCTGTCCTGCAGACAGTATCCCGAGCGCGCCGAGGGCCTCGCCGAGCAGAATGTCATGGTCTCTCTGGTATTCTAGCGCCTCATTCAGCTGCTCCTCGGTTATCAGTCCCTGATCTATAAGCCGTGAGCCGAGTCCGCCTCTTCCTGTTCTTTTTTCTCCGCCTTCAGTGCTCATCTTATTACCTTGAATATTTTGTATTCTCCTATGCTCGCAACTTCATCCGCCCAGTCCGCACCGCTGTTGTAGAGCTCGGGCCAGGCTATGTTAAGCGCATCCATGTTTCCGTAGCTTCCTATCTGGGGAACGACCATGTAATCTATCCCCGTCTTTACCGGATCCGCAACACAGTCCTCAAAATCCATGCTGCAGCTGATCACCCATTCTTCAGGGGTGTCCGCGTTCATGATGATATAGTATGTGCGGTATGAATCCATCAGCACCTTCGAATTGCGGCAGTTCGAGTTCAGATATTCCGCGACCGTTTCAGAATTGGCAGGTATGTTCAGGAACAGATCTTCACGGAACATCGGCGACTGAGAAAATCCCCACGCAAACACGAGTGCAGATGCCAAAAGTCCCACGGACATGGCAGTGACCACCGTCGCGGCTTTTTCCTTTGCGGCATTTATCGCATAAGGGACAAAGGCCGGGGCAAAAAACAGCGGATAGCAGACATACCTGACATATCCCCCTGATTTTCCGAGAAGTATCAGGACGGTCGTAAATGTTGACAGTCCCAGTACGCAGAACACCATGATGAGAGTTTCATATCTGAAGAAGGTACCGGTCAGGGCCCTTGCGATAAGAAGTGCGGCAAACGGGATGAGCATCGGCCATATCCTCTCGAACACGAATGCAACCGCCGACAGTATCCCGCCGTAATCCTGATAATAAGAAGAATATGCAGACATAGAATATCCGGAATCCATAAAGTACAGCGGATTCCCGGTAATGAGCCAGTTATATATTATCCAGCACACGACCGAAAAAATGAGCGGAAGAAAAGTGACCCACATCGTGCTTTCGATATACCAGAACGGCTCTATCCCCTTTCCCGGGTAATATTTTCTCTCACGCTTCGAAACGAGCATGTGGATCGCCATTCCCAGCCCGACAAAAAGGGCAAACGGTACAGCCTCATAGCGGATAAGGAACATGACAACGAAGGTCATCCCCATCTCCATGATGTAAAACGGTTCACCTTTTCTGAGCCAGCATGTAAGGCTTGATATGATCTGCATGCCCGCGGCAGCCATCATGATCTCGGACATGCCGTTGGCACCGTAAAACATTACGTAAGGGTTCAATACGAGCAGGATTATGATCGTAAGCGCATCCCTTTCCCTGCATTTTAATGTATGAAAGCACCTGTACATTGCCATGACGCCCCAAGCCTCAAAAAAGGCGCTGGCAAAAGACATGCTGATCCCCTTTGTGACAAGGGGACGCCACAGCTTTGACAGCAGGACGAACGGAAGCTGGATGACGGATGGCAGCGGGTTCCATACAAGCCCCATGGACGTCAGACGGTGCGGGACCGAATAGAACACGTAAAACGCATTAGCCGTCCTGCTCATGGCATCGCCCAAAAGCACCTTATGGTATCCCAGATATATTCCGAGTGCCCACTCCAGCACAAAAACGGCTGCCGCAAGTCGCCACTCCATCTTACGCTGCTGCGCGATATGTTCACCTGCAAATATCGCCGTGCGGCTTAACCTTTTGCTCACTGTCAATATGTCCTCTCGCTGATTATGTATCTGGGCCTGCCCTTTGTTTCGATATAAGTCTTCCCTACATACTCACCGATGACCCCAAGGGCCATCAGGATCGCACCGCCGAAAAAGCATACGACGCATATAAGGCTCGCCCATCCAGAAACAGTCGCTCCGGAAAGGAAACGGATAACTGCCCAGAGGATAGCGATGGCGCTTATCAGGGTAAATAAGAATCCGGACATGGTTATGATACGTATCGGCCTGATCGAAAGGCTCGTTATGCCGTCAAATGCGAGCGTCAGCATTTTGGACAGCGGATAATGCGTACTGCCGGCCAGGCGCTCATGCCTTTCATAGTATACGTTGGTGCTGGGAAAACCTATGAGCGGGACCATCCCGCGAAGGAAAAGATTGACTTCGCCGTAATTTGCAAGTTCTGTAAGCACACGCGACGATATGAGCCGGTAGTCGGCATGGTTGTTTACCGCCTCCACCCCCATCGTATTTAAGAGCTTATAAAATGTCTCGGCCGTGAATCTCTTGAAAAATGTGTCGGTGTCACGCTTAGAACGGACTCCGTAAACAACATCAAAGCCATTTTCATACTGACGTATCATCTCATCAATGGCATTGATATCGTCCTGTCCGTCACAGTCCATGGAGACCGTTATGTCACACACATCCTTTGCTTCCATAAGGCCTGCAAGGAGTGAACTCTGATGTCCGCGGTTACGTGACTGGGATATCCCCAAATAATGCGGATCCTTTTGGGCAAGGTCCCTTATTATCTGCCATGTGCCATCCTCGGAGCCGTCATTGACAAACAGTATACGGCTCTTATCGCTTATCGTTCCCTCTTCAGCCAGTGCCTTGAGCTTCGCGAGAAACTGCGGCGCCGTAATAGGAAGGACCTGCTCCTCGTTATAGCAGGCAACTACGATATAAAGGACTGTATCCCTTTTTTTATCCTTCTCCATTTAGGACCTCTCCCATTCGAAATGTTACAATGTAATATATATTACATTGTAACATTCTAACAGGAGGTCATAAGAAATGCAAGTATTAAATCCGCTTTTTCATAATTCGCATACCATAATATATTCTTCTTCGTTTTCACCGATGGTCTTAAATCCAGCCTTCTCATACATCTTTACAGCGTAATTTGCTTTCTGTACCGCCAGGGATGCACGTTTATATCCCTGCCGCTTGAGAAGTTCCAGCATCCTGGCCATCAGCTGCGTTCCGATGCCCTGCCCTCTGTATTCCATATAAAGCGATATGGCGAACGAAGGGGTATCATCATCCACATGGCCATAGTCATTCATGATACGCGTCCAGACGGCTCCAATGACTTTTCCTCCGAAGTCTGCCACCAGGCAGTTGTCTCCCTTACGGGATCCGAAATCATCCGTATATACTCTCAGTTCAGGTTTTTCAACGATATCTCTTCCCGGCGGCTCGACCCCTTCCGGAATAAAGATGGCTTCGTACAGAAAATCTTTAAGCAGGCCGGTTTCATTTTTACTTATATTTCTGATCATAGTATCATCATTTTTCCCAGGGGTCATTCTAAACCTTCTTTCATCTTTCTGACATATTCACCAACATATTCCGGAGCATCCTGACCGTATTGTTCGAGCATTTTTACGATCGCGGAGCCAACGATCGCACCGTCTGAAAGAGAGGCCATCTCCTTTGCCTGCTCGGGCGTAGATATCCCGAATCCGATCGCAACGGGAATATCCGTATTTTTCCTGATCACGTTAACGATCGACTTAAGATCGGTCGTAATCTTGCTTCTGACACCGGTCACGCCAAGGCTCGAAACGAGATAGATAAAGCCTTTAGCTTCTTTTGCGATCATCGCGATCCGCTCACCGGAAGTCGGTGCAATCAAAGAGATCAGATTGACTCCGTACCTGTCGCAGTCTGAAGCAAACTCGCCTTTTTCCTCAAACGGAAGATCCGGCAGGATCAGGCCGTCGACTCCCGTTTCCCGGCAGCGTTCCATAAAGCGGGCACTGCCATAGGAAAACACTACATTGCAATATGTCATGAAGACAAACGGTATATCGATATCCATGCGGAGCCTTTTGACGAGTTCAAACACCTGCTCCGTTGTGATCCCACCTTTCAGAGCGCGTTCATTGCCGCCCTGGATCACGGGTCCTTCTGCGGTCGGATCCGAAAAAGGAATCCCGAGTTCTATCAGATCCGCGCCGGCATCTACCGCCTTGCGGACGACTTTTTCGGTAGTGGAAACATCCGGATCCCCTACCGTGATAAACGGGATGAATGCCTTGTGATTTTCAAATGCCTGTCTGATCCTACTCATGGATATCCTCCCCTCTGTATCTGGCAATGGCTGCGCAGTCCTTGTCCCCTCGCCCGGAAACCGTGATGACGAGAATCTTATCCGAATCAAGCGTCGGCGCAAGGCGCATCGCATGGGAAACGGCATGCGCCGATTCGATCGCAGGAATAATACCCTCCGTTCTTGCCAGATACTCAAACGCGCAGACGGCTTCTTCATCTGTTACCGCCACATATTCCGCTCTTCCGATGTCATGCAGGTAAGCGTGCTCCGGTCCGATCCCCGGGTAGTCAAGTCCCGCGGAAATGGAATAGACCGGTGCGATCTGTCCAAATTCGTCCTGACAGAAATAGGATTTCATCCCGTGGAAGATTCCGAGCTTTCCGGTCGCAATCGTCGCCGCCGTTTCCTTTGTCTCAATACCCCTGCCGGCGGCCTCGCAGCCGATCAGCCTGACCTCTTTGTCTTCGATAAAGTGGTAGAACGAACCGATCGCATTCGAGCCTCCGCCGACGCAGGCTATCACCGCATCCGGCAGTCGTCCTTCCTTTGCAATTATCTGCTCTTTGATCTCTTTGGAGATCACCGCCTGAAAATCCCTTACGATTGTCGGAAACGGATGCGGACCCATCACGGATCCGAGACAGTAATGCGTATCCTCGATTCTGGAAGTCCACTCGCGCATCGCTTCAGACACCGCGTCTTTCAAAGTCGCCGTCCCGCTCTTTACCGGAATGACGGTGGCGCCCAGGAGCCGCATGCGGTAGACATTGAGCGCCTGCCTGACCGTATCTTCCTCTCCCATAAACACAACGCATTCCATCCCCATGAGCGCCGCGGCCGTCGCCGTTGCAACCCCGTGTTGTCCCGCGCCCGTTTCCGCGATCAGCCTCGTCTTACCCATCTTTTTGGCCAAAAGCGCCTGGCCGAGCACGTTATTGATCTTATGCGCGCCGGTATGGTTTAAGTCTTCCCGCTTCAGATAGATCTTCGCACCGCCAAGATCCTTTGTCATTTTTTCAGCAAAATAAAGGCGCGACGGTCTGCCCGCGTACTCATTGAATAGAGCCTCAAGTTCCCGGTTGAAGTTGGGATCCGCTTTGTATTTTCCGTATGCCTCCTCGAGTTCGATCACGGCGTTCATCAGGGTTTCCGGAATATACTGTCCGCCGTGTATGCCAAACCTCGTGTGATCTTCACGCATTGTCATTCTCCTTCCTGACCGTTATGACAAAATCCTCCATTTTCCTGACATCCTTCTGCCCGTTCGTTTCGATCCCACTGCTCACATCCACGCCGTACGGGTGATGGTTCCGCACCGCCGCGGCAACATTTTCGCTCGTCAGTCCTCCTGCGAGAAAATAATCATAATCCGCATCCTTAAGCCATTCCCAACGAAACGTCATTCCGTCTCCGCTGCCCGCATCCAGAAGGATCGTTGTATTATCATCAAAAGCACGGACTTTTGCGATATCCTCCCGCTCCCTGATGCGAAATGCCTTGATAAACGGCGCGTCGGTCAGGTGGCGCAGTTCCTTCATATACGCCTCGTCTTCATCGCCGTGAAGCTGCACCAAATCGATCACGCCCTGGTTAAGTAAATGTACCACATGGTCTATCTCTTCATTTACAAAAACACCCGCCGCAGGAATCTGATCCGAGAGCGCGGCGCGAAGTTCTGATGCTGCCACGTCCGTCACATACCGCCTGCTTTTTCTTGCAAACACAAACCCGATCAGGTCCGGGCGCAGCCTGTTT
Organism: Lachnospiraceae bacterium; assembly: GCA_024693225.1. Taxonomy (GTDB): domain Bacteria; phylum Bacillota; class Clostridia; order Lachnospirales; family Lachnospiraceae; genus UBA2868. Next base: position 10,561 of record JAILLI010000025.1, read on the forward strand.
GCCGCCTCGATGTCTTTCATCTGCATCATGCCGCACAATTTGATCTTCGTCATATCAGGCTCTTAAGCTCCTTGAGTTTTTCCTTCTTATTTTTGGCGCGCATCAGCGTTTCACCGATCAGAACCGCATTCGCGCCCGCTTCTTTTACACGCTTCACATCTTCCGCATCCTTCACGCCGCTTTCCGAAACGAAAAGCACCGTTTCAGGGATCAGGCGCCGAAGCCGGGTGCTGATGTTTGTATCGACACTGAAATCTTTGAGATTCCGGTTGTTGACGCCGATGATCCCTGCATCGCATGCAAGCGCGGTTCCTATTTCTTCTTCACTGTGTGTTTCCACAAGCGCCGAAATCCCCAGTTCCCTGCATATGCCAAGGTAGGTCCTGATCTGCTCCGGGCTCAGGATCGAACAGATCAGCAGCACGGCGGAAGCCCCAAGGCATTTAGCCTCATAGATCATGTATTCATCCACCGTGAAATCTTTTCGTAAAACGGGGATTGTGGTTATTCCTGAAATCTCTTTCAGATACGCGTCCTTTCCGAGAAACCATTTTGGCTCCGTCAATACCGAAAGTGCATCGGCGCCCGCTTCCTCGTATTCGCTCGCGATCTTCAGATAGGGAAAATCATCTGCGATGATCCCCTTTGAGGGCGAAGCTTTTTTGCACTCGCAAATAAAGGAAAGGCTGTTTTTTCTGAGCGACCGTTCAAAAGGAAAATTACCCTTTGGCAGGTCATTCGCCATCTTTTTCAGTTCTGTAGGGGGCAGGTTTGCTTTTTTTACCGCAACACGCTCCTTCGTGTATGCCGAGATCTCATCAAGAATCGTCACTTTTTGTCCTCCGTTTCGGGCGCTTCCGGTATAGCCGTTGGCCTTTTTTCTTCCGTGTAGGCATGCCGGAAGCTGTTTTTTCCTCCGGATCGTCATGCCGGCTGCTATGTGTTGCTGACCTCGATCATTTTCTGCAGCGTCTTCATCGCCTTACCACTGTCGATGATCTCAGCCGCCAGTTTCACGCCATCCTGAATGCTCTCTGCCTTTCCGCCAAGATAAAGCGCCGCTCCCGCATTCAGCAGGACTGCGTCTCTCTTCGGTCCCTTCTTGCCGCCAAGGATCTCTTTAGTGATCTTCGCATTTTCTTCAGGCGTTCCACCTTTCAGATCTTCCTTTGCACAGGTTTTGAAACCGAACTGCTCCGGTGTGATAAACGTCGACTTAAACCATCCGTCTTTGATCTCGCAGATCTTAGTCGGCGCGCTTAAGGAAATCTCATCCAGTTTGTCCGTACCGTATACGACCATTCCACGCTTCACACCAAGATTCACCAGTACCTGCGCAAGCGGTTCCACAAGATAATCATCATAAACGCCGAGCAGCTGCATCGTGGGCGATGCCGGATTGGTCAGGGGTCCGAGGATATTGAATACAGTGCGAAATCCGAGCTCTCTGCGGATCGCTCCGACATACTTCATCGAACTGTGATATTTCTGAGCGAAAAAGAAACACATTCCTGTTTTTTCAAGCATCTCCAAACATTTTTCGGGATCCTGTTCAATGTTCACGCCAAGCGCCTCCAGACAGTCGGCCGTGCCGCACAGGGAGGATGCCGCGCGATTCCCGTGCTTTGCCACCTTGATCCCAGCCGTTGCCGCAACGATCGCTGTGGTAGTGGAAATATTAAAGCTCCCGGCATTGTCACCGCCCGTTCCGACGATTTCCAGAACGTCCATGCCGGTATCCACTTTTGTCGCATGGGAACGCATCGCAGCTGCACAGCCTGCGATCTCATCCGTAGTCTCGGCTCTTGCACTCTTGGCAGAAAGCGCTGCAAGAAATGCAGCGTTCTGCGTCGGAGTCGTTTCCCCGCTCATGATCTCATTCATGACGGTAAACGCTTCCTCATAGGTCAGATCTTCTTTACTTACGATTTTTACGATTGCTTCTTTGATCATGTTTTCGTCCTCCTTTTTGTCAGAAACATCGGCATTACTCTTTCTGTATTCGGAAATTAAAAAATCCCCGACAGAAAGAAACTGTCAAGGACGAATAATCTTACACTATCCGCGGTGCCACCCTGATTCACGGAACGACCCGTGCACTTAGCGGGATACCTTCATATCCCCGGCAACTGACGTATGCCTCACGTCATGGATACTTAAAACTAATTTTGTTCCCCATGCCCTCAGCGGCCCACATAAGGATCTCTCCACGCATCCCGCATACCATCCGGCTCCCACCATCCCGGACTCTCTGTGGAAACCCACGTCTCCGGCGCCAAAATGCTTTTTCTTCCGCTTCATCGGTTTTATGCTGCTATTTGGTTATGTCAGTTTTATACCATAGACCACGCCGGGCTGTCAATTGTTTTTGTGGACCCCTGACTCTGTCCATACTCTAGCTCTTCAATAGTCATGTGGCTTCTATGCAACACTTAGGATATTTTTTCATTATAATAAAAACTCTTTTTTATCTGTTCATATTTTTATAGAATATAGTTAACTACTATCGGAGGTATCGGTCAATAAACCGGTATATATTCCATGAAAGAAAGGATTATCGTATGTGCAGAAAATTTTTGAATGTTTTTCTTATTATATGTATAGTTTCTTCATTACTTAGCGGATGTAATGTAAGTATTGTACCTGCCACCGATGCTGCCGGTGAATTTTCCACAGCCGAAGTGGATAAGTCAGCATCTGAAAAGCCGGACACCGGCAGTTTGGATGATGCGGTCTCCCAAACAGAGGACAGGATCTTAACGGATCTTCCCACGACCTGGGATCTGACCGATATTTATAAGGACAAAGCAGCGTTTGATGCTGATATGAACCATGTTGAAGAACTGATCACCGAAATAGGACAATTCCGTGGAACACTTGACAGTGCTGAAGGTATCAGGAATTACCTTGAAAGTCCGATCAATCTTGATATAGACGCGATCCTGGCCAAAGCCGATATGTATTCGGAGTTCCTTAATGCGATCAATGCAGCTGATCCGGAAGCCCAGGCAGTCATGGCCCGGTATGATGATCTCGATCAGAAAAGAACGATTGCCCGTGCTTTTTTTGATACGGAGATTATGGAGATACCGTTTGAGGAACGTCAGAAGATAATTTCGGATGAGCAGCTGGCTCCATATGCCTATTATCTACATAAATACACCGCTGAGGATTACAGAATCCTCAGCGAGGAAGCCCAGACTGCCGAAGCTCTTATGGAAGCTGCTGTAAACGGCAGAAATTCATTTGAGATATTCGATAATGTGGAACTCATTCGTCCGACATTCAAATATCCTGACGGAACGGAAGGCGTCCTGACCGAGGAGGAAAGCAGCAGGATCTTACAAAGCCCGGATTACGACCGACAGTTCCGGATAGATATATTATCACTCCGTAATTCCATGAGACAGCCTTATAGCAACACATATGCATCATTTCTTGAGGGGGAGATGAGAAAGAATATCGCCATGGCCAGACTGCGCGGATTTGATACGGCCCTGGATTATGCGCTTTACGAAAATGACATAGATCCTGCTGTTTATCAGCGGATAATTGAATTCGCACACAGCCTGCTCCCTTCGATCAGTGATTATTACAAGGCTCGAAAGGAACTTCTCGGAGTGGATGAACTGAGGGAAGTCGACCTTATCATTCCGGCCTCAACTTATAATCCCGGCAAGATCACTTATGATGACGCCGTTAATCTTGGACGCTCTGCTGTGGGCGTTTGGGGGGATGAGTATCTTGAAACCTTTGACAGTATCATCACAAGTCCGCATATTGATGTCTACCCATCCGCCACCAAAAGCTCCGGGGCATTTGAATTCCTTGTCGGTAAAGAGACCACACCTTATGTTCTGTACAATTTCAATGGTATCCCGTCTTATACCTCGACGATAGTTCATGAAATGGGACATGCTGTATACTCTGAGTTTTCCGCCGAAAACCAGAATGAATATAACAGCTTGCCGGGCATCTTTACACAGGAGGTTGCTTCCACGGCAAATGAGATTATGTTCAATAAAAAAATGGTCGCAAACGCCTCCTCAGATGAAGAGAAACTTTACTGGCTCAGCCAGGAAATAAATCTTTTCATAATCTCAATGATTACACAGTGCAGATACTCTGAATTTGAGGATTACTGCTACAGGATACTCGAAAGCGGCGGATCCCTTAACGGTGATGATCTGAACAAAAAGTGGCTGGAGCTTACAAAATTATATTATGGGGATAATGTGAAAGTTGATGACGACAGTGCCATAGGGTGGGCAAGGATCCCCCATCTGTACTACAACTATTATGTTTATAAATATGCCACATCCATAACCTATGCTGCATCGATCTGCAATCTGGTGGATAAAAACGGACAGGACGAGATCGATGATTATATCCGTTTCCTGAAAGCCGGTACAAGTGTTTCACCCGCCGACAGTCTGCGTATCGCAAACGTGGATCCGCTGGATGATATAACATACGAAGAGGCAGGAGCGCTTATAAAAGAACTGATCGGGGAATACATAG
>JAILLI010000132.1 GCA_024693225.1 Lachnospiraceae bacterium
CCACGACCATTATCTGAAGGTAGCCGCAGTCCTTATAACGGTTTTATTTCTGGTTTCCTTCGGCATATTCCAGATGCAGACCATAGAGCTTCCCGGCAGGCAGATAGGTATAGTATGGACATCCGTGATATACCATCTGACTGAGACCATAGGTCTTTTCCTGATGTCGGTATATCTGGTAAAGAAATACAGAGGATTGTGAAAAAAATGACAAAAATTTTCATCACCCCGAACCTTTTTGTGATTTTCTATATCTTTATAGTTAAGAGAGGAAAAAATGTTACGATATATAGGTTGTGAATAAACAGTCTGTGCAAGTGGAGACCCCCAAAATGAAGAGAAATGTAAAGAATGAGAAGGTATTACGCGCTATAACGATCGGTATCGCAACAATGCTCGCAGTCACCTCATCCCCTATAACTGTTCTGGCTGATGATGCAGATAGTGCCATACATGAGGATATAGGCTCCGACAGCTCGGATGATTCCGGTGATGGCGGCAGCGAAGAGAGCTCTGACGGTGGTGAAGAGCTTAGTTCAGATGGCGGCAGTGAAGATGGTTCTGACGGCGGAAGCGATGAAGGTTCCGACGGAGGTGAAGAGTTGAGCTTTGACGGCGGCAGTGAGGAAGCTCCGGCCGAAACACCTGCAGAGGCTCCGGCCGAAACACCCGCAGAAACGGCTCCCGTAGTAGCAGAGGCAGCTCCTGAAATAGCAGAAGCAGCTCCCGCGCCTGTAGAGCAGCTCCTGAAGTAGCAGAAGCAGCTCCCGCAGCAGCTGAGGCAAATCTTGAAGCGGATGGTGAGGGATCCGGTGAAGGGAATGAGCAGAACCTGCAGCTTACAGGGGATGTACTAACTGATATTACAAATGGGACCACAGCGATAAATGAAAATGTTCAGTCTGCTGAGGCTCAGATCGCCGAGGCCGGACAGGTAGAAGTCAAGGATGAGAACGGAAATACCGTAGTGGATGATAACGGCAATCCGAAGTACGAGACGAAAGATGATACGGATGAAAACGGTAACCCCATAACAATAAACAAAACCAAAGTCGAGAAGGCTAAGGAACTTATAGAAGAAGCAAAGAAGATCGATGAAGGAGACGAAAAGAAGAAGCTTGTAAAAGAAGCAAGCGAAGCTATCAACGGAAAGAACAAAAAGACCGAGAATAGCAAAGGAAAAGAAGATAAAGAAGAAGATAAAGGTCTTGTTGACAAGATCGACGATTATAAAGCCAAAGTTGATGAAAAGAAAGACGACATAGAGAAAGACTGCCAAGACGTCTTTGACCTTGTTAACAAAGCCAATGATATCAATGTTGCCGATGATGAAGCAAAACAGGCAGCAAATGATGCGTTGACTGCATTAAATAGTGCCAAAGCAGGGCTTGGAGAGGTTACCGAAGCATATAATGCTGCAGCAGAACTTGTCAGCACCACAGAGCAGAAAGTCGCACTTGCTGAGGCTGAACAGAAGCTGGCGCAGGATAAGCTTGACGAAGCAAAGGATCTTTTAGATGATGCCAGCTATAATGCAAAGGCTGCAAATGAACAGTTGAAAGCGGCCGAGAACAAGGTTAAACAGCTTGGCGGGACTGTTGAGGAGCTTGAAAAAAAGGAAGCAGCGCTCAAGGCTCTCACGGATCAGTATTATGCCGTGCTGGTGGCATACCATGAGGACAAAAGCAATAGCATGAAGAAAACTGCAGTCTACGACGAGAATACCGGATTGCTCGATCCCGTTGCGAGTGCAGAAAAAGTGGCTACACTTGCAAATAATAATAAACTGGCAGGCAAGACTTTTTCAAAAGAGACGATGCAGCTCTGCAGAGAGCTTATGAAGCAGCTTATCGAATATGATCTTGCTTCAAACGGTAAGACCAATATCCAGGTTGCCAAACAATATGATGAGTTTGGTAAGAGTAAGGAAACAAATAAAGCATATACGGTCGCAGAAGTTGATGAAAACGGTAATATTACTAAAACAACAGTCTCCGATAAAGATGCGAATGCACAGAAGTGGGATAATGTCGATAATAAAGATTCAACTACCGTAAACGGAAGAGCAAACCATGTCACGGTTAAGTATGATGAGACTGATGAAAACGGCAATACGAAAACGACGACCAAGTATTATAATTACGTTTTCAAGCAGAAAGCAGGTGGTAAGGACGATAGCATAGAAGGTAATTTTAATCTTAAGGACAGTCCTATTTACCTTGTAGAAGTCAGGCATGATGATGTCACCGGAAAATGGAGCGAAGTATTAGATGACGACTTGAAGAAAACAAATCCGGCCAACTATACTGCCTTAAAGGGAACTCTTGCTGAGACCAGACAGGCGCTTAGTGATTATAACGATGAAAAGAAGGCAGCTGAAGAAGCCGCGAAATCCGTTCAGAAGCTTCAGGATGAACTCGAGGCTCTTGGTGAGATCAAGGATGCTGATGATGCGAAAGTGAAGGAACTCAGGAATGAACTTGAAGCTGCAAAGAATGATCTGACGGAGGCCGAGAAGAGTAAGGAAGAGCTTCAGGGTAAATATGACAAAGCTGAAGAGGAGTATAAAAAGATTAAGGAGCGTACAGCGGTGACACCGGGACCCGCTGATGGACCTTCTGATCCTAATACACCACCTTCTGATCCTAATACACCTGCCGACACGCCGGTTACACCCGTAACCCCGGTTACACCCGTAACACCGTATAGCCCCAGCCCTGCAACACCCGTAACCTCTGTAACACCGGATGGGCCTGTAACAACAGTTACACCTGATGGCGAAGAGGACGAAGAGGATACCACAGGCGGAGATGAGGAAGTCGGCGGCGGACAGGAAGAAGGAGTTCTCGGTGTAAGAGCCGGAGGAGAGGTTGAAGCTCCCGCACCCGGTACGAATGCCAGAGTAACAGCCAACAATACTACCAACAGTAACAAGAAGGAGATCGTAAGTATCAAAGATAACGCGGTACCTCTTGCACAGATGCCTGCAGAAGAAGGCATACATATGAGCTGGTGGTGGCTGCTGATCATACTCCTTCTCGGAGCAACCGGAAAGCGTATGTATGATAAGTATCAGGAAAAGAAAGCTGCCAAAGAGCAGGGAACAGACAAGATACAGTAATAAGAGTATATGAACTGGTGATGGCGGGTCCTATGGACCCGCCGTTTTACTGTGAATGATCTTTTGTATCAACTATAATTGCCGGTGTAATCTGATGCCGGTGTAATCTGATGCCGGTTGTGTCATTTGACGCTATATTATATAATGTTACGTGCATCAACAAGGCAATACCTCTGATATTAATGATAGTTTTTGCCGTAAGAAAGGTCAGGATATTACATGAAGATAATAGAATTACTCCGTATGCCGGGAAAGCGCATGTCATTTGAGGTCTTTCCACCCAAGACGAGCGACAGATTTGACAGTATAAAGGGTGCCACGGAGGAGATCGCCGCCCTGCATCCGGCTTTCATGTCCGTAACATACGGTGCTGGCGGAGGAACCAGTAAGTATACGCTTGATATCGCAGAGAACATAGAGAGCTCATATGGTGTACCTACGCTTGCCCATCTGACCTGTGTCAACTCCACTAAGGAAACCGTTAAGCAGAGGATAGTTGATATAAAAGAGGCCGGGATCAAAAACATCATGGCCCTTCGGGGTGATCTTACCCCCGAAACGCAGGCGGCAGACAGGACCACCTGGGATTACCGCCATGCCACGGATCTTATAAGGGATATAAAGACAAGCGGTTACGACTTTTGCATAGGTGCCGCATGTTACCCTGAGGTCCATCCCGAAAGCTCCAATCAGAAAGAGGATATAGAGCATCTTAAGGAAAAGGTTGATGCCGGAGCTGATTTTCTGACAACACAGATGTTTTTCGACAATAACCTTTTCTATAACTTCCTTTACAAGATACGTGAGGCCGGTATCACCTGTCCGGTCATACCCGGTATCATGCCCATCACCAATGCCAAGCAGGTGAAGCGATCCATTGAACTGTCGGGATCCTTCATGCCACAGCGTTTCAAGAGCCTTGTGGATGCCTTCGGCGACGATCCGGATGCCATGTGCCAGGCCGGGATAGCCTATGCTACGGACCAGATCATAGACCTGTATGCTAACGGCATTTCCTTCATACACGTTTATTCAATGAACAAGCCAAATGTGGCTAAAGCCATACTTGATAACCTTTCGGAAATAGTGGAAAGATGACGGGAGTGGGGATAAGGTCATTTGAAGAGCCGCCCTACAACAGGCGGGAGATACTCCGCTATGCCCAGTGCCCGGGCTGCGCAGATGATGCGACTGTGCGGATCATGGAGGAGTGCATAAAGGAGTGCGATACCTTTGCATCTTTTTCATACAGGGTCAGCTACATAGAGCTGCCCATTGTATCGCTTGATACAAACAGTGGTGATATCGACTTTGACCTTCTGAAGATAAAGAGCAGGGATCTGGCCAGGAACCTTGACGGCTGCGGGATGGCAGTACTCTTTGCCGCGACTGTCGGTCCCGGGATAGACCGCCTGATAAGAAAATATTCGAAGCTTGATCCCGTAAGGGCGCTGTTTATGCAGGCCATAGGAGCAGAGCGGGCGGAGAGCCTGTGCAACGGATTCTGCTCTTCGTATCCCCAAAAGCTGAGGGCCAGATTTTCGCCCGGCTTTGGAGATCTGCCGCTGGACATACAGCCCCGGGTGCTCCAGCTTACCAATGCGACCAAGAACCTGTCGGTAACCCTTGACGGGGGCTGTCTGATGTCACCGACCAAATCGGTCACGGCCTTCGCGGGTATCGAGTAAAAATTTACAATGAACAGGATTTATCATGGATTTCAGGGAATTTTTAAAAAACAATTATGTGATACTTGACGGCGGCATGGGCTCTTTGCTGCAAAAGAGGGGTTTAAAGCCCGGGCAGAAGACCGAGTCCTTCAACATCCTGCACCCGGAGATAGTCACCGATATTCAGAAGAGCTATTTTGACGCCGGATCCAACCTGGTGAACGCCAATACTTTCGGGGCTCATATTTTCAACTATCCGGATGAGGGTGAGCTTCGCGAGGTCATAGAAGCCGCGGTCAGATGTGCCAGGGAAGCCGCCAGGCTGTCGGATGAAGGATCAAGTGAGAGCAGGCTTCGGCCCAAGTTCGTATCTCTTGATATGGGTTCTCTTGGACAGTTGCTTAAGCCCTATGGCCAGCTGGATTTTGAGGATGCCGTGGCCGCTTTTGCAAAGACTGTCAGGATCGGAGCGGCGGCAGGCGTAGATCTTATATCCATAGAGACCATGAACGACTGCCTGGAGACCAAGGCAGCCCTTCTGGCGGTCAAGGAAAACTGCGATCTTCCGGTTATAGTATCAGATGCTTTTGACGCAAACGGCCAGCTTATGACCGGAGCGGATCCGGCCGCAATGACTGCCATGCTCGAGGGCATGGGTGCAGATGCCATAGGTACCAACTGCTCTGTGGGCCCCAGACAGCTGCGGGATGTCATGAAGCAGTTCCTTGCATGTGCCTCGATACCCATCATTTTCAAACCCAACGCAGGCCTTCCCAGGGTCGAGAACGGGGAGACTGTATTTGATGTGACAAAGGATGAATTTGCCGAGGAAGTCATCATGCAGATGAGGGCAGGAGTAAGGCTAGTGGGCGGCTGCTGCGGAACTACACCCGAATACATCAGCAAGGTGACCGAAATGGTCAAGAAAGAGGGGCTTGTTTCGCCTCCTCCCCTTACCGATAAGGGACTTAGCGTTGTTGGTTCATATACCCATGCGGTCTATTTTGACAGGGATCCCGTGCTCATAGGTGAGAGGATCAACCCCACAGGCAAGAAGCGCTTCAAGCAGGCCCTCGTAGATCACGATATTGACTATATCCTTAATGAAGGTATCCGCCAGGCGGATGAGGGCGTACATGTGCTTGACGTCAATGTCGGCATACCGGATATAGATGAGCCGGCTCTTCTGACTGAGGTGGTAAAGGAGCTCCAGGCCGTCTGTGACCTGCCGCTCCAGCTCGATACTTCGGACCCCCTTGCCATGGAGAAGGCCTTAAGGGTTTATAACGGCAAGGCCATGATCAACTCCGTGAACGGCAAGGAAGAGGTGATGAAGGCCATATTTCCCCTTGTAAAAAAATACGGCGGCTTTGTTGTGGCCCTTACCATAGATGAGAGCGGTATACCCGAGACAGTTGAAGGACGTATAAAGGTGGCCAAAAAGATCATAGCGACCGCGCAGGAGTACGGGATACCGAAGAAGGATCTTATTTTTGATCCCCTTTGTATGACGATCAGTGCCGATACGTCCGCGGCTCTTACAACTCTTGAGTGCGTCAGGATACTGACCGACGAGCTTGGCGTGCATACATCCCTTGGTATCAGCAACGTCTCCTTCGGCCTTCCCAAAAGGAACATGATAACCGCGGGAATGTTTGCGGCTGCCCTTGAAAGGGGGCTTTCTGCCGCTATCATGAACCCCTTTGCAGCCGAGATGATGACAACATATCACAGTTTCCGCGCCCTTCATGACCTGGATAAAAACTGTACGGATTTTATAGGCTTTGCGGACGGATATGATGAAAAGTACGGCACACCTTCCACTGCTGCAGCGGCAGGGCCTGTAAAAAAAGAGGCCGGCACCACTGCGGGAGAACAGACCGAGCTCATGACCGCGATAGTAAAAGGCCTGAAAGAACAGGCTCTTCGTATCACGGGAAGAATGATAGATGAAGAAGGCCTTGATCCCCTTGATATAGTACAGAACGAGGTGATACCCGCCCTTAATATTGTGGGAGAGGGCTTTGAGGCCGGACGCATGTATCTTCCCCAGCTCCTGATGAGTGCAGAGGCGGCCAAGGAAGCCTTTGTCATAATAAAGGCAAGGCTGGAGAACAAACGTACCGAAGGAGATGCCAAGGGCTCCGGCTGCAGGATCGTCATAGCGACCGTCAAGGGAGACGTACATGATATAGGCAAGAACATAGTCAAGCTCCTGCTTGAGAATTACGGATTTGAAGTGACGGACCTGGGCAAGGATGTTGCCCCTCAAGATGTGCTGGCTGCCGTCATAGATCTCAAGGCACAGGTATGCGGCCTGTCGGCCCTTATGACAACAACGGTCCCTGCCATGGAAGAGACCATAAAACTGGTCCATGAAAAGGCGCCGTGGTGTAAGGTCATGGTCGGTGGTGCTGTCCTGACCCCTGAATATGCCCAAAGGATAGGGGCAGAC
>JAILLI010000135.1 GCA_024693225.1 Lachnospiraceae bacterium
TATGCGTGACAAACATTTGTAACGTACAAATTTATGTCACGTAATAGCACAAAACCATGAAATGGCATTTATCCTTGCAGTCATCAGATTTATGAACTCTTCCTTCATTCCCTCAGGGATATAAGAATCATTTGCAATTCTCACAAATTCATCCCTGTAACGCAGGATCTGTTCGATCAATCCTTTTGCCGTTTTCTCTGAAATGCCCATGCTGTCTGCCGCAACCAGAAAATCTTTCTTCCGGATATTTTTCTTTTTTCCGTTAAGTGTAAGTGCCGTTTGTTCAAGATCCGCAGGCATAAGAATATTCACAGGCAGGAGATCGTATGCCGCAGAAAGACTAAATATCCGGCTACCCGGCCTGTCTTCTATCAGAGAGAAGTTCTTTAAATGCATATCGGAATTTGCCGTCAGGAAACAAAACAAAAGCCTGTAGTATAACTCTGTAACATCTATTCCGGTGTTTTTTGAATATCTTCTGATCACCCTTGCACATCCTTCGTACGAGCCCCGGTATTTGTCTTCCGTCAGCCGCCCCGACAGTTGACAAAAATCTTCCATTGCCAACAGTGCGCCATTTACCCGGTCAATCCTCTTTGTTATGTATGAATACCCGTTTTCCATATGGATCAGTGCATTGGGTACAACTTTAATCCGCGCCGCCTCTGCCATTTTCATAACCATGTATTCGGCTTCAGGAAGAAAAGAAAAATCCTCTGATGGCGGCTTGAGAATATAGCCCGCAGGATAATCAACGATCGTCAGACGTGCAATCTTGTCATCTGTACTGAGATGAAGCGACAACTTTTTCTGAACACCTGGAACCGTCAATCCTTTGTTGACCGTCAGGTTTGCCAGTCTCTCCAGTTCTTCCTCGGAACAGGCAATTTCCGGCAATTGTCTGACCCCGAAAAAGGACTTAATGCATCGCTCATGCCAATGCTTTTGAGTTTCGTATTCGGTTGGGTTTACAATCTCTTTATTACAGCATAAGCATCTGATCATCATACAGCCTCTATTCGGACGTCACCAATACAGTCACGGCATGTTGCCAGCAGTAATCCAAACCTGTCTCTGCCGTCGATTTTCCAGTTCCTTTCTACCAAGCCAAGTAACCATCCTTCCGGGATCAACCCGTCAAAAAAAGGAAACAACGTATTTGACGAATAAATCTGTCCGGTCAGCGGCAATGTCAGACTTACCGCCAAAGCATTCTCCTCTTCCAGATATTCATGGTTATAAAAAAACTCATAACCTGCATCCGTTTCTCTTATCAACCCGGCTTTTCTGTTTTGGACAAAAACAATTCCTTCTCTGGCCATATCACAGATCCTCTCTGTCAATCCTGCCCGGAACAGCTTCCATACCAAACATGGCGAGCGCCTGGTTAACCTTGTCCATGCGCACTGTTTCCTTGCCTTGTTCCAGTTCACGAACAAAGCGCAGACCCAAGCCTGAACGCAGTGCAAATTCTTCCTGCGTAAGTCCTGCTTTTCTTCTTTCTGCTTTTACAAATTCAGCTATTGTTTTCACAATAACAACATACACCCTATCGGGTATATTTGCAAGCAATCTTCCTTGATTTATACCCGTTAGGGTGTATATTTGATAATAATACTCAACTCTATACCCTTACGGGTATATTGATGTCAACACGGACGCAATTCTCGAAGCTAGCAAGGACTTGTGGGATTAAGCTGATCAGCTCGGTATTACATAAAGGGACGGTTCCTATTGTCAACAAAGTTGTCAAAAAGAACCGTCCCTTTTGTCACTACATATCAAAAATCGACTTTAAAAGCTTTCTGTGTCGCCGGTCCATTATAATGCACCTTTCCGGATTTCTTAATGGCACGAACTGTTATGGACATTGTACGTCCATCATAGCCATCTCCAATAGCTATCCAGGTTTTGTTTTTGTCGATTACCCCTGCATCATAATATAAATATCCGTTTTTTGCAATACCTGCAAATGCGACAATAATAATGGTTTTACGTGGATATTGGTTATTTGACCACGATCTTAACCGTAACCTTTTTCGTTGCTGCCTTGTAGTTCTTGTTGCCGGCAGCCTTGACGGAAATGGTTACGCTGTATGTGCCCGCCTTCAGGCCCTTCTTAACAGTGATCTTGCCGGTTGTCTTATCAATGACGATCTTCTTATCGCCCGTTGTCCTCTTATAGGTTACCTTGCCCTGACCTTTTGAGACATTTAAATACTTGGATCTCTTGATTGTCTGGTTTTCCTTCTTCAGTTTGGAAAGGGGGACACTTAGCGTCTTCTTCTTAATCTTTACTGTAAGCGGATTTTTTCCCTGTACGATCTTATAGTTTACAGTTTTGGAATCCTTATAATTTCCTTTGCCCGTGATCGTGACTTTATACGTACCGGGCTTCTTTGACTTGGAGTTTGACCACGAAACAGTATAATCGGTTTTGCCATCGAGGGTCTTCCCGTTAAGTTTGACTGACTTGACAGTAGGCTTCTGTGCCTTGCCGTTATACTTAAGTGAGGTTTTGGAAAGCTTGACCGTTGCATTCTTTATGCTGGTCTTAACATCCGGCGTCGGTTCCGGCGAAGGTCCCGGGATCGGCGTAGTCTTCTGCGCAAAAAATGCCTTCACTTCTACGTTTGCTGATCCGATCTTAAATGTCGTTGAAGCCTTTTTCGGATCTGCCAGTGTTACGCCGCCGGATACAACGGTCCATTCCTTGAATTCATATCCTTCATTTGGTGTTGCAATCAGTTTCACCTCTGTACCGGTCTTACCGGAAGCCGGAGAGGCTGTGGCCGTCCCGTTTCCATCTGTTGAAGTTTTTACCGTATATGTGACTGAAGGAGTTTCTTTTTTCGTAAATGTGGCCTTTACTTCAACATTCGCTGAACCGATCTTAAATGTCGTTGAAGCTTTTTTCGGATCTGCAAGTGTAACGCCGCCTGACATCACATTCCACTCCCTGAATTCATACCCGTCATTCGGTGTTGCAGTCAGTTTCACCTCTGTACCGCTCTTTTCTGATTTCACGCTTGCAATCGCATTTCCGCTCCCCGCAGGATCAACAGTAACCGTTACGGCATATTCGGGTTCAGATATTGTTATTGGCACAGGAACTGACGCATAATCTGTTGCAGTACCTTCATTTACATCCTCCGCAAAAATGTATGCGTAATAATCCGTTCCACAGGTTTTATCCGCATATGCATCGGGTAGTGTGAATGTCCCGGTTCCCGATGTACCCCATTTGTCTACTGACAGTTTCAGATATTGATATCCGGTTGTCAGAACGGTTCCTGCGCTGTATTCTTTTTCTGTTATAAGTACCGATACCTGTGTAGGTTCTCCACCTGTAATGGTATACGGAACCGTCACGACATTTCCCAACCTCGATATTTTGGAGTCTGCTGTCTGTGCGATGGTCATATCCTCATCTTTGAGCGTGAGTTTATACTCCTTGTTTTCAGCCGAGATTACGGATGAGAAGATCACAGATTCCAGATTCAAATTAAAAGAGGGGCTCACACCATGTTCATTACCCACATAGTCTTCTAATAATTCTCCATTGCTTAACACCTCGCCGGCATGGGCTTCGTTGTTGGTTGTGAACGGCGAACGAAGCCACCACTTTCCAATCTTTGTTCTTGTGTCGGTAGATCCGGAAGCAGCTGCAAAGCCATATGAAGGTCTTGTTGCTTCCACAGCATCCAGAAGGAAAATATGATCATCTTTCAAAGGGGCATACCCAAGTGTTCGTGTTCCTGTCAGGCCATTTCCATCTCCGTCAACTTTATTAGGCTTTGTACTGCATGCAATTGCAGCATTCTCCTGCGCAGTGAATACACCTGTTTTTTTGTAGAATTCATTTCCGTTAAGCCATTCTTTTATTCCACTGTCCGCCCAATTTTTATTGGTGTTCCCGTCAAATTCTCTATTTACGATCGAACTGTTACAATCAAGAAGCATTGTTTTTCCACCGAAATCGGTCGTGGCAGTTGTGAGCACGCGATACTTCATGGCATCCGTTCCGTATTTCCCGTAATACACATAACTCCATCCACCTGCTCCTTCTGCAGGATCAGCAATAGTTCCGATACTCAATCCGGATATTGTCTTGCCATTATCCGCGTATACGGGTATGTCAGTCAGCGGCAGCAGTGCTGTTATAAATGTTTCAGTCAGCATTGTGATACCAAGAAACGCTGAAAACACGCGGCTTTTAAGACTTTTATCTCGCCAAATTGCTTTCTTTATCATTTAACACTTCCTCCATCACGTCTTATCTGTTTACATCTGTCCTTCAGAACATATCAAATTCCCCACCGGCTTATATGATCACCAGGATTAAGCCTATCACGCAAAGCACCGCTCCTATGATAAGGAATGCTTTCGTCGGCGGGATCTCGTTATCCGTTGCATTCGCATCACTTGGCTTTAACGGATTATACGAGATTCTGACGGTATCACCGACAGACGGACGGTTCGGCATCACCCACTGGATCTTTTTGGTGGTATATTCCTGACCATCCACGGTATAAGTGAAGGAATAATTGTAGAACTCGGGAGAACCGCCGTCATCGTACTGGATCTTTTCATCCGCAACTATGCCTGTTGTCTGAGCAATGTGCCTGTTCGCCTTCCTCTTTGAGCGAGGATACATCACAAGAAATAATATTCCTACAATAATAAGTGCTAATCCTGTTGCAAGTATCATATCTTCCTCCTTCCGGTTTGGAACTTCAGCCCATCTAAATCTTTTACTCTTTCATTTTCTTATATTCATCCAGTGTGATCGGATGCAGTTTCTCCAGGTCTGCATCATCAGACAGAAATACAAGTATATTACCGTCAAAGTCCAGTCCCAGGGCGCCATCTTTCAGGAAACTCCCGTCCTCGAACACGGATATGCCGGCTTTCATGACAAAATCATCACCCATGCCTTCCCATCCGCCAAGGTCACCCTGATTGTCATCTCCAAGATACAGGTATCCGCTGCCATCCTCCTTCAGGGTAACATACCAGCTGGCCATATCATCGTCTTCAATTCTGACTATGTTTCCGTCAAGATAGTATCCGTAGTATTTGAACTTTACTTCACCCTTAACTGTCCAGTCCTGATCTTCTTCAGTTTGATCTTTCTTATCTTCCGCTCCTGAAACATCTCCTGCAAGATCTGTTTTGATCATAAGAGACGGCGTCGTAAAAACATCATTATAATCATTGTCGCATCCGGTCAGCGAAAATTCGATCGTTTCAATTCTGTCTATCCCTTTATCTTTAAGGGTGGGACCCGTCAGAGCGAACTTCTCTTCATAGGTCTGTCCATTCTCAGCCCTGCAGTAAAAAGCGCCGTCCATTTCGATACCGTTTACACGTGTACCATCATTGGTGATCAACAGTTCCTGACCTGAATTGTTTTCAAGCTTTATATCTATCAAGACGTGGCCTGTTGCCTTATCTGCGGAAAATCCGGTCGCCGTAACTTTTACGCCTCCTTCATCATAGATCACCTGTTCCTCGATACCGGGATCTCCATAAAGTGGCTTATCCTCTGCCTCGTCCGTATTCTGCTCCGGCACCGTCTCCTCCACCTTCTCTTCTTCTTTTTGCGCTTCGGGAGCAGATTGTGCCTCCACTGTGGTATTCTCTGCTTTGGAGTCGGTGGCTTTTTTATCAGGTGCAAAACTTGCCAGAACAAAGATCAAAACGATAAATATTATGAACAGAGCAACAATACCTATTCCAACGCCGATAAGAACCTTTGCCCAAGCAGGCATACCTTTCTTAGGCGCAGGCTGACCCATCTGCTGCTGTGTCGGCAGCGACTGTACCGGCTGCAAGTCGGGCTGTATCTGTGTCCCGGGTTGAGTTTGCGGCTCCGGTTGGATCTCAGTCTCCGACTGCGCAGACTGCTGCTGTGCTATCGGTTCATTTTCAATCCTGGCTCCGCACTCACCGCAAAACTTACTTCCATCCGGTATCTGAGCACCACAATTCGAACAAAACATATCTTAACCCTCCATCTCGGCTGATTTCCGTTTAGTTATCCATAATGTTATCACAGTTTATTCCATATATATATGCGTGACAAACATTTGTAGCGTACAAATTTATGTCACGCTATGGTACAATATGATCACAAGATCAAAAGGGGGGCATTATACCTATGTTCAGTGACAGACTTGACAAGCTTATGACAAAGCTTGATGTATCCAATACCGATATAGCACAGATCGCGAAGATCGACAGGACCAACCTGTCAAGGTTTCGTAACGGAAA
>JAILLI010000146.1 GCA_024693225.1 Lachnospiraceae bacterium
AAATATCTCATTTCCGTCAATATCGCGGTCCTGTCTGTTGATTTTACACCTGAAAATGGTATGATGTCTGTAAATTGACAGGCATGGTGGAAAATGGCAGGAGCAGTGACTGCGAAGAACAATAAAAGATCGGTCGTAAGAAGGACCATATATTATTACGGAAAGGCCACTTTAAAGCACTGGCCTTATTTTGCTCTGGATATCCTGTCATCTACGGGATATGCTTTTTTTCTGACCTTCGGAAATCCCATGATAATAGCGAGGATCGTGGACAGGATAAGCGAAGGTTTTGTACCGGCTGATCAGATCTTCTCCGTTTTCTGGAAGGACATACTTCTGCTTGTGATATGTAATGTACTGGGACAGGTTTCGAGCAAGCTCCAGGACTACAGCCTGTGGAAACTCCAGATCCTGGCCTATTACGACCTGTCCACACTTTGCTTTGATACCCTGTCAAACCAGTCCATGACCTTTCATAACAACCGCTTCGGGGGTTCTTTGGTCAGCCAGACCAGCAAGTTCGCAAATGCCTATAACCAGCTGATGCAGACGGTGACCTATTCCATAATCCCGGCTGTGGCTACCGTTGTCTTTATCATCGCCATCTTATTTCCCCTTGTTCCGGTATATGTTCTTATTGTGATAGCATTCCTTGCCGTATATATCCTGGTCGTATACCGGATATTCAAAAGACTTCTCAAACTTAACGCCGAGACAGCCGGTGCGCAGAACCGCCTGTCGGGTGAGCTGTCCGACAGCATCACCAATATCCTGGCTGTCAAGACTTCGGGCAGGGAACAATACGAACGTGACCTGTTCGGACGCATCAACAGGGAAGTGTATGTTACGGATTCGAAACGTATGAGGGGATCCCTGTTTTCGGGTGCGGTCGCATCATCCATGATCGTTGTGATCATGGTGATCCTGTCCTTTTTCCTGGCCGGCGGCAATGCCTGGTTCGGCATAAGCTCCGGCACGATAGTCCTCATGTTTTCCTATACCAACAATCTTACCATGCGTTTTAACATGCTCACATCCGTGATGCAGTCCATCAACCATATCTTCGGGGATGCCTATGATATGACGATCATACTTGATGAACCCAGGCTGGTATCGGATGTCGTGGACGCAAAGGACCTTATCGTATCCAAAGGGGATATCATCTTTTCGGATCTGTCCTTCTGGTATACGGATGCCGAGATGCCGGAAACGGTTTTTGAACACTTTGATCTTAAGATACCTGCCGGTCAGCGCATAGGCCTGGTCGGAAAATCCGGATCCGGCAAGACGACCCTGACAAGGCTTCTTTTGCGCCTTGTTGATATACAGGAGGGAAAGATACTTGTAGACGGGCAGGATATATCGCGGGTTACCCAGGTGAGCCTTCGAAGGCAGATAGCATATGTCCCCCAGGAACCTCTGCTCTTCCACAGGACCATTGCCGAAAACATCTCGTACGGACGGCCTGATGCGACCATGGAGGAGATACGCCAAGCAGCTGCTGATGCCAATGCCCTTGAATTCATCGAAAAACTGCCGAAGGGTTTTGACACCATCACGGGAGAGAGGGGCGTAAAACTGTCAGGCGGCCAGCGTCAGCGCATAGTGATAGCCCGTGCGATCCTGACAGATGCTCCGATACTGGTGCTTGATGAAGCGACCAGTGCGCTTGATTCAGAGAGTGAACAGCTCATTCAGGCTGCCCTGCAGAATCTGATGAAAGGGCGTACGTCCATTGTCATAGCCCACCGTCTGTCAACAGTTGCCAGTCTGGACAGGATAGTGGTCCTCAAAAACGGCCGGATAGCAGAAGACGGTGTCCATGCTGACCTGGTCAAAAAGAACGGAGAATATGCCGATCTGTGGACACGCCAGACGCTTGGTGCAGATCCGGGGCTACGGGATTAGGAAATCACCTTTGAAACGATGATATTGTGATGATACATCCCGACTTAGAGCCTACTTTCATTTGTTGTAAAAAGAGGCTCCATTTAGTATAATTGTATGGATTGCGTGATATGGAGACAATAGATGCATTATATCGTATTTGATCTGGAATGGAACCAGGCCGAAGGCAGGATAGGGCACGAGGGCGGACTTCCGTTTGAGATAGTGGAAATAGGAGCGGTCAAGCTTAACCGCCGGATGCAGATCGTGGACAGATTTGATGAGGTCATCAAGCCTAAGATCTATCCCCGCATGCATTATATGACAACGAAGATAATAGGTCTGGAAAAAGAGGATCTTGAGAACGGAAAGCAGTTTCCGGAGGTGATGGAGCAGTTTCTCAAGTGGTGCGGAAGGAAGTACATGTTCTGCATCTGGGGCACGCTTGATATCACGGAACTGCAGCGCAATATGTGTTATTACGGCATGGATGAGCTGACCCACAAACCCCTTCCTTTTCTTGATATCCAAAAGCTCTACAGTCTGGCTTTTGAGGACGGAAAGGTGAGAAGGTCTCTTGAGTATGCCGTTGATGAGCAGAACATAGTCAAGGATGAACCCTTCCACCGTGCCAACAATGATGCTTATTACACCGCCAAGGTTTTGGAGCAGATACACAGGACCCACGGTGATGTGGAGAGCTATCTTTCTTACGATCTGTTCATGCTCCCGCAGGATAAGCGTGACGAGGTCAAGGTAAAGTTCAAGACCTATTCCAAGTATATCTCAAGAGAGTTTCCGGATAAGTCCGAGGCCATGCAGGACAAAATGGTATCATCGACAAAGTGCTGTGTCTGCGGAAGACCCACGAAAAAAATAGTAAAGTGGTTTTCGGTAAACGGCCGGCATTATTATTACGTGGGTGAGTGCAAAAAACACGGGTACGTCAAAGCCAAGGTAAGGATGAAAAAAGCGGACGACGGCAACGTGTTCGTTGTCAAGACCATGAAGATCATCGATCAGGACAGCCTGGACCAGATAAAAGGAAAACAGGAAAAGCTTCGGTTACAAAGAGCAGAGAGAAGGCATAAGGACTGATATGAGACTTAAGAATGTGCCGGGCTCAAGGGAAGCTGTTGCGGCAAGTGCTTTTGCGATCACCGATCCTGAAAGTCACAAAGGCAGCTGGCGCAGGGAGATATTTAAAAACACGGCCCCCATACACATCGAGGTTGGAATGGGCAAGGGAAGATTTATCATGGAACTTGCAGCCCTTCATCCCGAAGTGAATTATGTGGGTATAGAGAAGTATTCAAGCGTACTGATAAGAGCCATAGAAAAGGCAGAGGAGAATCCTCTCCCCAATATCCGTTTTATCAGGATGGATGCGGAAGATATAGAACAGGTCTTTGACAAGGACGAGGTTGACAGGATATATCTCAACTTTTCGGATCCCTGGCCCAAGGACAGACATGCCAAGAGGAGGCTGACTTCGGGAAGGTTTCTTGACAGGTTTTCCAATATCCTTGCAGCCGGTGGGATCATCGAGTTCAAGACCGATAACCGGGATCTCTTTGATTATTCCCTTGAGACAGCACCTGAAGCGGGATGGAGGATACTTGCATCGACTTATGATCTCCATGCCGATCCCGTCATGAGAGAAGGAAATGTAATGACGGAATATGAGGAGAAGTTTACGGCAGCGGGCAATCCGATCTGCAAGTATGTGATAACAGTTGACACGGCAAATAAAGACAAGGAATGAGAAACATTGAAGGAACTGGAATACCCTTTTGATCCCAGATATCTGATCAAAAAGAAAAGATCGTTAAAGAGAGAGCTCCTGGCGGCTGACACGAAACATATCGAGAAAAAGATCGCTCTGCTCGGAGGCTCCACAACACATGACATAGGGGCAATGCTGGAACTCTTTTTGCTGAACTTCGGCATAAAGCCTTCGATATATGAGTGTGAATACAATCAGTACTGGGAAGATGTCATGTTCGATAATCCGGAGCTTGTGGAATTTGCGCCGGATATCATATATATCCATACGACCAACAGGAATATATCCGACTATCCCAAGATAGGGATGACGCAGGAGGAAGTGGATCTTCTGCTTGATGCCCAGCTTAAGAAGTTTCTGGCCATGTGGGAGAAGATAGATGAGGTCTACCATTGCCCCGTCATCCAGAATAACTTCGAATTTCCGACATACCGGATACTGGGCAATTCAGACTGCTATGATATTTCCGGCCGCGTCCGTTTCATCAATGCACTGAATGCCGAATTTGCAAAGTATGCGGAAACGCACAAGGATTTTTATATAGAAGACATCCAGTATCTGTCCGCATCCTACGGACTGGACGCCTGGGCGGATCCCCTCTACTGGCACATGTACAAATATGCCCTGTCCATGGAGGCCATACCGACCCTTGCATACAGCGTTGCCTGTATCATCAAATCCATATACGGTAAGAATAAAAAGGCCCTGGCTCTCGACCTGGATAACACCCTCTGGGGCGGTATCGTCGGTGATGACGGACCGGAAAACCTGGCCATAGGTCCGGAGACCAGCATGGGACAGGTATATTCGGAGTTTCAGGAATATATAAAGAGCCAGAAGGATATAGGTGTTATCCTGACCGTGGATTCGAAGAACGATCATGAAAATGCCATAGCCGGGCTTGAACATCCTGACGGAAGCCTGAAGCCGGATGATTTCGTTGTCATAAAAGCCAACTGGGATCCCAAGAGCAAGAACCTTGCCGACACGGCGGCCCAGCTCAATCTTCTGCCGGAGAGTTTTGTGTTCGTGGATGACAATCCCGCAGAGCGGGAGATCATAAGGGCCCAGATACCCGGAACGGCTGTGCCCGAGATAGGAAATGTGGAAGATTATATCCGGGCCATAGATCATGCGGGATATTTTGAGGTTACAAACCTTTCGGCCGATGATGCAAAGCGCAATGAGATGTATAAGGCCAATGCGCAGAGGGCAGCTCTTGAAGCAACCTTTGCCGATTACGGACAGTATCTTGATTCTCTTGAGATGACCGGAGTGATAAAGGCATTTGAGCCGGTCTTTCTTGACAGGATCGCCCAGCTTACCAACAAGAGCAACCAGTTCAATCTGACCACAAAGAGATATTCACGTGCCGAGATTGAGGAGGTTGCCGATTCTGACGAATACATAGACATCTACGGGAAGCTCATCGACAAGTTCGGGGATAACGGGGTCGTATCCGTTGTCATAGGACATAAGAACAAGGATGTTCTTGATATGGATCTGTGGATAATGAGCTGCCGGGTCCTTAAAAGGGATATGGAGTTTGCCATGATGGATCAGCTCGTTCTCCGTGCAAAGGAAGAGGGGCTTTCAAAGATCATGGGATATTATTATCCGACGGCCAAGAACAATATGGTAAGAGATTTCTATGACCGTATGGGCTTTACAAAGGTATCCTCGGATCAGGAGGGCAATACGACATGGGAGTTTGATCTTTCTGTGCCGTATGTAAATAAAAATACACATATAAAAGTCTAAACTCTAAAAGGAGGAAAGAGCAATGACGCGTGAAGAGGTTTATGAACGCCTGAACACTGTATTTGCCGATGTTTTTGATGATCCTGAGCTGACGGTAAATGATGAGACCACGGCGGCGGATGTTGACGGATGGGATTCTCTCGTTCACATCACTCTGATAGATGCCGTAGAGGAGGAATTTGATATCAGCTTTGATATGAAGACCATCGTGAAGCTGAAAAACGTGGGTGAGATGGTCGACGTGATACTTGAGGAAGCAGAGTAGGATAAGGTGCAGACCTAAAAAAGAAAGGGTGTGGATTTATGAAAAGAATAGGATTACTTACAAGCGGAGGAGACTGTCAGGCACTTAATGCCGCTATGAGAGGTGTTGTAAAATCGCTCCTGTACAGCAAGGAGGATGTTGAGATCTACGGATTCCTTAACGGATACAGAGGCCTCATTTACGGCGATTTCAAGATGCTGACAGGAAAGGATTTTTCCGGGATCCTGACTGTGGGAGGAACGATCCTCGGCAGCAGCAGGACACCTTTTAAGACGATCAGGGAGCCGGATGAGAACGGGCTTGACAAGGTCGAAGCGATGAAGCAGAACTATTACAAGCTCCGTCTTGACTGTATCGTGATCCTCGGAGGAAACGGGACCCATAAGACCGCTAATCTTCTGAGACAGGAAGGCCTTAATATAATCACCCTCCCCAAGACCATAGACAATGACCTGTACGGAACGGATATGACCTTCGGTTTTCAGTCTGCGGTTGATATCGCAACGGACTGCATAGACTGTATCCATACAACGGCGGCGTCCCACGGACGTGTGTTCATAGTCGAGGTTATGGGACACAAGGTAGGTTATCTTACTCTTAACGCCGGTATGGCAGGAGGTGCCGACATCATACTGATCCCGGAGATTCCCTATGATATAGAAAAGGTAGTCGAAGCCATCAAGCTCCGGGAACAGAGAGGAAGCAAATTTACGATAATAGCTGTTGCCGAAGGGGCGATCAGCAAGGAAGATTCCAAGCTGTCCAAGAAAGAATACGCCAAGAAGCTCGAAAAGATGCCGCATCCGTCGGTATCATATGAGATCGCCGAGGGTATCAAGGCAAGAACAGGCCAGGAGGTCCGTGTTACCGTCCCGGGTCATACACAAAGAGGCGGAAGCCCCTGCCCTTACGACAGGGTCTTTGCAAGCCGTCTGGGCGCAGAGGCAGGAAAGCTCATCCTTGAAGGCGAGTACGGTTTCATGGTCGGATACCGTAACAGGGAGATAGTAAAGGTACCCCTTGAGGATGTTGCAGGCAAGCTTAAGATGCTCGATCCCAATTCGACGATAATTCAGGAAGCCAAGATGCTCGGCATAAGCTTCGGTGATTAATAACCGGGCTCTGCCGGATGCGGCCGGAGAGATTTTGTGTCATATATAGCATTATACAGAAAATGGCGCCCTTCGACCTTTGATGATATAAAGGGGCAGGACGCCATAGTAACTACATTACGGAATCAGATAGAGGCTAACAGGATAGGCCATGCATATCTGTTTTGCGGAACACGCGGAACAGGTAAAACGAGTGCTGCAAAGGTTTTTGCCAAAGCTGTTAACTGTGAGCATCCCGTAAACGGCAATCCCTGCGGTCAGTGTGCCAACTGCCGCAGCATAGCCGATGGATCTTCACTCGATGTAATAGAGATGGATGCGGCATCGAACAACGGTGTCGAGACTGTAAGGCAGATCAAGGACAGTGTCGTATATGCTCCTGCCAATTGCAGGTATAAGGTATATATAATCGACGAGGCACATCAGGTAACAAAAGATGCATTCAACGCACTTTTAAAAACACTTGAGGAGCCTCCGTCTTATGTGATATTCATACTTGCCACTACCGAGCCCCACAGGGTTCCGATCACCATAACGTCCAGATGCCAGAGGTATGATTTTAAGAGGATCGCCACATCCACGCTTGAAGACCGTCTTAAAGAGGTTGCCGGCAAGGAAGGCATCAGTATCGAAGACCGGGCGGTCAGTTATATAGCGGCAAAAGCCGAGGGTGGAATGAGAGACGCCCTTTCTCTTTTTGATCAGTGTGCGTCTTTTTTTCTCGGAAAAGAGATCACTTACGATATGACCCTGGATGTTCTCGGCGCAGTGGATACTTCGGTATTTTCGGAATTCCTCCGTACTCTTGCGGCAAGAAGCGTTACCGACAGCATCAAAGTGATCGACCGCATGATAGCGCAGGGCAGGGATCCTGTGATCTTTACGGGTGATTTTATCTGGTACATGCGTAACGTCCTTTTGGCAAAGACTGCGGAAGATGCTTCGCAGATCGTTGATGTCACGGCGGAAAACCTTGCTCTTATCAAAAAAGAGGCCGAGGCCATACCGGAAGAAGTACTCATCAGGTATATAAGGGTATTTTCGGATCTTCTGAACAGCCTTAAGTTTGCCGCAGACAAAAGGGTCCTCATCGAGATAGCCGTGATCAGGATCTGCCGACCGCAGATGGAAACGGATACAGCTTCCTTAAATGACAGGCTGAAGATCATAGAGGATCTTATCGAGAGCGGAAGCCTGACAAAGGAGAACCTTGAGAGCAAAACAAAGACCTTAAAGCCCGAGGAGAGTGCTTCCGAAAAAGAGACCAGGCAGAAGGCCCTTGATACGGTAAAGAGCCTTCCCAAAGCAACTATAGACGATCTGAAGAGCATCAATTCAAGGTGGAATGAGATATATTCCATGATGCCGCAGATGTATGCCGCATGTCTGCGTACCTCAACGCCTTCTGTGCGGCCCTCCGACGGCCGGCTGATGATACAGTTCGTTGATGATACGGTGATGTTCCTGTGCGATGATGATGCGTTTAAGGATTACCTTGATAAAGCCTTTGAAAAAGTCACGGGCAAAAAGGTGGACTACGAACTTGCTTCATACAAACAGGCAAAGGACAGCGGACAGTACTATCCTCCCGCATCCGTGTTCGGGATGGAAGTATCCGTTGACGATTCGGATTTTTCCGATCAGTGATCAAGTGTAAAGGAGAGACCATATGGCAAAAAGAGGTGGTTTTCCCGGAGGAGCGATGCCGGGTAATATGGCAAATCTGATGAAGCAGGCACAGAAGA
Source organism: Lachnospiraceae bacterium (assembly GCA_024693225.1). GTDB lineage: Bacteria > Bacillota > Clostridia > Lachnospirales > Lachnospiraceae > UBA2868. The sequence goes on from JAILLI010000146.1 coordinate 8,557, forward strand.
TGCAGCGTCAGATGGAAGAGAACCAGAAAGAACTCGAGGAGAAGGAATTTACAGCCAAGGCCGGGGGCGGAGCCGTAGAGATAACCGTTTCCGGAAAGAAGGAGATCAAAAAAGTCCTTCTGTCCGAAGAAGCGGTGGACCCTGATGATATCGAGACTCTTCAGGACCTTATCATGGCTGCCGCCAATGAAGCGCTCCGTCAGGTTGATGAGGAAAGCTCGCAGAGCATGGGCAAGCTGGCGGGAGGACTGGGCGGAGGTTTTCCTTTTTAGAATATGTAGATAGGAGGGGTATTAAAGGGGATGGATCTGTACAGCGGCTATATCAGCAGACTGATAGCGGAACTGGCGGTGCTGCCGGGAATAGGCACCAAGTCGGCTCAGAGGCTGGCCTTTCATATAATCAACATGCCAAAGGAGCAGGTTGAAAAGCTGGCCGGTACCATGATCGAGGCAAGGCAGAACATCAGATACTGCAGTGTCTGCTACACGCTCACCGACAGCGATGTATGTCCCGTATGTTCAAATCCCGCCAGGGACCACAAGCAGATCATGGTTGTGGAAAATACCCGGGATATGACGGCATATGAGAAGACCCATAAATACGAAGGTGTGTATCATGTTCTCCACGGGGCCATCAACCCCAGCCTTGGTATCGGGCCTTCCGACATAAAGCTTGCAGAACTGCTCAAAAGGCTCCAGAAGGATGTTGATGAGGTGATAATAGCCACCAATTCCAGCATTGAGGGTGAGACTACGGCGATGTACATAAGCAAGCTCATCAAACCGACCGGGATAAAGGTGACCAGGATAGCAAGCGGTGTTCCTGTGGGAGGAGAGCTGGAATACATAGATGAAGTGACACTGTCAAGGGCTTTGGATGCCCGGGTGGAATTATAGGCATGCCCTTTTGCAAGACAGGTTGATAAAGGGGCGCAAAAAAGGAGGAAAGATCATGCAGGTTACAGTAACGCAATTCGGAAAGACCAATCTCGGCAAGGACATCAAACTCTACACGATGAAGAAAGAAAACGGCATGGAGGCATCAGTTACAAATCTGGGCGCGTGCCTGGTAAGGCTCCTTGTCCCGAATGACAGGGGTGAAGTCAGAGACGTTGTACTCGGCTTTGACAGCGCCGAGGAGTATCTGTTCAATCCCAGTTTTATGGGTGGAACTATCGGAAGGAGCGCCAACCGTCTGGCAGGGGCAAAGTTTTCAATAGACGGCAAAGAGTATCACCTTTCCGTAAATGATAACGATAACAATCTTCATTCCGAATTCGGAAAAGGCTTTCACAAGGTCATCTGGGATGCCAAGACCGGTGAGGATCAGGTAAAGTTTTCATATCACTCTCCCGACATGGAGAACGGATTCCCGGGAAATCTTGATATTTCCGTGACTTACACGCTTACGGATGATGCCATTGAGATAGAGTATGATGGGGTCTGTGACCAAAAGACACTCATCAACATGACAAATCATTCCTATTTTAACCTTGCGGGACATGATTCGGGGACGATCAGAAATACAAAGCTTACAATAAATGCATCCAATTACACTCCGGTCGTAGCCGGCGCCATTCCGACCGGTGAGATCGCTCCCGTTGCGGGAACCGTTATGGACTTTACAAGTGAAAAGACCATAGGTCAGGACAACGATGCATGCTTTGAACAGCTTATCCTTGTACAGGGCTATGATCACAATTATGTGATCGATGGTCACACGGGAGAAATGAAGCTTGTCGCAAGCGCTTATGCTGACGGAAGAAGGATGGATGTGTATTCGGACCTGCCCGGCATCCAGTTTTATGCGGGCAATAACATAGCCACTCAGACCGGAAAGAAGGGGGCAACCTACGGCAAGTGTTCGGGTTTCTGCCTTGAAACACAGTATTTCCCCAACAGTGTCAATGAACCGGCCTTTGAGAGCCCGGTATTTGATGCGAACGAGAGGTATCATACAAAGACGGTATACAAATTCAGCAGGCAGTCGGCATAGAAGGCACCATATAAATGAGTTTTGAGGACAAGGGTGAAAGACAAATAAGAAAAGAAAAGAAGAACAGGGACCGGATAACCGTGACCATCATCGGCATGGTGATCTATTCCATAGTTCTGATCACCGTTATGGTCGTCTCCTATCTTGCAGTCAAGACGGTATTTAAAAACTACGACAACAGTATGGCTGCGGTGGCGGCTGCAAAAGAGGCGGAAGAAGTGAAGGAACCGGAAGATACTCCTGCTCCCGAAAAAACACCGGAACCGACACCGAAACCGACACCGAAACCCACCCCAACGCCTGAACCCACGCCCGAACCCGAACCGGAAGAAGAGGCGGCCGGTCACGAAGCAGATCCCGAAGAACTTAAGGATCCCGAAACCGGTGTCGTGGATTATTCCGTGACACACTTTAAACCCGGCAGAAGGAACAAAAAGCTCAGATGGAAGGACCAGGTCTTCTCGAAGATCGAAAACGTCAAGGATCCCGCGTCAGCTCCCGTAAATACCTTTGATTACAAAAGGGTTTCCGTAAAGCTTACCAACAACGATTCTTCCGAGTATAAGATCTATACCGATCCGGAAACGGAAAAGATAAGCAAGATCACGGAGATATGCAAGACGGGCGACAGCCTGGATGTCATAGATTATTATTATGATGACGGGAACATCAATTATGTTGCCGAACACAGGACATACGTCGACAGTCCGGTCAGGATATCATCAACGGACATAGAATCAAGATACTACTTCAAAAACGACTGCATGGTCCGCTATATATACTGCAAGGACGGTTCCGCCACCGAGTATACGGTGGGTGAGATCGATACCTACAGCAAGGGAACGGTCGATCAGTATGATTATCTTGAACAGGATATGATAAACCGGGCCTATATCGTATACAATATCGCGCCGTCCATAAAAGAGACCCAGATGCTCTACGGTTATGTCATGGATGAATTTTCCATGCCGCTCGAAGACGCGGGGATCGAAGTCAGGAAGGAATCGGATGACAGTCTCGTTGCCAGATCTTCCACGGACGGTGACGGGTATTACAAGCTTGCCATCGAGTGTTCGGATGATGATACCTACTACCTGACCGCAAACAAGGACACCCTCGAGGGAGTGAGTGTATACGGGATCAGTGCAAAGCACGGATCCGGCAGATATGCCGTTGAACCCATATATATGGGATACATGGAAAACCTGACGGCCTATGCGTCACAGTTTGTTGTAAGGGATGCGGTCGATCCCAACAAACCGCTCTCCGGGGCACAGATCAGCATAAGGAGAGGGTTCGGAAACAGGGATAAAGAGGTGATCCAGACAGGAGAACTTGATGATAATGGGACCGCAACCGTGGAACTTGTATCGGGAAGCTATACGGCCGAGATATCAAAGGGGGGATATGAGACCCTCTACCTGTCTGTGGTGATAAGGGTCGACCATCAGTTTGCCATAGGTTTTGCAATGCCTGATGTGGAAGAGGATACATACATGGCTGCCGTATCGTGGGAAACTGCGCCGCTTGACCTCAGTGCCCTTGCCGTATCTTCCAACCGGGCCAGGATAATAAGATCTTCATCCGACAGCCTGGGGCTTACCACTGCGGAGACGGTTGCCATAGACAGTGCCGGAAACGACGATTACAGGTTTTATCTGACGGATTATGCGGCCATAGCGTCGGGAGATGTTATGGCATACAACATGACGACAAGCTCTGCATATGTTGATGTCTATGATTCGGAAGGCTTGATCGGAAAGTTCCATGTACCTGTGGCATCGGCAGGAGTCATATGGGAGGCATTTGAGATCAGGAACAATACCCTGCTCCCGGTCAACTCATATTTTTATGCGATAGACGATGACGCTCTGTGGAAAACAAAATAAATATATGATATGATATGCCTTGACTGAAAGTTTGGACTATCATTCAGAAAGGAACGTGCTATGAACAATTTGGATTTGGCAAAGACGGCCAATGAAGTCCGTAAAGGTATAGTTACGGCTGTTCATTCGGCCAAAGCAGGACATCCGGGTGGTTCCCTGTCCTGTGCGGATTTAATGACTTTTCTGTATTTTGAGGAGATGAACATCGATCCCAAAGATCCGAAAAAGGCTGACAGGGACAGATTTGTTCTGTCGAAAGGACACTGTGCACCGGCTCTGTACTCGGTACTTGCGCACAGAGGTTATTTCCCGGTTGAAGAGCTGACTACCTTAAGAAAGCTCGGATCACATCTTCAGGGACATCCCTGTATGCAGCATACCCCCGGTGTCGATATGTCAAGCGGATCACTCGGACAGGGAATATCAGTTGCAACGGGCATGGCGCTGTCAGCAAAGCTTTCAAACGAATCATACCGTGTATATACCCTTTTGGGAGACGGTGAGATAGCCGAAGGCCAGGTATGGGAAGCGGCCATGTTTGCAGGGCACAAGAAGCTTGATAATCTTGTTGTCATCGTTGATAACAACGGCCTTCAGATCGACGGAAAGATCGAGGATGTATGCAATCCTTATCCAATAGATAAGAAGTTTGAAGCTTTCAATTTCCATGTGATCAATATCGATGCACATGACTTTGATCAGATCAGGGCTGCTTTTAATGAAGCAAAGCAGACCAAGGGAATGCCCACAGCCATAATCATGAAATCCCTTAAGGGTAAGGGAGTTTCGTTCATGGAAGGCCAGGCAGGATGGCATGGCAAGGCTCCTAACGACGAACAGTATGAGATCGCCATGAAGGATCTTGAGAAAGTAGGTGAAGCATTATGTCAGAAGTAGAAAAGATCGCAACCAGAGCCAGCTACGGTAATGCACTTGTAGAACTCGGCAATGAACATGATGACCTTGTTGTATTAACGGCTGACCTTGCTGCAGCTACCATGACGGGAGTTTTTGCAAAGGCTCATCCCGACAAGCACATTAACTGCGGTATCGCAGAATCAAATATGACATGTATCGCTGCAGGACTTGCAGCTACCGGAAAGGTTCCCTTTGCCAGCTCCTTTGCAATGTTCTCTGCCGGAAGAGCTTTTGAGCAGGTCCGCAACTCCATAGGATATCCCCATCTTAACGTCAAGATCGGAGCCACACATGCAGGTGTGTCTGTCGGAGAGGATGGGGCATCCCATCAGTGTAATGAGGATATAGCGCTTATGCGTACCATTCCCGGAATGGTCATCATCAATCCGGCCGACGATGTTGAGGCAAGAGCGGCAGTAAAGGCTGCTTATGAATATGTAGGCCCGGTTTACATGCGGTTCGGACGTGCGGCCGTTCCCGTTTTCAATGACGAGAAGACCTATAAATTTGAAATGGGTAAGGGGATCGTCCTGCGTGAAGGATCCGATGTATCCATCATCGCTACGGGGATAACCGTTCCCGCATCACTTGAGGCAGCCGAGATGCTCTCAAAGGACGGTATCGATGCGGAAGTCATCAATATCCATACCATAAAGCCTCTTGATGAGGAACTGATCTTAAAGAGTGCACAGAAGACCGGAAAGGTCGTCACGGCGGAGGAACACTCCATCATAGGAGGTCTCGGCAGTGCCGTATGCGATGTGCTGTCGGAGAAATGTCCCACGAAGGTCTTTAAGATCGGAATGAGGGATGTATTCGGTGAAAGCGGTTCAGCTGCCCAGCTTCTTCACAAGTACCTGCTTGATGCCGAAGGTATCTATGATCAGGTTAAAAGCTTTGTCAGATAATATACATGCGGACCGATATGCGTCCTGTGCGGGCTTTGGCCCGTACGGGACGCCTTTATTGTAATATGCTTTCAAAAGGGTCTTTTCTTAACAAGGAGATCAGATGAAAGAGTTAATCTTTCTGGAGCCGGTTATCAAAAACTGCATATGGGGAAAAGAATTCTGGACTGTCTCCGCTCATGAGAACGGAGATTGCCTTGTTAAAGGGGGCAGATTTGACGGGATGCATCTGTCGGAGGTCTGGCGCGACCACAAAGAAGTGTTCGGAGTGGACACCGAAGGTGATTTTCCCTATATAGTAAAAGTCATAGATGCGAGAGATTCCCTTTCCATCCAGGTCCATCCCGATAACGGATACGCCTACGAGAATGAAAATGGTGCGGCCGGAAAGACGGAATGCTGGTATGTCATGGACTGCGACAGGGACGGTTCCATCATAATCGGCCATAATGCCGCAAGCAGGGAAGAAGCGGCAGACATGATAAATGAAGGCAGATGGGACGATTTTCTGAGGGAGATACCCGTAAAGAGGGGAGATTTTTTCCAGATCACACCCGGAACGGTTCACGCCATCAAGAAGAACACCATGATAATGGAGATCCAGCAGAGTTCCGATGTCACGTACAGGATGTATGACTATGGAAGGATCAGGAACGGGGTCCAGAGAGAACTCCACGTTGAGAAGAGCCTTGATGTCATGATGCTCCCTCACAGGGATGCAAACTGCTATACGAACGGGATCCCCGGAAGGCTTGTTTCATGCAGGTATTATGAAGTTGACAGATATGATATCTCAGGTATCCGTGATTTTGAAAAGAACGATGCCTTTATGATCATTTCGGTCCTTGAAGGCGAGGGCGGTATTGACGGACGTAAGATCAGGGCCGGTGAATCCTTTATCGTTTCGGGTGGATACGGTGATTTTTCCATATTCGGGAAGCTGTCCGTCATGGTCACAACTCTTCCCAAGCTGTACGGAGGACTTGAGGCAGACGGGACCAGGATGGTCTGCGCCGTGGGCTATGCGGACGGGACCATAGTCGACAAGTATTCCTTTCCGACAACCACACCAAAGGATTCGATCCCGCAGATCATCGACTATTTCAAGGATAAGGAGATATGCGCTCTGGGGATAGGTTCCTTCGGTCCTGTTGACGTTGATCCGGATTCGGAAACATACGGTTCAATACTCGATTCTCCAAAGATCCCCTGGCAGCATTATCCCATAAAGAAGGTTCTTGAAGAAGCGCTTGGTCTGCCTATCAGGATAGACTCGGGTGTTAATGGTGCGTGTCTGGGGGAGATGACCTTCGGCTGTGCACAGAATATGGATAATGTCGGTTATGTGACCATAGGAAACGGGATTGGTGCCGGGATGGCTGTAAACGGCCTTCTCGTTCACGGAATGGGTCATCCGGAATTCGGACATATACTGGTATCAAGGCTTGAAGGAGATGATTATAAGGGAAAATGTCCCTTCCACCCTTCGTGTTTTGAAAGCCTGGCATCAGGTCCCGCGATAGAAGAAAGATGGGGCCAAAAGCCGGAGGATCTGACGGACCGGAAGGAGGTCTGGGAGATGGAAGCGGATTATATAGCCCAGGGACTGATGGCAATGGTGCTGACGATCTCGCCCCGTAAGATAATACTTGGCGGAGGGGTAATGCATCAGCAGCAGCTCTTTCCAATGATCCGTTCCAAACTTCTTGAGAAGCTTGCAGGTTATATACATACCAGGGAGCTTAAGGATATCGATGAATATGTTGTTCCCGCATCGCTTAACGACGACCAGGGGATCATGGGTGCACTTCAGCTTGGAGTTCTGGCAGATATAGAATCAGGGCAAAATGGCAGAGATCAATGAGACTTTAAAGGAAAAATACGAGGCTAACCAGAAGGATTTTGAGCAGAAGATACGACGTCACAGAAGAGCGATACTGTACCGTATCATCATAGGTATAGCCATAATAGGTGCGGTCGTCGCAAGTGCGTATTATAACTATCAGAAGATGGTCTATACGGATTATGACGTTCTGGGCAAGATACCCTATACGGAGGCTGCCAATGCCAAATATCTCCGGTTCGGATCCAATGTCCTGAGGTACAGTCAGGATGGCGCGTCAGCTTTTAATGTGGCGAACGACATGCTGTGGAATGAAACCTTTGAGATGCAGAATCCCATAGTCGATATCTGCGGTGATTATGTCGCCATAGGCGATTACATGGGAACGAGCATCTACATATATAACAGCGAAGGACTGCAGGGAACCATTGATACATCGACCCCCCTTAAGCGTTTCTGTGTTTCGGGAAACGGAAACGTGGCAGTAGTCCTTGAGGATGATGAAGTTACATGGGTGAAGCTGTATGATGTGAACGGGACAAATATCGCAAGCGACAGGACCACCATGTCAAAGAGCGGTTATCCCGTCTGCATAGACATATCCGAGGACGGGATCCTTCTCGCTGTGTCCTATCTTTTTGTTGACAGCGGAGTTCTTTCGACTTCGGTTGCATTCTACAATTTCGGCGCCGTAGGACAGAATGAGGTCGATAATCTGGTGAGCGGTTACAACTATTCCGGAACTCTTGTGTCATATGTGGAGTTCCTCAATAAGGATACCTGTTTCACAGTCGGTGATAACAGGTTTTCGATCTTTAAGGGCTCTGAAAAGCCTGAAAGCGTATTTGAGAAGGAGATCGAAAAGCAGATACTGAGCGTATTCCATAATGAGAGCGAGATAGTTCTCGTGTTTGAGGATGAGATGGGCGACAACAAGTTCATCGCCGAAGTATATGATGAAGCCGGAAATATCGTTACAACACAGGGATTTGATATGGATTACAGCGGGATCACGCTGAACGGGGACCTGCTGATAATATACAACAGTGAAGCCTGCCAGATATACAATACGGCCGGACTTAAAAAGTTCGACGGCAAGTTTGACGGGGCAGCCATTACGATCATTCCCGAGCAGACAGGCTCTAAGTATCTGGTCGTATATCCCGATAAGATGGAGGAGATAAAACTTAAGTAACATGAGTGATCATTATCTGCTTATTGCCGTGCTGATCGTGCTCATCGGGGGAGCCGTAAAGGGGTACAGAAGAGGATTTTTAAGACTTGCGGTCTGGTTTGCGGTCCTTATCGCATCTCTTTTCATAGTTACAAAAGTCTCGCCCTATGTGAGTGATTTTCTGATAAAGAATACCACTTTATACGATAATGTCAGGGAAAAGATCATCAGGGCATATGAAACAAAGAACGAAGAAGATCTTAAGAGCATAGAGAAGGACGGAGGAAGCGACAAAGAGGACGATCTGATAGATTCCTTCGGATTTCCCGATATCATTTCCGATACACTCAGGTCAAACAACACGAGCGATATATATAACAGGCTGGCAGTTACCATCTTCAGGGATTATATAGCCGGATACCTGTCGGCACTGTCCATAAAGGCCGGAACCTTTGTGGGCCTGTTCCTGCTCCTTGCCATAATATGGCTGATACTCATAACGGCCATAAAGATACTGGAAAAGATCCCCGTCTTAAGGACCTTTAACCGCCTGCTCGGAATGGCCATGGGCATAACGCTCTCCCTTGTCTTTGTATGGGTCTTCTTTCTTGCCACCATGATGTTCTTTGCAAATTCCTTCGGAAACTGGGTATTTGCACAGGTCAAGGCAGATCCGATACTTACGTATCTGTTCAACAATAATATCCTCTTTGAACTTATAAGATGATACCCGAAAATCCTTCATGGATATTTTTATATATTCAGAGTAGGATTTTTTATTTTCTCAACTGGCCAATTGTTATAGATTAAGTTCATCCGGTTTGGATCCCTGGTGGTCAGGGACCCTAAAAATTTTAAGGAGGATGAATATGAAAAAGAAAGTTTTAGCAGCAATTATGGCAGCAGCAATGGTTGCACTGACAGCATGTGCAGCAGCAGCTCCCGCACCTGCAGCAGATGCAGCAGCACCCGCGGCAGATGCAGCAACAGAGGAAGCAGCACCGGCAGAAGCAGCTACGGAAGAAGCAGCTCCCGCAGCAACCGGCGAAGGCAAGAAGGTTGCAGTAGCAATGCCCACACAGTCATCAGAGAGATGGATGCATGACGGCGCAAACATGAAGGCTCAGCTTGAGGAACTCGGCTATACCGTAGATCTTCAGTACGCAGAGGATGATGTTCAGGCTCAGGTTTCTCAGATCGAGAACATGATCGCAGCAGGCGCTAACTGCCTCGTTATCGCAGCTATCGACTCAGACGCTCTTGTAAACGTTGAGCAGCAGGCAAAGGATGCAGGCATCCCCGTTATCGCTTATGACCGTCTTCTTATGAACACAGACGCTGTTTCTTACTATGCAACATTCGATAACAAGGGT
>JAILLI010000153.1 GCA_024693225.1 Lachnospiraceae bacterium
TTATTCTTGGAATAAGTTAAGGTGTACGTATCATTCTTGGCCTTTACATTGAGCTTATTGGCAGCCTGTTTGATCTTGAAACTCTTTGTAACAGATCCCGTATAACTACCCTTACCGGTTATGGTAACCTTTGCAGTCCCGGCGTTCTTATTGTTCTTGTATGATACGGTATAGTCAGTATCTGCCTTGAGGGTCTTGCCGTCAAGTGCGACTGTCAGGGCCTGGGTTATCTTTTTTCCGGTATAACTCTTAGTCTTGATACCGGATACAGTTGCTTTGCTGATATCCTTTTGGATCGGTCCGGGTGCGGGCTCAGGGTCAGGTCCGGGTTCGGCTTTTTTCTCAAAATTAGCCTTAACCGTTACATTCTTTGCAGGCATTTTGAATGTCGTTGTTGCACTTGCTGCATTCGCAAATTCAACGCCATCTGAAGAAGTCCAGTTCTTGAATTCATACCCGGTACTTGCTATTGCCTTAAGATTTATCGTCGTTTGGGCCGTTGCACTGACGGGGTCTGCTTCAGCCGTTCCATGCCCGTCATTTTCCGCTTTTACCGAATATAGGGCCTGTATCGTAAATGTCCAGTCACTTTTTGTGATATCATCAGCGGCGGAATAGTCATCTCCTTCTGCAACATCAAGTTTTACCGTATACGTTCCGGGATCTGTCGGCGCACCGGCAAGCTTTGTTCCGTCTTTATAGTAGTTGACCATGACAGCACCCATTCCTTCTACACCCGGAACAGTCTTGGCTGTTGCTGTCTTAGCCTTGCCATCATATACCGTATTTGTCGGAAGCGTTACGGCAAAATCATCTGCCGTAGGCGTATTCTTTCCTACCTCAATACTTATGTCGCTAGAATCTGATGCATAATCTGTTTTCTTATCGGTATGGTACTGCTCGGAGAAGACCTTGACCATATATGTCCCTTCTGCCAGCCCTTCAGGGATCGTTATGTTGGCCGTACCTGCTGCATCTCCGGAGCTCTTGTCCACGATCCTTCCGTAATACAGGACCTCTCCCGATGAATTTATAAGTATCGCAGAAACATATTCGTCCTCTCCTACTGTTGCTCCGGAATAGCTTATGGAGATATCTCTGCCTGCAAGCACCCTTCCTCTGTCTGTACGTACTGCTGAAAAGCTTCTGCTGCTATCAAGTACCGTAAGTTTCCAACCTTCACTTCCATCATATCCTGCCGGCTCTGTAAGAGCCCCTGCACCTACAGTTCCGGAGGATTTGCCGCCTTCGGCAGCAGATGTAAAGATGATAGATGAAAGATTTAAATTATAAGCGGGGCGCACTGCGCCACCAATTTCGTCCACATCGACGCCAATCGTGTCCACGATGCCTTCCATGGAGACACCAGCAGCAATGTCAACAGTGTCGCCCGCATAGTCATCATAGCCGCCCGGCGAGCGCAGCCACCAATAACCGCTGCCGCTAGATTCATATACAGCACCCTGATTTTTTGCATAAGCTGTGTTAGCGGCTACACGCGTATCAGTACTGATATAGTATCGGTAAAACCATATACCGTATTTGTAACTTCCGCTATTGACAGAAGAAACACTTTGTCAGTTGTATCATTTCCTCCGGAAGTACTGTAATCCGGATTATTCGGATTTGTAACAGTTGTACTTGCGATTGCACCTTGTTCTTTACTGTCAAAAGCATCATTATAGAAATTCCCGCTTGATGTTCCGTTAAGCCATGTACGAAGCGTACATGTCTCCCATGTAACCGAAGTATCGTCGTCATTGTATTTCTTACAGTCCAGATTTTTGTCCGCAAGCAGAAATAACTGATCGCCTGAATTCTGCAGCACTCTCCACTTGATCGGATCAGCGTTGTATCCACTTCCACCATCACTGCTCTGATTATAGGTTCCAAAATATATACTGCTTGCCTGCGCGCCGTTTATATTCAGCGCAGCCCCGTTATATACAAGTACGACCGCCTTTCCGGTATCTGCATATACAATTGTCTGGGTCTGTGGGATTACTGCCAGAAATGTTGATACAAAAAGAAGTGTGCTTATACCTGCCAGAAGAAGCCGTTTGATACTCTTTTTCATTTTTTCCCTTTTCCTCCTTGCAACCTGATAATACTGCCAAAACGTCTCTGTACTTAAGGCATTTTTTCATTATCGGCTACATTATAACAACTCATTTCCGGAAAAAATACATACTAAAAGTATACTTTTTTGATCTTATCCCGTAATCTTTCCCAAAACTAACGCTGTCTGTACAGGTCTTTTCTTTTTAACCCGTTCTTTCTCGCTCCGTGGGGCCATCCGGAAGTAGCGGCAAGCATATACAATGCTCTCGGAAATCTGTAAGCATCCGCATAAATATCCCCGATTTGAGCCGATACGTTGATCGCAGCCAACAGTTTATCAAGTCCTTCCGCCGCATATCTCGCCGGGCCCTTACCGGTTGAGGCGATAATGGAGCCGATCATCTCACCTGCGCCTATCGCAAGGCCTCCGCCGTAGATATAACCGCATTTTTCACACCAGGTCTTGACCATGCTCATAAGGTTTTTAAGCTGCAAGCTCTCGTAAAAGCCCATATTTGAGACAACATATATGTGTTTTTCGCCCGCCGTATCGTACTTTTCAAGCCTTTCCATGATGCGAAGGCATGCTGACGGTATCCCGTCGACATAAAGAGGCATTCCAAGGACTATCGTCCCGGCACCGGCAAGGAGCCCGGACAGCTCATCATACCGGTTGATATAGGATGACAGATTGATCTTTTCGACATCGCCTGTAAGCTCCGTCGAAAGACGGTCAAGGAATTTCTTTGAATTGGAATTGTCAGCTCTTAAACTGCAGTTAAGGAGTATGACCTTATCCTGATCGGGTGTGACCGCCTCCCCTGTATCCTTCTTGTCATTGCCGTCCGGAACTTCTTCAAAACGGACCTCTTTTATTATGCCGTGAAAATTTCTGCACACGGCTTCAACATAAGCTTTGGCCTTTGCTTTGTCGCCTTCATCGAGCTGTCCCCGAAAGACAAAGGTGATGGGTTTATCCTCCGGGTATCTCCTCTTATGGTGCATCTCCCCGTGATCGATCTCAAAAAAGGGAAGCACCCACCCGATACTTCTGTCAAAAACGTTTTTCACAAAACTACTAAAACCCCCGTATGTATAAGTACTGATCACGGTGACCTCTTCTGCCCGGTGTATAAGGGCGCCCATCCTTTCGTAGCCGTCCTTGATGACACATTCGCCGGGCTCTTTTATCCAGCAGCCAAAACATCCGATGCAGGGTTTTATCGTTTTGTTATCGGAGATTATCTCCCATCCTTCGTAGTTTTCGGAGACTTTGCTCCACTCTTCATCATTCAGATCGTGTATCAGCAGGTTCATATTCTCTCTCCCTTGATTGCTTTTACCAATATATATATCACGAACTGCCGGCAAAATCTTTAAGGAAGGATTAAAAATAGGTTAAGAGACGAAAAAAAGCGCATATCTGGTATTTGTACACTTATCGTAATTAGTTTATAATCATAATATACGGTCCTGTCGTTTATCAAAGGTCGTATCTACTGCCTCAAGGCAGATACGGCGTTTTTCGAACTATCGGGAAAGGGAAAAGTATGGATTTACAGGCGATTGTGGACGGAATGAGCGCGATGGCATGTGTGATGTCGGTGGAAAAGCTTCCGGGTGGCGGTTGCGGGGAACTGCGCATCGTGACCGGGAACAAGGCTTATGTTGATTCGATAGAACATCCGGCTCCCGGAACGGAGATGCTGAAGGACCGGTTTGTACCCAACAGCCTTTATACCGATTATCTCACAAGAGATATGAACTTTGAGGATTTCTGCTACAGAAGCGCTGTGGAAAAAAAGTGCCTTCATTCCTATGTACGTCCCGACAGGATGCCTGTGTGGCTCAACCTGATCTTTCTGCCACTGTGGGAAGAAAATGATAATATCAGCTACTGCCTGTATATGATGGAGATAAATCTTGAAGCCGACCCGCAGCAGCTTTCAAACAAATCATCCGAGACTGCCGCTTCGGTACTCGATACATGTATAAGGCTCCGGGGGGCAAACGATTTTGTGGCCGCCATGAAAGGCGTGGTTGCAGAAATAAGGAAATTATGCGGTGCCGAATACAGTTGTGTCCTTACCGTTAATGAATACGACAGATCCTGCGACGTTTTGTGCGAGGCGTTTCGTGAAGGGTCGAACCTCCTGCCTATGGAGACATATCTTGATGATGACTTTTATGATCTGGTCGACAGCTGGGTTGGAACTATAGCCGGCAGCAACTGCCTGATCGCGAAGGACGATCACGATATGCAGATCGTAAAGGAAAGAAACCCCGTCTGGTACGAATCACTGACGTCCGCAGGAGTGCGCAATATCGTTCTTTTCCCGCTCAAATCCCGCAACCAGCTCCTCGGCTATATGTGGGCGATGAACTTCGATCCCGATCTTGCGCCCAAGATCAAGGAAACGCTTGAGACAACAACATTTATAATCGGATCGGAACTGGGGAACCATCTGCTACTCGACAGACTGAAGCTTGTCGGTACCAAGGATATGCTGACCGGAGTGATGAACCGTAACGAGATGAACAACGTCGTTGACGGGCTGAGCCACGGAGAAAAAAACAACATGAGTGTCGGCGTTCTGTTTGCGGACCTGAACGGACTGAAGACCGTCAATGACGTTGACGGTCATAACGCAGGTGATACTCTGCTGAAGAACGCTGCAACAGCTTTGCGGGCGGTGTTTGCCGAGGATGAGATATTCCGCGCGGGTGGGGATGAGTTCGCGATCATCGTCACAGGAATAACCGAGGAAGAACTTGAAGTCCGAAAGAAAAGGGTCATAGAGGAGAGCAAAAAGTATGAAAATCTGTCGTTTGCTCTCGGCGGGATCGTTGAGAAGAACAGCTGTAACGTCCGTCTGGCACTGCGCCGTGCAGATGAAGTGATGTATGAGGATAAACAGCGTTATTACAATGAAAATCCCGAACACGGGGAAGAGGTCAGGCGAAACAGGGGGCCTGCAAAACAGTCACCCGGCGAGATAAGGGAACAGAAACTGCTGAGGCAGATGAATTACGACCCTCTCACGGGTCTTCCGAGCATGACCTATTTTTTCAGGCTTGCCGATGCCGGACGCAGACAGATGCATGATGAGGGTATCGATTCGGCGCTTCTTTTCGTCAACATGACCGGTCTCAAATTCTATAACAAGAAATACGGATTTGCGGAAGGCGACGCACTTATAAAGGATCTCGCGAGGGTTTTGTCGGAACAGTTCGGGGAAGAAAACTGCAGCCGTTTCGGCCAGGACCATTTTGCGGTTTTTACAAAGACGGAGGATCTTGAGAAAAAACTGAAAACGGTTTTTCGGCAGATGCGCGTGGCCAATTCCAAAAAAACGCTTCCGGTGGGGGTTGGAATATATCCCGATTCAATGGGTATCGTCGAGACGTCGCTTGCCTGCGACAGGGCTCAGTTTGCCTGCGATGCCGGTAAAGATGAGCATAATTCGTATTTCAGATATTTTGATAAAGCGATGCTCCAGGAGGAAATAAACCGGCAATATGTTGTCGATAACCTTGATCGCGCCATAGCTGAAAACTGGATAGTGCCGTTTTACCAGCCCATAGTCCGGGCGACAAGCAGAAAGGTGTGTGACGAGGAGGCGCTCGCAAGATGGATCGATCCCGAAAAAGGGATGATGTCCCCCGCTGATTTTATACCCATTCTGGAAGACACAAGGCTGATCTATAAAGTCGATCTTCATATAGTCGATGTGATCCTTGAGAGGATCCGCAACCAGCTTTCATCAGGCAATGTAGATACGGTCCCGATCTCGGTCAACCTCTCCAGGACCGATTTCGAGTGCTGCGATATCGTGGATGAGATAAACAACCGCGTAGAGGCCGCAGGTGTATCAAAAGATCTTATAACGATCGAGATAACCGAGAGCGTCGTCGGTGAGAACTTTGACTTTATGAAAGAACAGATAGAACGGTTCCAGGATCTCGGCTTCAAGGTCTGGATGGATGATTTCGGAAGCGGGTACTCCTCTCTCGATCTTCTTCAGGAAATGCAGTTTGACCTTATCAAATTCGATATGCGTTTCATGAGGCAGTTTGACACAAGCCCGAGATCGAGGGTCATCCTTACCGAGCTTATGAGAATGGCGGTAAGCCTTAATATAGAGACCGTCTGCGAGGGAGTAGAGACCCCGGAGCAGGTCGAGTTTTTGAGTGAGATCGGTTGCACAAGGATGCAGGGATATTATTTCTGTAAGCCGATACCCTTGGAGCAGATCTATGAGAGATATGATAAGGGAATGCAGATCGGTTTTGAAAACCCGAAAGAAGCGGACTATCACAGAACACTCAGTTCCATCAATCTATACAGCCTCGATGCGGTTTCATCAGAGGACATCGAATCCATCAAGCATTATTTTGATACACTCCCTATGGCCGTTATAGAATCCCTTGGCGAGGAAATGCACCTGGTTCGTTGTAACAAGTCTTACAGGCATTTTTTAAAGAGTTATGAGAAGATCGCCGGATCATTTGCGGGGCAGATACATCAGTGCAAGCTCACGGGACAGAGAATCTTTGAATCATATACGACCGATGACGGTGAGATCGTAAATGTGCTGATACGCAGGATCGCCGACAATCAGGTAAGCGGCGCAGGCGCTTATGCGGTCGCAGTTCTTGACATAACGCCCGGTAACGAAGAGTCGCTGACCTTTGCCGGAGTGGCAAAAGCTCTTTCGGCAGATTATACAGACATGTATCATGTGGATCTTGATACAGGCAAATTCACACAGTATACGCCCGATACGGAAAATGCCGATTTTAACGCCCAGCGCAGCGGCGATGATTTCTTTGAAGCAAGCCGGAAGGATGCCCTCGAATTTATATACAGGGATGACCAGGAGGCATTTTTCAAGGCATTTACAAAAGAAAACATAGTAAGATCACTTGATGAGTACGGTTCTTTTACACACACGTACAGACTGCTTATCGACGGTCGGCCACAGTACGTTAACATGAAGGCGGCCAGGATCGGCGGGGAAAATGACATCATAATCGCCGTCAATAATGTTGATGCCCAGATGAGCCAGCAGGAAACACTTGAACGGCTACAGGAGGAAAAAACCACATACACGAGGATAGCGGTCCTCATGGGCGACTTTATCGCAATCTATACCGTGGATCCGAATACATCCGCATATATGCAGTACAGTGCATCGAGTGAATTTTCGGATCTCGGGACTTCCAGGGCAGGGGTTGATTTCTTTGAGGATTCCCACCGGGAGATAGTAAATTCAATAGTTCCCGAAGACCTTGACCATTTCCAGGAAGAATTCACAAAGGAAAAAGTACTCGAAAAAACGGAAAAAGGTGAGATATTCATCCTTAATTACCGGCTAATGCTTGCGAACAAACCCGAAAAGATATGCCTGCGCGCCGGGATAGTCAGAGAAAAGGACGGACCGCAGCTCATAGTGGGCGTATCAAAAGTATCCGAATGAGTGAATGAAATAAAGGGCTGTCCGGCCGGCACGGTATGTGCCTGCATGTTTTGAAAAAGGAGGATCATATATGAGCAACAGATCTAACAGAAGCACCCGAATGAAAAACTGGCATCTTTCCGCTATAGTCGTAGGGATCCTCCTTGTGGTAGGAGGTCTGTATTTCATCTTCGGGATAAGCAAACAGACTGACGCCAAGAATGCCAAGTGTACGGAAAAGACGACCGGTGTAATATCCGACGTCAAGCAAAACGGATCCAACTATGTTTCGACCATCGATTATAAGATCGAGGATTTCGATAAGACATTGACAGTAGAAACGAAAAAGGACCTTGGCCTCGGAAATTCGATCGAAGTATGCTATGAGCCGCAGTCCTGGTCGCACCTGTACATTGAGGGGGTCTCCAAAACCGGAAAGGAAGATATCAAATTCGGTCTTGTAACGATCCTTGCAGGCGGCGTATTCATTCTCATGGGAGTAATGGTCCTGAGGAAGAAAAAGATGGAACGAGGCGAACTATGATCAAAAAGGCGCCCCATCGCAACAGGGCGCCTTCTTGATCGATTATGCATTTGTATCCGTTATTTTACTTTCACGGCGAACTTTACGGTCTTCGTGGACGACTTATAATTCTTATTACCTTTTGCCTTTACTTTTATCTTTACGGTATAAGAACCCTTTTTTAAGCCTTTCTTTACTGTAAGCTTCCCTTTGTTGCTGACAGAAAAATACTTTTTGAAGCTCTTCTTATCCTTATCTGCTGAGGTTAATGAATAAGTTATCTTACCCTTGCCATTCTTCTCAAAGTTAAAGATCTTTGAATTCTTAAGAGTCTGATTTTTCTTTTTCAATTTGGAATACCGAACACTAAATGTCGATCCCTTTGCAGTAACTTTCAGTGGATTTGTGCCTTTAACGATCTCATATAACGCCTTGGTGGATTCGGTATAGTTCCCTTTTCCCTTAATCACAAGCGTATACTTGCCAACCGATTTATAAGATTTTACATCCTTACCATTACTGTCCTGTACTGAAACTGTAAAATCTGTATCTTCCTTAAGTGTAAGGCCGCTGATCTTTTCTACTGCCGGTGTCTGGTTTTTGCCGTTATATCCGAGACTGCTCTTCTTGAGTACGACCTTTGCATTTTTAATTGACTTAGGCTTTATAGTGTACTGAGCCTGTCCGCTTCCGCTGTAATTTCCTTTCATCTCGACCGTCACTGTATGCTGTCCGGCGTTCTCGCTTCCCGAAGGATACGAGATTGTGTAATCTACGCCTTCTTTTAGTTTTTTATTATCGTCCTTGTCTTTAACGGTGGCAGATAGTCTTGGTGTCTTTCCGTCATATGTAAATGTATCCTTGGCAAGTGTCACATCCGGAGTGATGGCCTTGGGGGTTATTTCATACTGCTTATCTACACTCCCGGTATAATCTCCCATTCCCGTCAAACGTACATTGTACGTACCGGCATCTATGTAGTTTTTGTCTGTATCTGTCTTGCTCCATGTGTAATCCACGTTCTCAGCAAGAACCTTCCCGTCAAACAGAACTACCGGCCCCTGTTCTTTGCCGTTATATGTCACAGACTTAAGAGTTACCTTATCGGCTTCTTTTTCTAAATCAATAAGCTCTTTCAAATTTACACTGAACCTATATCCGCGATGTGAACTTTTTGCCCAGCTTACTGTAGTTTTAACTGCACTGATGTAATATTTACCCGGATCCAGAATCTTGTTAAATGGTGCATCGTTTTTTGCTGAATTATATTCATATATAGGATTGCCGCTAAAAGGTGAATCTGAGCCATACAACTTAATAAATATCGGGGAACTAGAATCATCTGCATGGCCCGTGATTATTACCCGGGAGATCTTGTTTACATTAAAATAGAAATAGTCATTATCATCTATATTCGCTTCTACTTCTCCATAATAGTATTCATTCCATTCTGTGACCGGTTTGGGATTTAACTGGTCATCCATTTCCTCTTCATAGTATTTATCTGCTTTAAAATTGATCTTTAATGAACCGCTTGTTTTGATGGAGTTTGATGACAACTTGATAATATAGGTTTCGCGGGTTTCGGTCGTCCCGGAGTTTAATCCTATCCGCCCGATCAAATAAGGGGTTTTCTGAATTTTCTCTTCCTCAAATATTTTGTTTCCAACTGTCGGACTATCCCTGTAAATAGAGATAGATACATATTGATCATACCTTGATGATGATAATCCACAATACACTTCTGCATATCCTTTTTCCGGGATCGTGAATATGAAGTATTTCTCTGTTGCGTCAGCAAAGTTTACAGCTGTTTGTGTGTTGAGCTGAAGTGCTATAGGATCTTCTACGGTTCCGGTACCATCCATATCAGGTGTCACTGTATTCTCGTCCCCATCCGTTACGGTATCTGTTTCCACCTGCTCATCTGCAGGATCAGCCGGAGGATATTCACCCGTTCCGTCAACCGCCTGCTCTTCTCCCGAAACATCGACTTCTTCGGAAGCATCCCCTAACGCATCGACTGTTACCTCATCCTGATCACCGGCTTCTGCAAATACAGCGATCGGATACGACAATAGCATCACCAGCATGAGCGTGAGCACTTTTGTAACATGTTTTTTCATATCCCATAACCTCCTATATGAAATGTGTTGATTTTATCTTTCACCGGGTAATCCCCCGGCGACTTTCACTTCACCGTGATCTTACAGGTGGCCTTTTTTTTGCCATCCTTTGTTGTAACTGTAATAACAGCGGTACCCTTTTTCTTTCCTTTGACTTTACCGTTTTTGTCAACAGAGGCTATCTTAGGCTTGCTGCTCTTCCAGGTAACACTCTTGTTACTTGCATCTTTTGGTTTTATCGTTGCTTTCAGTTTCAGAGTATTGCCCTTCTTTACAGATGCTTTCGCTTTATTTATCTTGACACTCTCTACCGGCACCTTGACCGTGATCTTACATTTGGCCTTCTTTGCACCATCCGCTGTTGTGACCGTTATGGTCGCCGTGCCTTTCCCGACACCCGTTATTATTCCATAATCATCGACCGCTGCGACCTTTTTGTTGCTGCTTTTCCATATTACAGCCTGATCAGTGGCATCAAGCGGTTTGATGGTGTAATCAAGTATGATCTGTTCTCCTTTTACTATACTTACTTTTGTCTTGTTCAATGACACACTCTTTACAGGAACCGTTACTGTCACATTGCACTGCGCCCAAAGTCCCCCGTCATCCGTTTCAACATAAATACTTGTGGAACCCTGTGCAACCCCAGTAACAACTCCGTTTTGATCTACAGTTGCAACTTGTGGATCTGCGCTTTCCCACCTGACCCTCTGGTCTAATGCATTGGCAGGTGCGATCTTAGCTGTGAGAATTGCCGTTGTTCCTACCGGAATGGTTTTTTCTGTCGGGGAAACTGCTACATCCGTTACAGGTATGTATGCAACTCTTGTATAAACACCTTTTCCCATTAGATCGGACATGATCTCTTTTTTATCATTGATAAAAACTGTCTCTAAACCATCATAAAAGTCGAAAGGATCAAGTTCCAATCCGGATTCGTTCACTATTTTGTCGATCTTATATAAGCGGGAAAACGCCCAAACACCCGATTTCTTTAAGCTCTTCGGGACTGTCAGTGTTCCATTAAAACCATCACAACCGTTAAATGCCTCGTCTCCGATCACACTGACAGTATTTGGGATCGTCAGATCCCCGCTAAATGTATTACCACAAAATGCAGATTTTCCAATACTTGTAATACCATCAGGAATTGTAAGATCTCCGGCAAAACCACATCCTTCAAATGCACTGTCACCTACCTCCGTAAAGGTTCCGAGCATCGTCAGGTCTCCGGCAAAACCACTGCATCCCTTGAATGCTTCTTTCCCTATTTGGGCCATATCTCCCCGGATCGTCAGACTTCCGACAAAACCACTGCAATCGCCAAATGCATGATCACCTATCCCAGTAACACTGTTTGGGATATTAAGGGTTCCGGAAAAACCGCTGCAGCCGTAGAATGCACCATTTCCGATCTCAACACCGTCGCCCCGGATCAGCAGCCTCCCGTCAAAGCCACTGCATGAAGCAAACGCCTCATCGCCTATTTTTGTAACAGAGGCAGGCAGTACCAGATCCCCTGTAAACCCATTATCGCAAAACGCTCCATCGCCAATTTTCGTGACACCGTTTGGAATTGTAAGTCTTCCTGTAAACTGATTTCCTTCAAATGCTCTGTCTCCTATACTTACCAGATTTTCCGGAAGCTTAAGTGGTTCAACCAGACCATTACCACAAAAAGCTCTATCCCCTATCGTTTTTACACTGTCCGGAATGATGAGCTGAGATAAAACCCCATTAAACGCATCATCTCCTATCGCCGTTACCGCTTTTCCGTCTATAAAGGACGGAATGATCCCCCAATAGACAGGATCGTCTGCCGGAGAATCAACCAATCCCGTCACGGTTACCGTGCCATCCGCATTGACAAACCCCTTATATGTACCATTATTAACCTCATCACCCGCAGCACCATCCGCCTCGATCGCATCAGATGACAGATCAAAATCTGCCTCATCCCGGGTCTCCTGTTGTAACGCAGGATCCTCGTCAGCATATACTGTAACTACTCCTAAAGTAAGCGTCATCATGATCACTGCAAGCAGTGTTACGGATGTTTTTCCTGTTTTATATCCCATATCCGCCTCCTATGTCATATTGTATTACAAATATATATTTTAGTGTAGTATATCTATATGCTCATTGTCAATTCATAATTAATACATACTAGTGAGGTATCGGCGATGAGAAAAGATCCTATTATAATAAAAAAAAGAGGCGAAGACGGAAGCAAGATCATAACCATACGGATAAAACTTGATATCCTTAAGGCACTGGACGATATAGCCGCTGAGAGTAACTACAGCCGGAACGAGCTCATCAACATCATTCTGCAACATGGCGTAGAAAACATAGAGATACAATAGTATAAGCCGTAGCTCTTTTCGCTCTTGTATTAAGAAACAGAGCCTATTGACTGCTGCAGTCGACTGGTCTGTCCCTGAAAGTTTTGACAGTTCGTTCTGGGAAGATCCTATCCTATCTCAAATATCATGACCCTGTTCCGGTCATCCTCTTCGGAAAAGAGATCCCTGCAGTCTATCTCGTCATAAAACATAACATGGTCAAGACCGGAAAGATACGCTATATAGGCATTCTCCGGATAATAGAAAAAAAGCCTTATAAGCCTTGGGGCTCTGTCGTAGGACTCTGTTACACGCTTCATGACCGCCCTGAATGTCTTGTGTGAGAACGGATTGAAGAAAAACAGGACGCTCGCCGTATCGGGAAGCTCAAAATCCTGCGCTTTTTCGTTAAAAAACTCTATATCTGCCTCTTTGGAGGAGTTCTTAATATATGACCTGAGGTTCTCCCGGGCTTTTTCATAAAACTTCCTTACAAGCTCGATCCCGGCGGCTTTGCATCCGGTTCTGTCCGAAAAAAAGATGCACACTCTCCCCTTTCCGCTGCCATAGTCTATAAGGTGGTCTCCGGAAGATATACAGCCCTCTTCCAATACCCGCTCAAGAACTGAATATGATGTCGGCTCATATGCGCGTACATTCGGTGTTTCACAGGAGTCATCCCTGCCGGTCGTCTCTATATGGAGTTTTGCATCCTCGAGAAAATCATCAAATGCCATTTTTCATATCCTATCCTGCCCAATTGGACAAAACCTTGAGACATACTGCTCTTTCATCAGGGATCGCACAAGAAACCCCCGTACGGGAACTTATACAGGACCACTTCATTTCCGAAGATGTTTACGCAATTTCCGTAAGCTTTGCCTTCTTTAACAAGCTGTGCACCTTCAATAAGCTTATCAATAAGGTCGCATTCAACCGGAAAAGAGCCGTGCATGGGATAGATCACGTCAAACATATCCCTGAA
>JAILLI010000181.1 GCA_024693225.1 Lachnospiraceae bacterium
CGGCGCAGTCCTCCTCATGAAGACAGCCCTCCGGCATATCTCCCACATATACATGCTTCTTTCCAATGTCGAGCAGGCTTTCGATATCCTCTTTGGCTATGACATGTCCCCTTTTAAAAAGGGGGCCCTTAAAGCCCGGCCTCATGGCTGTAATATCATGGCACAGCGTAAGGCCCACTGCATCCTCAACCCTGACTTTTTCCATTATATGATCCTTTCGATAACCTCAGCGATATATCAGAAACCCGGGGATGGCGCTTCCTGCCGCTACAGGTCCCTTCATCCCTGTAAGGATACCGTAGGCATCGGCTCCCGCGGCAGATGATATGACCACATTTCCCTGGGCGGCTGCAGCCTTAAGACAGAGCTTTCCGTCTTCTATCCGGCTGCATCCCCTTACAAAGCGGGAAGTATGTCCCCCGGTCTTTTTGATCTCATGGTCTATGATGAAGTCTGTTATCTCATGTTCATATACGGCATATCCCGCCATCTTCTTCAGGGCGGGGTAACATACGCACTGAAGGTTGGTAAGCGCCGATGCGGGATTGCCCGAAAGAGCCAGCATCATTTTCCCTTCTTTTATGCCGTAGGCACATGCCATACCGGGCTTCATATCAACCCTGTCGGCCATTATCTCATAGCCGCATGATGTCATGGCATCCGGGACCAGATCGTAGTCCCCGACCGATACACCGCCTGTTGATATTATGATGTCAGAGACCTCGTCCGCCTTCTTTATGAGCCCGCTTATCTGCTCTTTAGAATCCGATGCATGGCCTGTATATACCGTCTCAAATCCGATCATCTTAAGGGCGGACCCTATGATATAGCGGTTGGAGTTTCTTATCTTGGCGGGAAGCAATGGCTCTTTGGGATCCGTGACCTCATCCCCCGTTGTGATGATGGCCGCGACCGGCTTCTTATATACCTTTACCGACAGGATGCCAAGGGAAGCGAGCACTCCGGAAAGGCCCGGATCTACCCTACTTCCGGCACCTGCAAGTCTGTCTCCGGTCTTTATGTCCTCACCGGCCCTTATCACGTTATCGCCGGACCTGTAGCTTTGCTTTATCCTTACATACTCATCGGTAAAGTCGGTATCCTCGTATTTACATATGGCATCAGCCCCTTCGGGCAGCGGGGCTCCGGTCATCAGACGGATAGCCGTACCCTTTTCAACCGGACTTTCTGCCATCTGACCCGCTCTAATGTTTTCAATCACCTTTAAGGTCACGGGAGTATGGTCCGATGCCCCCAAAGTATCAGCTGCCCTGAAAGCATAACCGTCATAAGGAGACCTGTCAAAGTGAGGGACACTCTCTTTTGCTATGATATCCTCTGCAAGTATACGGCCGGAGCACTCTTCCAGGTCAAGGATCCCGGTACCAACGCTCCCGGCATATCCCACCAGAAGATCCACGGCTTCCTTATAGCTTATCATCATGACCTCTCCTTTCCGGGTATCCTCTTTCCTCTGCCCTCGACAAGATTTATCGCAAGAAGTACCACGGTCGAGATCGCGATATTGATAAGTACCCACTTTGCCGCCAGCGCATCATTATCCGTCCGCCACAGCTGGTAGACTGTGGTGGATATGGTGGCTGTCCTGAAGGGTGTGTATCCCGATATCATCATGGTGGCCCCGTATTCTCCCAGGGCTCTTGCAAAAGACAGGATGACCCCGGCTATGATCCCGGTCCTGCAGCAGGGAAGTACTATCCTGAAAAATATATAAGCCTTTCCCAGGCCAAGGGTCTGACCCGCCTGCTCATAGGTCCTGTCAAAAGCCTCAAAGGCCCCTCTTGATGTCCTGTACATGAGAGGGAATATTATCACCGAAGTGGCAAAGACTGCAGACCACCAGTTCATGGTAAGCCTCAGTCCGAAGGTCTCAAGAAACCACCTGCCTATGACCCTTTTGGGACCAAGCAGAAGGAGCAGGAGGTAGCCCACGACCGTAGGCGGCAGGACAAGGGGCAGGGTGAAAAGACTGTCCAGGATACCTTTGACAAAGCGTGGAAGCCTCACCACAAGGTCCGCCGCAACTATTCCCAGGACCAGGACTATGGCAGTGCTGATCAGGGCAATCCTTATGGAATTGTACAGAGGGTACATATCCATTACATTCTATCCTTACTTAAGGCATGTAAAACCGACACTCTCAAATACGGCTCCGGCCTCATCGGTGCCAAGGTAGTCAAGGAAAGCCTTGGCTTCATCCGGATGCCCGGCATCCTTTAATACAGCCGCAGGGTAAGTCACCCGTCCGCACATCTCCTCCGTGGCGGTATCTACCGCTTCAAGTCCTGCGGAAAATGCGTCCGTCGAATAAACGATCCCGCAGTCAACAGCTGCCTCCGAAACCTGGGTCGTCACTTCCTTGACATTGGATCCGTAGGTGATAAGGCTGTCCTTTGCAAGTGCCTCCTCGCTAAGTCCGAAGTATTCAAATATCTTCTGCGTATACTGGCCTACGGGAACGTCTTCGTTTCCCATGGCCAGAAGGATATCCTTGTCATTAAGATGCCCGACCATATCCTCATAGGACTTAATACCCTTGGGGTTTCCTTCCGGCACGGCAAGGACAACCTTGTTCTCGAGAAGGTCTCTTCTTGTGATCTCATCGATATAGCCGGAAAGTCCATCCATCTGCTTTTGCGCCGCGGAGATGAAGATATCGCATTCGGCGCCTTCTTCTATCTGGGTCTTTAAGGTCCCGGACGAATCAAAGTTGTAGATAAGCTTCACGTCGGGATGGGCCTCGCTGTAGATATTCCCTATCTCTTCCATGGTCTCCGTAAGGGAAGCCGCGGCAAATACGGTAAGGGTCACATCCTCCGCACCCTCTGCCGGATCCCCGCCTTCATCGGCCTTTGGTACTACGTTTACAGACACGTTGCATCCCGCAAGTACAAGCATTGCCACAAGCAGGGCCGACACCAATACAAGCGTTTTTTTCATTGTTCTTTTCATTTTTACCTCACCTGTATTTCTTTATTTATTCAGAAGAAACCCCTCCTGCACCAACCGCCTGCCGGAGGTTTACCTTTCCATGAGTATTATCTTGTCAGGCGGTATCCGGATGAAGGGGGGGATATTCCCGCTTATATCCTCATCGCTCAGGGCCCTGGGGATCTTCCACCAGAGGCCGCACCCTGTTATGACATACCATTCAAATGGAAGGGTACTGACACTTGCATTGCCCACGGGTATGAGGTTTACCCCGGTCTCTTCCGGGACAAAGTCATGGGCCCGGATACCGGCATAACCAATGTCTTCCCCTATGGGCCGGTCGGTCTCAAGCTCCAGGCCCTGCCAGTCAAGGGCCCTGAACCTGTACTCACCAAGCCTTTCTATCCTGCTGATGTTCTTGCATCCCGTAAGCCGGGCTGCCGCAAGGGATCCCGGGGCCGCAAATATCTCTTTGGTGGGCCCGTTTGCTATAAGCCTTCCCTTATCCATCAGGACCAGGTAGTCGCATATCTGGTATATCTCATCCCTGTCATGGCTGACCAGGATGACCGTCCTGTCATACTTATCGAGGATCCTTATCAGTTCCAGGCGGAGGGCCTCCCTCATGAAGGTATCCATGGCTGAAAAGGGCTCATCTAAAAGGATAAGTCCCGGATCACATGAGAGCATCCTTGCAAGGGCGGTCCTTTGCTGCTGTCCGCCCGACAGCTCATGGGGCATGTGATGACGGAGATCTGCAAGATCAAAAGATGCCAGAATCTCCTCAATGTCCCTGTTCTTTTGTCCCCTGCCTGCTCCGTGCAGGGCGGCTCTTATGTTTTCCTCTACGGTCATGTTGGGAAAAAGGGCATAGTTCTGAAAAAGATATCCTATGTTCCTCTTCCGGGCAGGTATATCCACGGATGCTCCGCTGTTAAAGAGGACCCTGCCGTCGACG
>JAILLI010000191.1 GCA_024693225.1 Lachnospiraceae bacterium
CCCGTCTTCAAGCACCAGTTTCCTGTCGTATCTTCTCTCCATATGCACTCCCTTAAACACCGCCCATAACATGCCGTCAAAAAAAGGCACTTCGGGTTACCCCTAAGCGCCTTTGCTCATCCCACCTAGTCTACTCCTTCGCCATCCGGATGTCAACGTCCTGCCTCCTGTAGATAGTTATCCTGTACACTCTGTGGCGGGTCCTGTCCGACAGGGCGCCAGTCGCTCAAACAGTCCTCGACGCTTCAGGAAAGCCTTCGCGTCTGCGGAACTCGCTTTGTGGCATCCCTGCGGCCACCCGCCACATAGCCAAGGCAGGTCAACTGATTGACTGGCGGACAGGATCCCTCCCCGCGTAACCACTGCGTACACGTATCCTGTTCAGACAAGTTCAGCGATCTCGTATATGAGCTTCTCGGTCTTGTCCCAACCCAGGCAGGGATCCGTTATGGACTTGCCGTAGATGCCGCCGCCCGGCTCCTGGGCACCGTCCTCTATATAGCTTTCGATCATAAATCCCTTCAGTATCTTCGCTATCCTCCCGTCATGTCTTGCGGAATGGATGACCTCCTTGATTATCCTTCTCTGTTCAAAAGGATCCTTGTTGGAATTGCAGTGGTTACAGTCAACAATGAGAGAAGGGTTACACAGGTCCATCTCGTCATACACATCGCACAGCCTCACCAGGTCCTCATAGTGGTAATTGGGCTTCATGGACCCGTGCTGGTCCGTGTAGCCGCGAAGTATGGCGTGGGCGTGACGGTTCCCGTCGGAATGGATCTGCCAGCCCCGGTATATGAAGGTGTGTCCGTTCTGGGCCGCACTTATGGCATTCATCATGACACGGTAATCGCCGGATGTGGGATTTTTCATACCCACCGGTACGCTTATCCCGCTCGAAGTCAGCCTGTGCTGCTGGTCCTCGACCGACCTTGCCCCCACAGCGACATAGATGAGCAGGTCATCAAGGTAGGCATAGTTTTCGGTATAGAGCATCTCATCGGCACAAGCAAAGCCCGTCTCCATGACCGCCCGCATGTGCAGGTGTCTGGTGGCCTCTATTCCCTTGAAGAGGTTGGGCTTCTCCGTGGGATCGGGCTGGTGGAGCATGCCCTTGTACCCTTCCGCATTTGTCCTGGGCTTGTTGGTATATATGCGGGGTACTATTAATATCTTGTCCTTTACCTTCTCCTGCACAGGAACAAGTCTTTCTATGTAATCAAGGACAGAGTCCTCATTGTCCGCGGAACAGGGTCCTATGATAAGTATCAGCTTATCCCTTCTTCCCTCAAAGATCGATACCAGCTGGGCCCGCCGCTCCTGAATGGTCTCGTTCATCTTTGCCGTGAGCGGATACATTTCCTTGAGTTCCGCCGGTATCGCCAGTTGCCTTTCATACATCATTCCCATCTTTTTTTCCTCCTTTATTTTGAACCACCCTTACGTCAGGTACCACATTCGCCAAGTTGCGGGGACTGCATTAGCCAAGTCGCGGGAACTGCATTAGCCAAGTCGCGGGGACTACAGACTACATATCAGGTTTTCATGGGAAACCGTGCGCGACCAATATAGGTCCCCGTTTCCTTCAGTCACATTTTTCCACGACCGCAAAAGTCGTTATATTGTCATCCCTTGAATTGATCTTCTCATCAAGCACCTTAAGCCCGTATGTTGCTGCTGTCTCCAGGCTTCCTATGGCCGCCACAGACATGTTGCATCCCTCAATTACTTCTTTTGCGGCAACAGCCGTATTTGTCGAGGTCCTGATTCTGTATCCGTGGGCCTTTATGTATTCATCACACTGCTCAAGAGCTTTTTGCTGACTTATAACGGTTTTGATATCGCCCGGCCTGCTACCCCTTATCCCCAAAAGGTTCTGCACTATGGGCATATCGTATGTCTTAACCACCCTGAGTTCTTCCCGGGCAAGAAGGTCGGATACATCCGCAACATCACCGGCATAGCTGTTCCTTATGGGCAGAACAGCCAGGTCGCATCCGCCTGATACGACAGCATCATATGCAGCCCCAAAGTCCTCAAAGGCCACATACAGCTCATCCGCGTACAGCTGCCTTGCGGCCATATGAGCGAAACATCCCGGAACACCGCTGTAGGCTATCTTTTTCATATACATTCCTCCCTGGAGATTTCATCGATCTCCCCTTATTTCCTTTTTCCGATGCATTTTCCTTCCACCTGCCTGCGGAAATCGCATCGATTTCCTCTTATTTCCTTTTTCCGATGCATTTTCCTTCCACTTGCGCATCAAAAAAGCGGCCCGGTTATCATTTCCGGACCGCCTGTAAGCTTATCTGCGACATCTCTCATCACAAATAACCCTTACATCGGTCCGACGTAAAGGTAAAGGCGAAAAATGAATTGGATGTCTTTAAAAATGTATTCATAGTATCTCTTCCTGATTTTTTTCAGCATACACACTGACAGGCCATCTGTCAACAAAAAGATTCATCACCTTATGGTAAGGAAGCTTGTGAACCCCGTGATATCAAGCAGCTGCATGACCTTTGAGGACACGTTGAAAAGTTCAAAGCTTCCCTTCTCCTGCATACGGTTTCTTATCGACACGATCACCCGTATACCTGCCGAACTGACATAATCCGTTTTGGTCATATCCATTACCAGCTCATCCGTCCCTTCGGCAATAAGGACTTCCAGGTCTTTTTGCACACCGTCTGCCGTGTACCGGTCTATCCGTTCAGGTGCCTCATATATTCTTTTTGCCATATTGCCTCCTTATCATGAACCACGCGCCCGGCAGAGATCATTTCCGGCAAGGCGCTTACTCAGCCCTTCTTTACATGTTTGCCATCAGGGAAATTATATCAAATAACCGGTACAGGTGGAAACCGGTTTCCATTCATTATCCACAAGAAGTGCCGAGGCCTTTCTTTGCTCCTCTATCACCCCGTAGTATCTCTCAAGTCCTATGGATGCCAGTGGATTATATGCCGCTGCCCTTACGGCGTCCTCAGGCGGGATCCCCATCCTTATGGCCTCTGTCATGCACTCATAGAGGTTGGTTACAGATCCGGCAAGAGTTCCATTAGCCTGCTTTGCCTCCCTGCCCCTCTTTATGACCGGTATCCCTCCGAGTTCATACTCTCCGTCAGGCATTCCGCATGCTCTCATACTGTCGCTGACAAGCACGATCCTGCCACTGCCAAAAAGCCCGAATGCGGCCCGTACTGCAGCCGGATGCACGTGGATCCCGTCACATATCAGCTCCGCATACACGTCATCTCTTTCTGCGGCAGCCCCTATCAGGCCCGGACTGCGGTGCAAAAAAGGCGGCATGGCATTATAGAGGTGGGTCACATGGTCAGCTCCCCTGTCAAAGGCATCCGCAGCCTGCTCATAGTCGGCACAGGTATGACCTATAGAAAAATGGACCCTGTGGCATAGTTTTTCTATGCACCCGGCGGCCCCTTTCACTTCAGGTGCTATGGTGACAAGCTTTACAAGCCCTGCTGATGCATCGACCAGTTCCTCAAGCATCCCGGCATCGGGTCTTATGACATGCCGGGCGTCCTGGGCTCCGGCCTTCTGCGAAGAGATAAATGGGCCTTCAAGGTTGATCCCTATAAGCTGCGCCTCATCCTGACCACCCTTGTGGCCCGCTGCCATTTCGCATATCCCGATCAGCCTGTCATAAGCTATAGTCATGGTGGCGGGACATATATTGACAACTCCGATGCTTTTTTCGTATGCAGCCATTGCCGACAGGGCTTCATGACTTGCGTCGCACAGATCCTTCCCCATACATCCGTGAAAATGTATGTCGGTAAGGCCCGGGATAAGCCGCATCCCCTCTGCCTCCAGGACCTGTTCCCCGGGTCCGGGCAGGATAGGCTCATCGCTTATCTTTTCATATATCCCGTTATCTATCCTGACGTTCTTCTTTGCAAATACAAAATCTTTTGTATATACCCGGACATTGTTTATTATCATGCTGCTCTGCTTTCTTAATTTGAATCTCACGCAGCCGGCCTATAACCCTCGCCGGGAGCATCCCACATCATATGTGGGATAACCCTCGCCGGGAGCATCCCACATCATGTTTTCCTGCTAAATGTAAATTACAGCTTTCTCTTGGAAAACTGACATCGGGCTTCATCTTAAATTTCAAAATCAAGTGTCAGTATATTCTTCTCATCGGCCCGTTCGTACTTTACGGCGGCGGCAGTCTGCCTGATGATGGAAATGCCCATACCGCCGTCATCAAGAAGTTCAAAATCGCTCTCTTGGGCATCGTATCCGGTCGTATCGAAGTGTACTCCGTCATCCACAAAGACAACTTCGAGCATTTCGTTTTTAATATCTTCAACAGTAAATATCTTCAACAGCAAACCATTTCATTCAAATAACCCGCCGCGGAAGATATCGTAGATAAGCTTCTCGAGCACGGGCGCAGTTATGGTGTCCCGGTTACCAACGTAGTGTTTGGCGATCGTGGTAAGACCGGACGCCACGTAATCGACCACGAGGTCCGATATGGCATCATTGCCGTTTAAGGCCTTCGACAACTCCCCGTCCGGAAACTTCCAGTCCCTGATGCAGCATTTAAAGGATTCATACATGCAGTCCTGCATCTGGTATATAATGTTGTTCCTCTCAAGCAGCATG
>JAILLI010000203.1 GCA_024693225.1 Lachnospiraceae bacterium
GTAAGGTTTTCCGGGAAAACTGATGTGCGGCAGTTCCGGTGTGTGTGGGTCTTAGAGGATGTGTCGTTTTTCCGGGAAACTGATGTGTAGATTAACGGGCGGAAGATAAAGGATGGATACCAGGATACTTAATTCAAAACGGAATATCATAGCGGGCGTCCTTGCCAATTGCGTAAATCCCGTTTTTGCGCTTGTGGTGAAGTCTGCGACAGTGCGGTATTTTTGCGTCGAATATTTAGGCCTTACCGGTGTGTTCACTTCCATCTTCCAGATATTAAACCTTGCCGAGCTGGGCTTTGCGACAGCAATAACCGTCAACCTTTACAGGCCACTCAAGGATAATGATACTGTGGCGGTACAGGGCATCCTGGCCTATTACAGACGGGTGTACAGGATCGTGGGACTTGTCATACTGGCAGGCGGAGTTGCCGTCTGTCCACTGCTTAAGAGCCTTGTAGGCGATACCGCCCGGATTGGGGAAAACCTCTACATACTCTACTTTCTCTTTCTGGCGGAAAAGACCATGGGCTTTATGGCCTTCATGTATAAGGAGGCCCTCTTCAATGCGGCCCAGCGTCTTGATATAACAAAGACCGTATATATGATAATATACGCCGTAAAGAGCTGTCTGCAGCTTGCGGCATTGGCCGTCTTCGGGAGCTTTTACCTCTATTTTACCGTCCTGATACTGGGTACGCTCGCATATAACATCGCCCTTGATATCCTGTCAAAGAAGAAGTTTCCGGACTATTTTCCGCAGGGGGACATAGATGAGGATACCAGAAAGAATATCAGAAAACAGGTCGCGGGTCTTTCCGTCTCAAACATACTCGGCGTCAGCAGGGACTCGCTCAATACCATAATGGTCACCTCTTTTCTGGGACTTTATGTGACGGGACAGTACTCAAATTACTGTGCCATCTATGATGCGGTCATAGGATTTTTCCTGGTGATCACAAAGGCCATCATGTCAAGCATAGGCAACAGCATAGTTTCGGAGAGTGTGGAAAAAAACTACCGGAATCTCACCAAAATGGAGTTCTTGCATAACATGGTCACAACGGCCTGTACGGTATATATGCTGGTCCTCTACCAGCCTTTTATGAGACTGTGGATGGGAGAAGACCTGATGCTGGCCGATCCGGTAATGATGCTGTTTGTGCTGTATTTTCACATAAGGGCCATGGCGGAGGTCAGGAATGCTTATTTTTCCGCTCTGGGATACTGGTGGAAGGCAAGATGGATCTTTATCGCGGAAGCGGTGCTGGTGATCGCCCTCATGTTCACGCTCGGAAAATTCTTTGGAATAGCTGGGATAGTCCTTGCACCTTGTATATCCATTCTGGCGGTCAATTACATAGGCATCACGAACCTGCTCTTTAAGGAGTATTTCGGACGGGGAAGAAGAGAGTATTATATGAACAGGGTATTGTATACGGTAATAACCCTGGCCATATGTGTCATAGCCCGGTACATCTGTGGCCGGGTTCCCGGTGAAGGCATAGAGGGAATGATCGGCCGGGGCGCGGTCTGCACCTGCCTGCTGGCTGTATTGGTACCGGCTGCCATGTATGCGGTAAAAAGAGACTATATGAAGGAAGCACTTTCATTTGTCAGGCAGATAATCAGGTCGTAAAGGCACTTTATTGAGTAAGCAAAGGGATACTTGGAGGGATCGGTTGATATGGATCATAAATTCGGACCAGAAGGGATGATCGTTGGGGGACTGTACTGGAATGAACTTACGAAAAAGCGCATGGAAGATCCTGCGGCACTTGAAAACTTCGGATATAAGGTATATTCACAGAATGATGAGGACGGGATCATCCGGGAGATATTTCGCAGGATAGGGACCAAAACAAAAGAGTTTGTCGAGTTCGGGGTCGGAGGCGGACTTGAAAGTAATTCGCATTTACTTCTGCACCGGGGTTGGCACGGCCTGTGGATCGAGGGAGATAAAGCCTCGTGCAGGAAGATCGGACACAGTTTCAGACCCGTTATAAAAAACGCTCAGCTCAAGGTGGTAAATGCATTTATCACCCGGGAAAACATAGACGGCCTGATCGTAAGAAACAGAAATGCCAGGCAGGCAGGGGATCCGCCCGATCTTCTCAGCATAGATATCGACGGTAATGACTGGTATGTCTGGGAGGCTGTAAGGTCCATAAGCCCCAGGCTTGTCTGCGTAGAGTATAACGGGAAGTTTCCGCCGGATATCAGCTGGAAGCAGGCTTATGACAGTAAGCATGTATGGGATAAAACCGACTGGCAGGGGGCCTCTCTTAAGGCCATGGAAGAACTTGGCCGCAGTAAGGGCTACATCCTTGTCGGAACAAATCTGACAGGTGCGAATGCCTTTTTTGTAAGGAAGGATCTGTATTCAAAAGACCTGTTCCCGCTTCCCGACACTGCAGAAGAACTCTACAATCCATACCGACGCGGTCTTAAGTTTGTCTCCCCGGGGCATGAAGCCCGATACTGCCTGGCAGGCCAGGAGGAAAACAGGGGCGTTCTGAATTACTATTCGGGAGAAAGAGAATTCAGAAGATGGCAGACCAAAAGAAGGATCGAAAAAGTCATAAAAATGATCAGGAAGAAGTTCTGTGATGATTGAAACGGGAAACAGATGATGAAAAAGATCTGCATAAACGGAAGCCGGTTATATCTGCGTGTCGATGGAATGAACAGGGTCCTGCTGGAGATGGTCAGGAGCCTGGACAAGATCGCCGAGAAGGACAGATATGTTCTGGTCATACCTCATAATGTGGATAAAGAATGCTATGAAAGGATAAGAGATCTGAAAAGGATAAGGGTAAGAAGAACGGCGTTACCCTATTTTCGCGGGTGGGATCTGATGTTCATTGACCTTTTGGAGCTGTTGCCGCAAAGGATCACAGTGAACCTTTTTAACAGGTGCCCGTTCTTCGGCGGTGGGATAAATATGATACATGATATCATTCCGATCGCCTTCTACGGGACAAGTGACGGGGTATATTTAAGGAATGTCAAAAGGCTGTTAAAAAGATCGGACCGGGTGATCGTACCGTCTGAATCTACCCGGGAAGATATAAGGAAAGCCTTTGGAAGTAAGATACAAATGGAGATCATAAACCCGGGATGGCAGCATTATCGCGATATCCGGGAGGATGAAAATATCTTTGAAGAATATCCGGCTATCAGACGGGGAGAGTATTACTTTTCTCTTTCAAGCATTTCACCCCATAAGAATTTCGGATTTATTATTGAAGCCGCGAAAAGAGATTCCGACCGCCTGTTTCTTCTTGCCGGTGCCATGAACCGCGGACTGGGGTCAGAATGCGTCCCGCCGGACAATGTCATGTTCCTGGGCAGGATCAGTGAGGGTAGGGCAAAAGCGCTGATGATGAACTGCAGGGCTTTTATCTTTCCGTCTTTCTGTGAGGGAGCAGGCCTTCCGCCCCTGGAAGCTCTGTCATGCAAAGTGAGTGTTCTTGCAGCTGATATTCCCTCCATACATGAGTATTGCGGGGATTCGGTCAGGTATTTCGATCCTGACGATCATGACCTTGACATTGAAAGTCTTCTTCATACTTCTGTAGCTCCTCCTGAAGATGCATTAGACAAGCTGTCATGGGATGCCGCGGCCCAAAACCTGAAGAGGATCATAGACAGCAAATAGAAGAGGATCGCAGTCAGCAAATCATGAAGATCGCAGTCAGATAATTGTGTTGACAGGCTAGGAAAATCATATTAAAGTAAGATCAATATAGAGTGTTTCAAAGGAACGCCCGC
>JAILLI010000100.1 GCA_024693225.1 Lachnospiraceae bacterium
TCCATAAGCTATCTTGCCGAGAACAAAGACAGGGCCATAGATAAGATAAGGGATAATCTTGCCATATTCGAACAGAATGCAGACAGGATCAGGGTGATCTTCATAACGCAGTGCTGTAAGGAAACCGAAAAATACCTGGGAAGACCCCTTTCGGAAGCCTTTATGGGATTAAAGAGGAGGTTTTCGGATATGGACGGCTGCGAGTATATTGAAGATCTGCCGCCTTCTGAAAACAGACGCTATGCCCGTATGTGCGATGCCTATTACGGGGATCCGTCGTCGCTGGCCCTACAGTTTGTCTATGAGCACAAGCCGGTCATGATCCAAAGGTGACAAAAGGAAGGTTCTTTTTGTCACCTTTTGTCACCTTTTTCGCCCCATGTCACAAAGATGACTCTATCGCATTTCCCAATTTCTATCTATACTCAACTATATAGTATCTGTACAAAACTCATAAAGGAGAATGCATATGGGAAGAAAAAGGATCATAGCAGCAATGCTGTCATGGACTATTGTATTGTCCATGATATTACCTCAGGGGACGGTCGTATTCGCGGCACAGATCCCCTCGGATGATGAAGAAACACTTGTCGTTGATGAGACGCTGACAGAGGATGAAGTAAATGAGTCGGCGGATGAAGCAGCCCCGGAACAGGTAATGGAGCTGTTACCGGAAGAAGAAAAGCTGGAGCTTAAAGATGAAGCTGCAGACGGGATCCTTACGGATCAACTTGATGCAGATCAGGCATTTCTTTCCCAGGGAGAACTATCAGTAGAAGGTGACGGATCTGTAGGGCAGATGCTGGCGGATAAACTTGGTGGGAAACTTGCCGAGCAGGAACAGAACAACGGATGCTTTATCAGATCTCTTTCCGTTTCGGGTTCTACTGCTAATGTCGAGTATGAGACATTAAAGAACTGTACTCTGATCGTGTGCATCTATACTGAGGATGGTAAACAGCTTCTGGGATCAGGAAGTAAAGAAGTCGAAAGAGTCGATACAAAAGCAAGTGTGACCATAGATATTTCAAATATGCCCCAATACTTCTATGTTAAGGCTTTTCTGGCAGATACATACGAGAAGGCACCGCTTTGCAGTGCCTTTGGATCTCCGGAATATACCGAGGACATGCAGAAGCTCCGCAAGTCTACGATAAACGACTATGACAGCAGTCGTGTCCTTAATCTTGATTATAGTTCGAGTACAAACTTCCTTGTCTATGATGCAGGGGTTAAGCAGATCTCGGAAGAAGCGGAAAAAAACAGGATCACAAAGAACGGGACCAACCAGTATCAGATCGCAGGCGCAGACAGCAGTGTTACCGGGTTAAAGACCGGTGATATAGCCGCATTCAGGAAAGAAAACGGCGAGATCATCATCGTAAAGGTAAAGACGATAAGCACAGCCGGAACGACTGTCATCATAACTTCCGATACGGTTGAGATGGAGCAGGCATTTGACTATGTCAAGATAGAATCCGAAGGTGACATGGATGAAACTACTGTGGATAACTCCGGCTGTGATCCGGGTGTAACCGTGGTGGACGAGGGAAATACCATGACAGGGCAGGAAGGATCTGCGCTGCTCAAAGAATATCCCGAAGAAGGGGAGGAAAGCCTGTCGGCGGATGAGGCGGCAAAAGAGACGGATCCTGATGAATTATTCGGAGAAGGTATTGACATAGAAACCACCAAGTCAGTCTCTTATGCTATAGATAAGAAGTTTGGTGATGACGCAAACAATGTTACGCTTAGCGGTGTTGTGGATTTTGCTTCGGCTGTAAAGGCAAAGGTAGAGATAACCCCGCAGAATCAATATATGGAGATTAACATTGAGTATATCGCGGGCCTCCGCTTAAAGGCCAGTGGACATCTGCAGGGGAGCATAAAACTCGGCAAGTTCATAGTGGCACCGGTTCCCGGAGTATTCATCGAGTTTACGCCTTCGCTTATTGCAGAACTGTCCGCATCATTCGAAATGAGCGGAACTCTGACCGGAGGAGCAGGTTTCAAGGTGGATGGAAAAAGCGGTATCACCAATACATCCAGATCGCCCGAGCTGGCGGGCGAGATAAAGGGTGAGATCACGCTCTTTTTGGGATTCTCAATGGAGCCTGAGGTTAATATACTTTGCGAACAGTTTGCCAATGCGGGTCTAACCGCCAAGGCCGGAGTGGAAGCGAATGCCGTCATGTCCACCAATCAATCCGAGGATCATCTTTGCGGAAACCGGTGTGTTGCGGGGAAACTATACGGCAGGCTGTCACTGAGCGCTTCGGCATCGTTTCTGAACAACAGAAATCTCACATTTGAATACACGATGCTGGATGTAAAGATCCCTATCACTGACTTCTATTACTCTCTTATGTTTCAGGATTTCGGCTGGACAAAATGCCCGCATCTGAAAGAGGATAAGGAATATGCCAAGATGGCCGAGATGCCGGATACAGGCAAGGACGAATTAGAGTTCTATACCGGATACTGGACGGATCTGAAGAGAGGGGAAGAGACAGACGTCACAAGGTATAAGGGAAACTCTGCGGCGGTAAAGATCCCTTCGATATATACATATACATCATCTGATGGCAAACAAACAAATTACAAAGTGGTTCGTATCGCAACGTGGGCATTTGCAGATCAGGCGAATATCACATCCGTTTATGTCCCGGACAGCGTAAACAATATTCAGAGTGGTGTGTTTATAAGAAGTCCGAAGCTTACAAAGGTCCGTCTGCCGCATCATCTGTCCCACCTGGGTAATACGGTTTTTGAAGATTGTAAGAGCCTGCAGAGCATTCATATACCATCAGGCATAAACGCCCTTGGCGATAATATGTTCAGCGGATGCATTTCACTGAAGAATGTGGAACTGACCGGAGAACTGGAAAGTATAGGTCATCACTGCTTCTATGAATGCAAGTCATTAAAACAGATCGATCTGCCCTACAGCATCTGGAAGCTGGATATGGCAGCCTTTGCCCAATGTACGGCCCTTACGGATATCACTCTTCCGGCCAGGGATATTCAGATGGGATCATTATTATTCTACGGTGATACCGCGCTCAGATCGGTTGATATTTCCCACCAGTCGGTAATACCGGAGAGGTGTTTTGATGGATGCACTGCACTGAAGACTGTCGGGCTTTCTTCAAAACTGATAGAGATCGGGAAGGAGGCATTTAAGGATTGCGGTTCGATCAGCAATATTGTCCTGCCGGATAGCCTTCAGGTCCTGGGAGAATATGCATTCTGGAATTGCAAAGGATTAAAGAAGATATACATACCAAAGGGAATAAAGAAATGCGCCGGTCAGGAGAATGTTTTTTATGGAGCCGGAGGAGGAAAACTGCATGTTTATTTCGGAGGTTCAAAGAAACAGTTTGAAGCTGTGATGGGAAAAGTTGCGAATTATACGAGAGTTGGCATAAATGTCACCTTTAACGCTTCACCCAAGAATGTGTCCGGTTCCGGAAATGATGGATCTTCTGTGTACTCAGACGAAGGCATGTATGATGAAGACGGAGCCGTTCCGGATGAGACGGGCGGTGTCGGGAACATGAGCCGTAATTTCACGGGCCTTAAGGCAAACACGCTGTATAATGTCTATTATGTAAGATCAGTCAAAGCATTTGACTTCTATGCCGCGGATAATCTACTGTATGTGGACCAGCTTCACTCTGATGCCGGTGGCAATCTCACCGTCACTTTTGTACCCCGTGAGAACGTCAAGGGTGCGGAATATCTGATCAGCGCTTTCAAGAGCCTTGAGGATGACGGAAAAGATGATCCGGACAATCCGGTGACAGGAATAAAGCTTAACAAAAAAGAAGCCTTCGTAAAGCCCGGAAAGTCCTTACAGCTGAAGGTGACGATCACACCGGATAACGCAGCTGACAAGACCGTCACATGGTCCACAAGCAAGAAGTCGGTTGCAACCGTATCATCCGAAGGAAAGGTAACAGCCAAGGCGGCCGGTACTGCGGTCATAAGGGCAAGGACCTCCAACGGAAAGACAGCCACCTGCAAGATCAAGGTTCCGGGTATCAAGCTTAACGATACGGTACTCTATATACAGAAGGGTAAGACATCCACAGCTATAAAAGCAACCTGCACCAATGATTCCATCAGATCCGTAAGATCAGGTAAGAAAGCCGTTGCCACTGCAGTAAAGAGCGGCAAGAAGATAAAGATAAAAGGAATAAAGCCCGGAAAAGCCACGATCACGGTAAAGACCAAACGTGGGCTTACAAAGAAATTTACGGTCAACGTTCAGACCGGTAAGGTCGTAACCAAAAAGCTTACGGTATCCGAGGGTAAGGTTACCCTTAAAGGGAAGAACAAAAAGACTGTGATAACAGTCAAGGCAACACCGAATGCCCTGTCCACCGGACAGAAGATTAAAGCGTCTTCGAGTAACAAGAAGATCGCCACAGCCTCATTTAGCAGTAAGACGGGAAAGCTGACCATAACATCGAAAAAGAAAGGCAAATGCAAGGTCACGGTTTCTGCCGGCAAGATCAGGAAAACGATCAAAGTGACGGTCAGATAGTGCGAAGGAATAAGAAAGCAAAAAGCTCCAAGGCATGTGAATGCCGAAAATAGTGGAAATTGTGGTTATGCTGTGGTATAATACCATCTTTGACAGTTTGAAGAGAGTAAAAGTGCCCCAAAGCCTGTGTTTATCAGGCGTTGGGGCATTTGTAGTTTATAACGTGAAGTGCGTATATCCTTCTGAAAAGGAAGCTCGACCTCCGCTTCGCTCCCGTCGAGCCTTTATCTGAAAGTGACCGTCTAAAGGCCTTTGGAACGCCTTATTACTCCTGCCATGGATTTTCTGGTCAGCAATTCATAGTCTGTTCGGA
Source organism: Lachnospiraceae bacterium (assembly GCA_024693225.1). Classification (GTDB taxonomy): domain Bacteria; phylum Bacillota; class Clostridia; order Lachnospirales; family Lachnospiraceae; genus UBA2868. Next base: position 4,863 of record JAILLI010000100.1, read on the forward strand.
ACCCGGAGTTTTCATGTAGGGCATCAGTAAGTTCGGTTCTTGTATAGCAGGGAATGTATCCTTCATCCTTTACTTCACGCATATCCATGCTCCGCAGAGTTTTGATTATCTCTTCGCAGGTATACTTTTCACCCATTTGTTTCTCGAGTATTCTATAGATCATTAGAGAGACGAAGCATGTAAGGAAGTGTGCTTCGATCCGGTCGTCTCTTTGAAGATAAACTGGACGGGCTTCGAATTCGGACTTCATTATCCTGAATGATTCCTCGATCTCCCATCTGTCATGATTGATCTTTGCTATAGTCCAGGGATCTTCATCAAGGTTTGTACATACGGCATAGAAGCCGTCATATTTCTCCTCTTTAGCTATGATATCCTGATCTATTTCGTAGAGAGCTTTTTCAGCTATCTCACCATCATTTGTAAATGCAGTCTTTTTTATAAACCTTTTTGCATCCAGTTGTGATCTGCGATCAGCATTGTAAGGCTTCTCCATGTATCTCATCGCCCGGTCTATCTGACCTTTTCTGATATTTCTTTGATATAGCCTATATTTGAGAGAATAGGTTACTATCAGTGTCTGATCGAAGGCTATGTCTCTTTCTTCATCCCAGCCTTCGATCAATCTTTGCTTGTAGAAGATCCTGTTTCTGTTTTCTTCGGTATCTTCGAGTTTTGAGATATCATATGTTTTCGTGCTCCCTTCAAGCTGCCACCCCGTCGGATCGAGGCACCATTCCTTGAATTCTGTCTTCAGCATCTTTATAGATTGTGTTGTAATGAAACTTCTTTCACTGTAATTATTGAATCTGCGGTTTGCATCAGAAGATAATCCGGCATCGGTGCAGATGACAAATTTTGACAGTTCGAAATCTCTCATTATCTGTTGTTCGAGAGGTTTAAGTGAGAGTGTTTCATTCTGGTTTCCGGGGTTGATGCAGAATGCAAGCGGTATACCTGACTTGTCCATGAACAATCCCATCTGTACGATCGGATTTGGGCGGTGCTCTTTGCTGACACCATACTTCTTTATTCCGGATTCTTCTTCGAGTTCAAAGAAGAAGTTTGTGCAGTCGTAGAACAGCACTCCGGTGCTTCTCTTTATAATCTTCTTTGATCGTTTATACAGTTCTGCCTGTATGAGATCAGAGTTTTCGGATATGACAGACAGAGCCCAGTATATCTGGTGAAGTTCAAACTTCGGAGGCTCCATCAGCCCCCGAGATTGTTCATAACAGGAGAGTTTTGATGACGGATATAGTATGCGACCATATATCATTCGTGACAGGATGGAATCAAGGTCATATGTGAATCCGTTTTCTTTTCTGATCTTGTTACAGATAGTAGGAAGACCAAGCTGGTAGTAGATGCGCTGCAGGAAGAGATATCCCACATTGAATGACAGTTGTTTATCCATCGGGATACTAGCGTCCGTCTTGAAATTTATCAGGACGTTATGATCCTTTGCAGCCTCATCTTCATTGAGTTTTCTGATATATTCCTTAGCCCAGGCGTCCGCATCTGTAACGTTATACTTCTTGCAGATCTCATCTGCGTGTCCAAGATTCTCAACGATCTCGGAGCTTCTCTTTCCGTTGCGACGGACATCCTTAATCACATGATATGTCGGGTCTTTCGACTTTCCTTTCATTAAGCGCATATGCGACCTCCCCAAAATGTGGTATCCATGGGTATATTATACCGCCATATACGCATATACGCAATACACAAAATATGAATTTTTCAAAATAATAAAGCCATTACTGGCTTTCGACGATTTGAGGTGTCAAACTTCCGCGAGTATATAGAAGATCTGCCGCCTTCCGAAAACAGACGCTATGCCCGTATGTGCGATGCCTATTACGGGGATCCGTCGTCGCTGGCCCTACAGTTTGTCTATGAGCACAAGCCGGTCATGATCCAAAGGTGACAAAAGA
>JAILLI010000222.1 GCA_024693225.1 Lachnospiraceae bacterium
CCTGATCTCTTTCTTTATGGCCTTACCGAAGACTTCCGTGGCAAATGTTCCGGGTTTTTTGTTGAGGCTTACCTGCCAGGCCTTCTCGAACTTGTCGATGACCTTCTCATCGGTAACCTTCTGATAGCCGGGAAAGTCCGTCGGAAGAGCACCCATATCGCATGCACCCTGAACATTGTTCTGGCCGCGCAGGGGATTGACCCCGCAGCCGGTCCTGCCAAGTTTTCCGACCAGCATGGCCATGTTGGACATGGACATCACACCTTCGGTACCGGTCGAATGCTCGGTAACTCCCAGACAGTATATGATGGGAGCCTTGTCCGCCTTGGCGTACATGAGGGCTGCTTCCCGCAGAAGGTCGGGATCTATGTGGCAGATCTTGCCCACCTTCTCGGGAGTGTAATCCATGACTATTTCCTTAAGTTCTTCAAAGCCCTCGGTCCTTGAGGCTATGAAATCCTCATCGGCAAGTCCCTCATTTATGATCACGTTCATCATGCCGTTGGCAAATGCAACATTTGTACCGGGGCGGAGCTTGATATGGACATCCGCCTTTTTGGACAGACCTATATCCCTGGGGTCCACAACGATCAGTCTGGTCCCGCGTTCAACGGCCTGTCTTATCTGCATACCTATGACAGGATGAGCCTCTTCGGGATTTGACCCTATGAGCATGATGCAGTCAACATCCCCCGTGATATCCCCTATGGGATTGGTCATTGCACCGGAACCTAAGGTCATGGCAAGACCGGATACCGTGGCCGAATGACATACCCTTGCACAATTATCCACGTTGTTTGTCCCGAAGGCACACCTTACCATCTTCTGGAACATGTAGCAGTCTTCATTAGGCGACCGCGAGCAGGCAAAACCGGCCAGGGCATCCGGGCCGTATTTTTCCTTTATCCCGGAAAACCTCTCAGCTATAAGATCCATGGCTTCATCCCAGGTGGCTTTCTCAAAGGCACCTGTTTCCCTGTTCCTGATCAGGGGATATTTGAGCCTTTCGGGCGAATGAACGAAGTTAAATGAGCCGAACCTTCCCTTGACACACAGAAGACCCTTGTTTGAAGGTCCGTCTGCGGGCTCGACATCAACGATCGTATTTTCCCTGACCAGAAGATAGAACTGACAGCCTGTGGCACAGTGAGGACAGGTCGTTAACACCTTTTTGACCCTTCCTACCTGATAATTGCTCCGGTTCCTGGCTATGAGCGCCCCTGTCGGACAGGCCCGGGCACAGTTACCGCAGCTCTCACATCCGCTTTCCTTCCAGTCGGGACCAAAGGGTGCATCTATGAGTGTGATGGTTCCAAGCTTCCTGTTCTTAAGCGTTTTGTTCCCGGTGACCTTATGGCAGGTAGACACACACCTCTGACAGTTGATGCACAGCTCCGGGTAATAGGTAAGGAAAGGATTGTCCTTCTTGACAAGGGCCTTATGGACCGTCTTCTCATATTTGGACATCTCAATCCCGTATTCCCTGGCCAGATCCTGCAGGCTGCACTCTCCGGCTTTTCCGCATACGATGCACCTGACATCATGATGTGCCAGTATCAGGTTCAGTACTTCCCTTCTTGCATCAAGGACCCGCGGACTGTGGGTATCTATGACCATGCCGTCCGCTATCTTTGTATTGCAGCTCGTTACAAGATTATCCCTACCGGCAACCTCAACAAGACAGATCTTGCAGGCACCGATCTCGTTAACATCCTTAAGATAGCAGAGTGTCGGGATCTTTATATCGGCCTGCGCGGCTGCTTCAAGAATGGTAAGGCCTTCCCGGGCTTCAAGCTCAGTGCCGTCAATTGTGATCTTAAGCATCAGACTCTGCCTCCTATTACACTGCCGCAGCCGAAATGGTCGCAGCGAAGACATTTATCACACTCCTGCATTGCCTCTTCAAGAGACATGCCGTTTTCCACGGGGTCGAAGTTCTTCTTTCTCTCCCGTGCGGAAATATCCGTAAGATGCACTCTTCCGTAATGCTTTCTGTTATTCTCCTTAGGATCCGGGATGCTTATCTCTTCAAGGTACTTATGGTGATACCCGAGAAAAGCATCTATGCTGAGAGCCGCTGTCTTTCCCGCAGCTATGGCCTTTATCACCGTGGCGGGTCCCAATACGCAGTCACCGCCCGCAAAGACCTTCTCACTTTCCTTTATCCTGGTGGTATCCTCTGTTTCAAAGGTTTTTCTTGAAGAATTTATGGTATATTTTGCAAAAGGCCCCGTATCTATATCCTGTCCTATGGCAAGGAGTACGATCTCACACCTTATCTCACGCTCGGGAGAATTGGCCGCAGTAACACTGGGCCGTCCGTTAACGTACTCACTTGTACGCTGGGGCTGCATGACAAAACCGGCGACCTTGCCCTTTTCCACACGGACGCTCCTTGGTGCGTTCAATGTCAGAAGCTCAACCCCTTCTTCTATGGCACCCTGTATTTCCGAGGGCAGGGCTGTCATATCCACCTGTCTTCTCCTGTATATGACCGTAACCTCTTCGGCCCTGCATCTTATGGCGGAGCGGGCAGCATCCATGGCCACGTTGCCGCCTCCGACCACGACCACACGCTTTCCCGTAAAGTCCGGTATATTGCCGTTTCCTATATCACTTAAAAAATCAACGGCAGACAATACACCCTTGGCATCGGCCCCTTCTATTCTGACGTTCTTCCCCTTCTGGGCTCCTATGGCTATATATACAGCATCATAAGACTTCTCGAGTTCATCGGCCTTTTTGGCATCGACCGCTGTATCAAGATGCACCTCTATGTTTCCCGTGGATAATATGGCATCTATATCCTGATCCAGCCTGTTCTTGGGAAGGCGGTAATTGGGTATTCCGTAGCGCAGCATTCCGCCAAGGCGGGAGCGGGCCTCGAATACCTCCACGCTGTGTCCCATGAGAGAGAGATAATAGGCTGCCGTAAGGCCGGACGGGCCTCCTCCGACTATGGCTACCCTCTTTCTCGTTGCAACATTGCACCGTGGTATCCTGACATGGTCCGCAGCGATCTGGTCTACGGCAAACTTTTTAAGCCCTCTGATATTTATAGGGGAGTCAAGAAGATCTCTCCTGCATTTTTCCTCACAGGGATGTTCGCATATGAAAGCACATGCGGTAGGAAAAGGATTATCCTGTCTTATCAGATTGATGGCCTCGGCATAACGGTGTTCCGATATCAGGGCTATGTATCCCGGTATATCGACATGTGCCGGGCAGGCTGAGATACAGGGTATCTTCTGGCCCACTTCAGATAAGCAGGAATGATCACGGATGTGGCTGATATACTCTTCCCTGAATGTTTCGCAGCTTTCAAGTACAAGGCTTGCGGCCTCGTAACCTATCGCACAGTCAGAACTGTCCCTTATCATGGCACCTAAGGCCTTAAGAGCCAGGAAAGTATCCATATCAGCCCGGCCTTCAAGTATGGCAAGGAGCATTTTTTCGAGCTGTTCCAGGCCGTCCCGGCACGGAACACACTTACCGCAGGACTGGCTCCTTGCGCATTGGAGAAAAGCAAGCTGGATCGCGATAGGGCAGACCCCCGGAGGGGTCGCCTTAACACGTTTTACGAACCTGTCAAGAAAGAGCTTGGTTTTATCGTTCATTTCATTCTTAAGGAGTTTGGTCTTATTTTCCATTTACTTTGTGGAGTACTTCCCTGACCTTGCCGGGGCCTGCATTCATCTCATTAAAGAGTGCGGTCACTCTCTCTGCCAGTCCTGCCTGATACAGATCGATCCCGAACACATCGGTTCTTGAAAGAATGGGGCTTAAGTCCTCTGCTTTTGCACTCTTAAAGCCTCTGTAGCTGCTCATTACTGAAGATAATTCCTTAAGAAGAGGATCGGGACTCTGCTCAAAGTCGCTTCCCCCGTCATCAACGCCCGTGAGATACCGGAGGTAACCTGCAAGGACGACCGGTATGTATTTCAGTTTGTTAAGATCCTCTCCCTTATCGGAATAAGCCTTAAGCGTCACTCCAAACCTGATCGGAAGCTTCTGCGAGGTATCGCAGGCTATACGCTGCGGCGTATCGGGCATGAAGGGATTGACCAGACGTTTGTTAAGGACCTCATCGATGAAGTTTTCGGGCCTTATGATACCGGGATCCGTCACGACCGGCATACCCTCGCTGTAGCCCATGTTCCTGACGAATGACGACAGATCCTCATCCTTCATCTCCTTCCATATGAGATCATAGGAAAGAAGGCAGCCGAAAACGGCAAGAGCCGTGTGAAGGGGGTTGAGACAGGTGCATACCTTCATCCTCTCCACCTTGTCAACAGTCTCCCTGTCGGTAAAGTATATACCGCCCTTTTCAAAAGGAGGCCGTCCGTTGGGGAACTTGTCCTCGATGACCAGATACTGTGTCTCCTCTGCATTTACAAATGCAGCCGTATATGTATTCTTGTCGGTAACGATGATGTCGGTATCCTCGAAACCGTCCTTTTTGAGCATTTCTACAACTTCCCTGTCAGGTCTCGGCGTGATCTTGTCTATCATGGAAAGAGGGAAGGTAACACAGGACTCATCCCGCAGATAAGCGGTAAATCCTTTTTCAACCAGACCCTGGTCTTCCCATTTGTCCGCATAGGCAAGGACAGCTGCCTTCAGCTTGTCCCCGTTGTGGGAACAGTTATCCATGCTGGCCATGGCCACGGGGTACCTGCCTGCAAGATAACGCTCATACAGGAGATAGGCCATCTTTCCCATAAGATGTTTGGGCGGGAAACACTTATTGTCAAAATCGTCCTGTACGACCCGTGACAAAGATCCGTCGGGTCCGTTTAAGGAATATCCCTTCTCCGTTATCGTAAAGCTGACCATCTGAAGCGAGGGATTGCGGAATATGTCCTTAAGGGCCGCAAAGTCTTCCTCTCTTCCGGTATCGGCCGTCATGGATGCAGTTACGGCACCGATAACTTTCTTATCTATCTTTCCGTCACTTTTAAGGGTAACGAGAAGACTTAAGTCATCAAAGGGCTTGTATGCCTTGCTGATTATGTCATAATCAAAGCCTTCTACAGCTATAACACCCTTGTCGTATTCCCCTCTCTCAAGAAGTCCGTCAAGGACAGCCGCCGGGAAGGCCCGGAATATGTTCCCGGTTCCGAAATGGACCCAGGCCGGCTCCTTTTCGGTAAGCTTTTTTACCCGGTCCCTGTCATATGAGGGCAGGCTGTATCCTTTATCCTTAAATTCCTTTCTGACCGCTTCATCGTTTATCTGAACAAGCTTCATGACATCATCCCTCCCTTTTACGATCGTTCTTCTCTATGGCTTCCCACAGGCCGTTTAAGTAGGTAGCCCCAAGGGCTCTGTCATAGAGGCCATAGCCCGGCATGGCCACTTCATCCCATATCATCCTGCCGTGGTCGGGACGGATGGGGCCGTCAAATCCTATATCGTAGAGAGCCTTCATGATCTCATAGAGGTCAAAGTCCCCGTCTCTTGACAGGTGGGCGGCCTCTTCGAAGTCATCGTCCGAATTGAACTTAAGGTTCCTTACATGTGCAAAATGGATCCTTCCCTTGAGTGCCCTTATCATGGAAGGCAGGTCATTCTTCCTGTTCGTTCCGTATGAACCCGAGCAGAATGTGACGCCGTTATGGGGATCGTCGACCATCTTCATCATCCTCTGGATGTTCTCGAGATTGATGATTATCCTGGGAAGTCCGAACACGCTCCATGCAGGATCATCCGGATGGATGGCCATGTAGATATCATACTCGTTACATACGGGCATTATCTTCTCAAGAAAGTATTTGAGATTCTCAAAAAGCTTTTCCTCGGATACATCCTTGTAATCCTCAAAAAGCTGCTTTATCGTAGCCATACGCTCGGGCTCCCATCCGGGCAGGACGGCTCCGTTGGCGTCATTCTTGATACTGTCGAAGATGGTCTCAGGATCAAGGGCATCTATGGCCTTCTGCGAATATGCAAGGACGGTAGATCCGTCAGGCCGTTTCCTGGCAAGTTCTGACCTTGTCCAGTCGAATACCGGCATGAAGTTGTAGCAGACCATATGTATATCTTCTTCTCCAAGATTGCGGAGGGTCTCGATATAGTTGTCTATATACTCATCCCTTTCGGGCACCCCTGTCTTGATCGCATCATGGATGTTCACCGATTCGATACCGGATATATGAAGTCCCGCATCTTCGACTTCCTTCTTGAGGGCGCGGATCTTCTCGCGCGTCCATACCTCTCCCGGCTTTGTGTCGTAAAGAGTGGTGATAACTCCGGTAACCCCGGGTACCTGCCTGATCTGTTTAAGGGTCACGGTATCAAATCCGGTCCCGAACCACCTCATAGTCATTTCCATAATGCCATCCTCCCATTTTTTATCTTCAAAGTGTTACGCCGTCCTTTAATATGGCGATCTCTCTGTAACCGTTTTTCTCCGAAAGGGTCTGCTCTCCGGACGCTATGCTGATCACAAGCTCCGCAAGAGCATCTGCCGCCTCATCCATACTGTTCGCTCCGTCAGCTATAGTGCCGGCATTGAAATCTATCCATCCCCGCTTGCTTTCATACAGGTGCGTATTGGAGCTTATCTTCACCGTAGGTGCCGGAGCCCCGAAGGGCGTTCCGCGTCCCGTTGTGAAAAGTATCATATGAGCGCCCGCTGCCGTAAGTGCCGTGGTCGATACCAGATCGTTTCCCGGTCCCGATAAGAGGGACAGACCTTTGACCGCGACAGTATCCGCATACCTTAAGACATCCTCTATCTGTGCGCTTCCGCCCTTTTGCACGCAGCCGCAGGATTTATCCTCAAGAGTGCTTATCCCACCCTCTTTGTTGCCGGGACTGGGGTTTTCATATACCACCTGCCCGTGGCTTGTGAAGTATCGCTTGAAATCCTCCACCATGGCGACTGCTTTATCAAATACTTCCCTGCTGCGGCACCTGTTAAAGAGAAGAGATTCGGCACCGAACATCTCGGGAACCTCGGTTAGAATGGTCGACCCGCCCATGGATATGAGCCTGTCTGAAAACCTTCCTGCTAAAGGATTGGCCGTAATGCCTGACAGGCCGTCGCTTCCCCCGCATTTAAGGCCTACCGTCAGTTCCGAAACGGGTACCGGTATCCGCGAAAAACCTCCCGCATAGTCTGCCAGCTCTTTAAGAAGGGCTCTTCCCTCGGTAAGCTCATCTTCCGACTCCTGGCAGGTCAGAAACTTCACCCTTTTATGGTCCCAGCTTCCAAGCTCCTGCCTGAACTGGTCCATGGTGAGATTTTCACATCCGAGTGAAAGGATAAGGACAGCGCCGGCATTGGGGTGGCGGGTAAGAGCCGCAAGTACTTTTCTTGTTACCGCATGATCATCACCCATCTGGGAACATCCGTAGGGATGTGTAAAACAGTAGAGGCCGTCTACTGAACCCTTTACAAGGTCCTGACAGGAAGATGCCAGCTTCTGTGCCACTGATGATACACAGCCCACTGTCGGTATTATCCATATCTCATTACGGATGCCGACCTTTCCGTCGTCTCTTCTGTATCCCATGAAGGTCCTGTCCGAATGTCCCGGTCCCGGGCATGATACAGGTTCATATACATATTCGGCGTGCTCGGAAAGAGATGTCCTCATGTTATGAACGTGTACATGGCTTCCGCCTGTGATGTGGCATGTGGCAAGGCCTATCCTGTTACCGTATTTAATGACCGGTGATCCTTCGGGGATATCTTCCAGGGCTATCTTATGGCCTCTTTTTATATCCTCCGCGAGTGTAACAGACCTGCCGCTGACACTGATGCAGCTTCCTTTTTCCAGATCTTTTAAGGCAACTGCCACATTATCGGTTTCATTTATCTTTATGGTATCCAAATCATGCCTCTTTGTTTTCCGACACCAGTTCTGTCATAAGTTCATATATACCGGCTTCATCGATCTTTATAAGGTATTCCTCCACCTCTTTGGCAAACCCGTCAAGATCCTTAAGCGACGTACCCCACAGGTCCTCATTGCCCGTTACGGCTTCTGCCAGCTCATGGGCTGAGGCATCGCGAAGGTCATAGAAGAACTTAAGGATATCCCTGTCATCATTGATGATGTAATCCATATCATCCCTTGTGCCCATAAGGCCCCTCTCCATGAGTTCACGTCCTCTGTGATAAAAGCTTAAGTAGGCCGCAAAGGAAAAGGTCAAAAGCTTCGGGAGAGTGCCAAACCTGTCATGGTATTCAATTACCGTGGGCATGACGCGTGCTTTCCACTTTGCTGTCGAATTGAGGGCTATGGACAGAAGACTATGGGCGATGAAGGGATTTGCAAACCTGTCGGCAACATCCGATGCAAACTCTTCAAGGTCCTCCCTGTCAATGTCATCGAGCACGGGGATTATCTCTTCATGAACAGCCCTGCTGATGAAATCCCTTATGACAGGGTCCTTCATACACTCGCCCACAGTGTCACAGCCGGCAAGAAAGGCAGCGAGTGACATGGATGTATGGGCACCGTTTAATATCCTGACCTTACGCTTCTTGTAGAGGTCTATATTGTCGGTGACGATTATCGGGACATCTCCCTTATCGGCATGCAGTTCCTCCAGGATACTCTTATCGCCCTCTATGACCCATGTGCCGAATATCTCTCCTGTACACAGGAGCTTATCCTTATAGCCCAGGGTGGCAAATATATCCTCCGCATCATCCTTGGGATAACCCGGGACTATCCTGTCGACAAGGGTCGAACAGAAGGTATTGGACTGTCTTACCCATGCCGCAAATTCTTCGGGAAGACCCCAGCTGTTTATGTACTGTTCCACACATTCCCTGAGCCTGTCGCCGTTACGGTCCACAAGTTCGCATGACAGGATGATAAAACCGGGAAGCCTGTACTTGAACCTCTCATACAGGAGCTGGGTCAGTTTTCCCGGAAAGCTTCCTGCGGGTGCATCCGTAAGGCGGCAGGTGGGATCATATACTATACCTGCCTCGGTCGTATTGCTGATGATGAAACGAAGGTCGGGATTTGCCGCGCATCTCATGAGCGCACCGAAATCCGTAACGGGATTTATACACCTGGATAAACAGGAGATGACCCTCATCTGTTCTGTCATCTTACCCTTGTTCCTGCCTCGAAGGAGGAGGGTATAGAGCCCTTCCTGAACGTTGATCTCCTCACCACGCTTGTTCCCTCTCGGGGAACAGACGGCGACCTTTCCGTTAAATGCGGCCTTCTCATTCAGTATGTCTATAAAATCATCCGCAAATGCCCGGAGGAAGTTTCCTTCACCGAACTGCAGCACTTTCTCCGGTGCGTCCTTCAGTATGTATCCGCTGTATCCGCTCTCTTCGAGCACCCGGTAATTCAGTCTTTCCATAGGAATCTCTTTCTATTTCCTTACAAGATGTATTGCAAAACCGCCGAACTCGCCGTCAAGGTAGATGACCTTGGTTCCCTTGTCATCCTTTGCCCTTGTTGTCTCATCAAAGGATGCTCCGCATCTGCCCAGATGGAATATGGCTCTGTCAACGTTTGACACCGCAAGAGCTATATGACCGTTTTTTCCTTTTCCGGCAGACTTCATGACTTCAAAGACAGAGCCCGCAAAGATCGAGCTGTTTCCCGGCTTATAGTCAAGACCGAAGAGGGCGCAGAGTGTTTTGGCCGTCTTTGCTGCCTCTTCTTCGTTTTCACTGTTTATACCCACATGACGAAGTTCAAGTCCCAGCATCTTCTTTACGGCGCTTCTGCATATGGAGGTTATCTCATCCCACTTTTCATTCTCGATAAGATCCTTCTTGACCATCCATGTACCGCCGCAGGCGATTATTTTGTCAAAGCTCATATATTCGGCAAGATTGTCCGTGTTGACCCCGCCGGTTGGCATCCAGCGAAGTTTCCTGTAGGGGCCTGCAAGGGCCTTGAGCTTGGCTACACCGCCGTTCTGCTCCGCCGGGAAGAACTTGACGACATCAAGTCCCATCATCATGGCCTGCTCCATCTCACCGGCTGTTGCCGTACCGGGCATCATGCACACGCCCTTGTCAAGAACATGCCTGGTCACTGCCGGATTAAAGCCCGGACTTACGATAAAACGTGCGCCCGCTGCTATGGCCCTGTCAGCCTGCTCGCATGTCAAAACCGTACCGGCGCCCACTACCATCTCCGGAACCTCTGCGACTATGGCCTTTATGGCCTCCTCGGCAGCATCGGTCCTGAAAGTGACCTCGGCAGCCGGAAGTCCTCCGGCAACCAGTGCCTTTGCCAGGGGTACGGCCTTCTTTGCGTCATCTATTGCGATAACGGGCACGATCCCTATATCATGAACAGCAGTCAAAATCTCGTCAAACATCTTTATTCTCCCTTCTTTGAACCACCTTCGGCAGGCGCGGAGCTAGATCCCGAAGTATCTCTTGGCGTTATAGTACGATATGCCGGTAACTATCCTTTTGAGTGTCTCTTCATCCGAAGGGTACTCTCCCTTTTCGACCCATCCGCCTATAAGGTTGCACATTATCCTTCTGAAGTATTCATGCCTTGTATAGGAAAGGAAGGACCGCGAATCGGTCAGCATACCGATAAAGTTTCCAAGTATTCCAAGTCCCGCAAGGGATCTCATCATATCCTCCATTCCGCCCTTGCTGTCGTTGAACCACCAGGCAGACCCGTGCTGGATCTTTCCGGGAACGAGCGATGACTGGAAGCATCCGAGCAGGGTTCCTATCTGCTCATTATCTGCTGGATTTAAGGAAAAGACGATGGTCTTGGGAAGCTCATCCGTTCTGTCAAGTTCCGACAGGAGCTTCGCGATATTTCCTCCGCATGTATTCTGGGCTATCATGTCATATCCCGTGTCGGGGCCAAGGAGCTTGAACATCTTCTCGTTCATGTTCCTAAGGCATGAATAATGAAGCTCCATCGCGATACCGTGTCTGCTGTACGCCTTGCCGAGAGCTATAAGAAGAGCTGTCTGATATCCTTCGGCTTCTTCGATACTTACACTCTCACCTGCCATTGCCTTCGCAAAAGCCCTGTCACAGACTTCCATGGGAAGTGGCCTGAAAGGTATATAATCAAGTCCGTGATCGGATGCCACGCAGCCGCATTTCGCAAAATGCTCAAGCCTCTGAAGAAGGGCGTCTATAACTTCCTCTGTATTCTTAAGGCTTTCCTTGCCGACTGATACCGCCAGCTTTCCTATGTAATCGGCGAAGCCTTCCTTGGTGATGTTTATGGCCTTATCCGGCCTAAAAGAAGGTCTTACGAGAAAATCAACGCTCTTATCGGCTGCGATCTTTTCATGCCACTCAAGGCTGTCTATGGGATCATCGGTCGTTCCGACATATGCCACCTTACTCTTTCTGATAAGGCCTCTTGCGCTCATATCCGGGTCCTTCTTTAAGATATCGTTGCACCTGTCCCAGATGTCCCCGGCACTTGAGGCTGTCAGGGGCTCATTTATCCCGAAATATTTCTTGAGTTCAAGATGGCACCAGTGGTACATGGGATTTCCTATGGAAAGGCTTAAGGCATCAGCAAAGCCCTTAAATCTGGCCAGCTCGTCATCTCTCCCGGTTACGATCTCCTCCTTCATGCCCGCAGACCTCATCAGTCTCCATTTGTAATGATCCCCGTAACAGGACCCGTCCTTCTGGATCCCCCCGAACCATACATCGCCCAGGCTGTCAAATCTTATGTCCTCATATATCTCACGCGGGGACAGATGACAGTGATAATCGATTATGGGAAGATCTGCCGCATAGTCATGAAAAAGGTGCTTTGCGGTATCATTTTCCAGTATAAAATCATCATCCATAAACTGTTTCATATCCTGCTCCTTATCTCTGAACTCTTCCGGAAGCATCGCCGCCGGCAAGCTTTTTGACCTCTGATACGCTCACCCTGTTAAAGTCTCCTTCGATCGAATGCTTGAGGGCAGAGGCCGCTACGGCGAACTCGATCGCATCCTGAGTTCCAAAGCCGTTTACCAGGGAGTATATGAGGCCTGCACCGAAGCTGTCTCCGCCGCCCACTCTGTCAACTATATGTAAGTGATACTGCTTGGAGAAGCAGTAATCGCTGCCGTCATAGAGCATACCCTGCCAGTCGTTGTCATTTGCCGATATGGAGGTACGCAGGGTTATGGCTACCTTTTCAAATCCGAACCTGTCCGCAAGCTGCTTTGCAACCGACTTGTATCCTTCCGTATTGAGGACTCCTCCGGTGATGTCGCTGCCTTCCGCTTCTATACCGAACACATCCTTGGCATCCTCCTCATTGGAGATGCACACATCGACATATTCACAGAGCTTTGTCATGGCTGCCCTTGCCTGATCCCTTGTCCACAGTTTTCCCCTGTAGTTGAGGTCACAGCTGATCTTTACCCCGTGCGCATGTGCCGCCTTGCAGGCATCAAGACATATATTAACGAGATTTTCCCCAAGGGCCGGTGTTATACCCGTAAAATGGAACCAGTCGGCGCCGTCAAATATGGCATCCCAGTCATAATCCGAGGGGGAAGATTCCGATATGGCCGAATGGGCTCTGTCATATATACATACGCTGCCCCTCTGGGAAGCGCCCTTTTCCAGAAAATAGATCCCTATCCTGTCTCCGCCTCTTGCTATAAAGCCCGTATCAACTCCAAAATATCTGAGGGCGTTGACCGCACCCTGTCCTATGGCATGTTCCGGGAGCTTTGTCACAAAGGCACTGTCCATCCCGTAATTGGCCAAAGAAACCGATACGTTAGCCTCCCCGCCTCCGAAAGTGGCCTGCAGCTGGTCATCCTGAAAGAACCTGTAGTAGCCGTTAGGCGCAAGCCTCAGCATTATCTCTCCAAAAGTTACAATCCTTCCCATTTGAGTTCTCCTC
>JAILLI010000224.1 GCA_024693225.1 Lachnospiraceae bacterium
CAAAGTCCTCCGATACGGTCACGTTCCTGTCAAAGGTGATCCTGACATTTCCTATATCATATACATATGCGCTGCGCTCGTAATCAATGATGCAGACCGGCCGGTACATCCCGTTCATGATCCGCATCAGGTACTTCTCAAATACCCTCTCCGATCCCTTATCCTCTCCGGTAAGGCCCAGCAGTGCCTCTATCCTCTCTGCCCGGTCCCCCAAGACCAGCCTGTCATAGAGGTCCCTGCCGATGCGGGCTGTCATCTTGGATATGGCATCCCTGTGCCTTATCTTGATCTCGGCGGATATGGTATCGCAGCTGCAGTCATATGTTCTGATCCTGTATTTTTCTCTGGGGGATACTCCCGCCATATTCTGGCGGTAACACTCAAGTGTCGGACTGTCAAAATAGATGCTCCGGACCCTGTAATGGTCCCCCTTCTGGTGGATATCCCGCCTCATAAGGGGGCTGATCCGGTTTGCCACATCGGCGAGCAGATCGTCACCGACTATGTACTTTTGTTCTTTCCTGTATCCCTTCATATACTACCAAATAGTATCAAATACGCCTATCTTTCGCAACCGTCACTTTTATTTCCCTTCTCAGACGTGTTGAGTATATGATCAGTTCCCTGACCGGAAGACCCCTTATCTGTGACAGGGCCATACCGTAATACTCCAGCTGGGCCCGGTATCTGTTTACCAGCATCTCCTCGTCACTGACCCTGTCAGTCTTGTAATCGACTATGGTGATCCCATCGTCCACAGTAAAATAGGCATCGATTATACCCTGGACCAGAACCGTCTCTTCTCCCTGAGGCATTCCTATGACAAAGGGCTGCTCCCTGTACAGTCTCCCTGCATCCGCGGCAGACTTCATCCGCCTGCCAAGTGCACTGTTGAGAAAGGCAGCCACGTCATCAGGTCTTATGGCATCGGCCTGCTCCCTGCTCATGCGATGAAGACTGCACATCTTCTCCGTAAACCCGCGGACCATGCCTGAACTGACCGGATCCCTCATGGATAGGCCTTCTTCATCATCACCGGTCTTATGGTCGCCGGGCGCGTCTTCGCAAATATGCATATTTGAATAATCCCACAACTCCATAATCCTGTGAAAGGCGCTGCCGTAGAAGGTCCCTCCCTTCTCGGTCTCACCCTCGGCCCTCATGAAGGCGGGTATATACCTGTCAGGTTCCGTCTCGGAAAAGAGCTGCTCACCGTCCGGTGCCAGCTCAAGTCCCCTTGCTATCTCCTCTTCGATAGCCTTGTGCTTAAGGTCTGAGACCGACAGTTTCTGCCTAAGTTCCCTGTCTATGGGATAGGGGTACTTATTTGCCGCATATTTTAGGAATTCAGGAACCTTGCGATCTCCTTCTTCTTTCCTGCCACGCTCATGATCCCTTACGATCCCCATCAGGCTGTCGGCACTTTCCTCCCTGTCCATGACCTCGCGAAGTCTTCCGTACACAAGATCCTCCGGCAGGACACAGGAGACATCGATATCCTTAAAGCCATCCGGACCATATGCCGCATTTAACATATCAAGGTAGCTGTCCCATGACCCCGCCTGCCTGACAGGTTTGCCAAAAGAGTTTCCATCCCCGCATCCGACCATGATCAGCTTGTCTCTTGCCCTTGTCATGGCAACGTACAGGAGCCTTATCTCCTCGGCAACGGCTTCCCTCCTGTTCGCTTCCCTGATAAGCTCCTTGGGAAGGGTAGTCCCATATATCCTGCGGTCAGGGTCCGTATAGTTTATTCCCAGTCCGTACAGGGGATGTGCAAGAAGCCTGCCCTGTTCGTCTCCGGTATTTCTTCCCCTTTCTATCCCTGCCAGGAAGCATACGGGGAATTCAAGTCCCTTGGACGCATGTATGGTCATGAGCTTTACGGATGCATCATTTCCAGAGGACAGGGATACCTCCCCGTCGTCCATCTCATACTTTCTTATCTGGTCCATGTAGCGTACGAACTGGTAGAGGCCCGTAAAGCTGGTCCTGCCGTAATCGGCTGCCTTGGACAGGAGCATCTCAAGGTTTGCCATCCTCTGGACACTCCTGTTCATGCCCTTTACTATATCACCGTATACATTATCTATAAGGTCGGAAAGAAGGCCGTGAACGGTCGTATATACCGACATGGCCTTATATCTGTCAAGAAGGCTTAAGAAGGCGGCGCACCGGGTCCCCAGTTCATCCGTATCTTCCCTTTTTGACCTTATCCTCTCATAGAGGCATATATCCGATCCGGCCTCGGCCGTAAGCTCTGCCATATCCTTATCAGTAAAGCCTCCTATGCCGGACAGGGCAACCGCCGCAATGGCTATGTCATTTAAGGGATTATCGACCGCCTGTAAAAAGGCCAGGGCAGTCCGGATCTCCACAGTTTGGAAATATCCTTCATGGCCCGTTACGGCAAGCGGTATGTCTGCTCCGGCAAATACCCGTCGAAATACGGTCTCGTACTTCTTAAGTGTGCGGACTAGGATCGTAAAGTCTCCAAAGCCTACCGGCCTTATCTCTTTTCTTTCCTTGTCAGATACAGGGTATCCGTCTCTTATCATCCGGCTTATCCGGTCGGCGATGATATTGGC
>JAILLI010000022.1 GCA_024693225.1 Lachnospiraceae bacterium
TGTCATCTCCGCTGGCCTTACCGATACCCAAGTGAGCTATTCCCTTATCCTGCATAACAGTACGTACATCTGCAAAATCAAGGTTGATAAGTGAAGGGACATTTATAAGATCGGTTATACCTCTGACACCCTGTTGCAAAACCTCATCGGCCTTCTTGAGAGCATCAGCCATGCTTGTTCTTCTGTCTACTATATCAAGGAGTTTGTCATTGGGGATAACAATGAGCGTATCTACGTTCTGTTTAAGCTTTTCAATGCCGCCGATGGCATTTTCCATACGCTTTCTTGCTTCGAATCTGAAAGGTTTCGTAACGATACCGACCGTAAGAGCACCCTGTTCTTTGGCGATCTTGGCTATTACCGGAGCCGCACCCGTTCCGGTTCCGCCTCCCATACCGCATGTTACAAACACCATATGTGCACCTTTGATCGCGGTAGCTATAGTCTCTGCCGATTCCTCAGCCGCCTTCTCTCCGATCTCGGGAACCGCTCCGGCTCCAAGACCCTGCGTCAGTTTCTCACCGATCTGCAGGAGTCTGTGTGAATTACACATCTTAAGAGCCTGGCTGTCCGTATTGACACCCAGGAACTCAACTCCCGCAATATTCTCTTCAACCATACGGTTGACCGCATTGTTACCGGCTCCGCCGACCCCGACGACAAGAATTCTTGCTGCAGCTTCTACTTCATTGTTCTTAATCTCCAGCACCTCTTACTCCTCCTTACAATCACTAAACTATCCCTCATATATTTATTGTATCGTACAAAAAAAAGACCGCAATTTGTTACGTTAACAACATTACGTAAACCCATACAAGCATATAATAAATACATTCATTGGAATAATCAACACTTTTTTTCAAAATATGCGAATTTTTTGCATTTTTTACTCATTTTTTTCTCCGGTATCTGTTTCTTCCGTTCCGGTCTGCGATCCTTCCTCTTCTTCTTCGCCTTCCGGGTCCTCTTTTACTTCATTGGGATCCTTGTCCTTGTCGAAGGAGAAGTTGACCTCCTCGCCTACATAATTCTCCATATGAAGAGTGCCCGAATACCCCTGCAGCTGCGGCAGTAAGAGGTGCATCTCGTTGATCTTCTCATCGATATAATCGTCTGTTCCCAGAAGTACCCTTGCATTGCCGAAATACAGGGTTATCCTTTCGTCCGGATCAAAGGCTATCCTGTCGGTAGTGATATCATATTTACCCAGAAGCTGCGTTACGTTCAGTATGGTAAGAAACACGGAAGGCTTCTTTACGGGCAGGGGCTCGTGAAGTACAAGATGGTCAAATGACAGCCCCGTAACGAAGGGGATCCCCTCTATGATCCTGTTTGAGCTCTCTACCACTATGCCGTCCTTGTCAAAGTACATGTAATGACCCAGATACTCCACATAACCGGCTATGGCCTTCTCATATACGTTTATGACGACCGAGTTGGCGTTTACTATATCAACATCCATCTTCTCGATGAAGGGGATATCTTCTATGCTCTTGTCCCTGTACATAAGGGACAGGACTATCGAGTTATATGAATAGGGTACGGTAAAGACCATATCCTTTATCTCATCATCCGTGTAATGGGAGCTGCCTTTTACGGTAACACTCGTTACAGAATACTCATACCAGAGAAATATGCAGGTCCCGAGGATCAACACAAGCAGTATCACAAGGACCGTCAGGGTCCTTATGAGCCTGTTCTTCCTGAGCACAGACGGCGTTCCGATCATAGACTACCCCTCCACGCGTATGCTCCTCGAGACGGAAAGGACCAGTCCCATCTCGGCAAGCAGAAAAACTATGGATGAGCCGCCGTAGCTGATAAATGGCAGGGTTATACCCGTATTGGGTATCGTATTGGTAACGACCGCTATGTTGAGTATGACCTGGATGGATATATGAGCCATCACACCCACAACAAGGAGGGCACCGAACATATCGGATGCATTGTTGGCTATGACCATAAATCTCCAGATCAAAAGCACAAAGAGCAATATGATGGCCACTGCTCCAAAGAGCCCCAGCTCCTCACAGATGATGGAGAAGATCATATCGTTCTGAGCCTCGGGAAGATACCCGAGCTTCTGTATGCTCTGGCCCAGGCCTTTTCCGAAATAGTCACCCGACCCTATGGCATATAAGGCCTGAAGGGTCTGGAAACCTTTATTTGCAGCATAGCTTTCGGGATCCAGCCAGGCCTTTATCCTTGCCAGTCTGTAGGACATGGTGGCCGGCAGATAATCGTACTTGACAAGGAGTACTACTATCACGGCAACCGCTGCAGCTATAAGGGCTATTACGAAATACTCCTTGTACTGTGGTGTCGCCACAAAGAGCATCATCAGGACTATACAGAAGATTATGATCGCGGAACTTAAGTTCTGGGTGATGGTAAGGACACACAGGGCATGGGGTACCGCAAGCACTATGACAAAAATAAAACCCCTCTTCTCCTTTATCCTGTCCTGGAACTTGGTCACGACCGAAGCGAAGAATACTATAAGGGCAAGCTTTGCCACCTCCGCGGGCTGAAGGGACATTCCAAGGTTCAGCCACCGTCTTGCACCACCGGCCTCATAGCCGAGAGGAGTAAGGACCAGGAGGATGAGCACAAGGGAAACCCCGTAGGCTATAAGGGCAAACTTCTGCACCAGATGATAATCCATCAGCATCATGACCAGCATGACAGCCACCCCGATAGCCGATGCTATGGCCTGCTTCCTGAAATAGAAGGCGGGATCCTCGAATTTGACATTTGCCTCGTAGGAGCTTGTGGAATAGAGCATTACAAGTCCGAAGAGCAGCAGAAATACCACGATAAAGAGCATCGTGTAATCGAAGAAATATTTGGATCTTTTCTTTTTCCTTGGTTCACTCATGATGTAAAGCTTATACTCTTATCTATTGAAGATCCGTGACCGTCGGATCTACGGGAGCCCCGGTCTGGGGATCGAGCAGTATACCTGTTGTCGGATCGATCACATATCCCGTTTCCGGATCCACCTGTACTTCCCTGTCCGTCGTGTCCTTCTCATCAAGCTCGTTCCCGTTCTCATCCACAAAGGTTATGGCGCTGTCGGCCCCTTCGGTATTTTCCTCTTCCGTCTTTTCCTGGTCGACGATTATCTCACCTTCTGCGGCCTGGCCTTCCTCTTCATCCCCTGATGAGCCTTTCGAGAAATCCTGACGTTTCTCATCAAGCTCTTCCTTCTCTTCATCCGACAGCTCCTCGGTCTGGAATATGCCCATATAAGGGAGGACTTCAGTCAGTATGTCCTTGTTGAGCACGGCCGCATATTTGGATACGGCCTGATAAGGAACGTTGGGCTCGTCTATAACGACATAGCAGACAAGTTTGGGATCATCCGCCGGTGCAAATGACATGAAGGATATAACATAGTTTTCCGTTCCACGGGGATATTTTTCTGCGGTACCGGTCTTGCCGCCTATACGGTATCCCGCGGGTCTTGCACTTTTACCGGTTCCGTTGTCGACGACCGCTATGCACAGGTCGCGGATCTTTTCACTTGTTTCTTCCGATACCGTCTGCTTCATCACTCGGGGTTCAACGGTCTCCACCGTTGCGCCCGCGGAATCGAGTATCTTGGTGACCACATGGGGCTTATAATAATATCCGCCGTTTATCAGGCTGCAGAAGCCCGATATCATCTGGATCATGGTAACGTTAAAGCCCTGACCGAACGAAGAGATGGCAAGGTCGGTCGGGGTCATCTTATCTATATCGAATACCAGGGTATTTGTAAGCGCTTCTCCGGTCAGATCTATATTTGTTTTAAGGCCGAAATTAAAGAGCTGGTTGTATTTCATGAATATGGACTTACCGATGGTGGTCCCGATCTTCATGAAGGCAACGTTGCATGACTGTTCTAAAGCCCCCGAAAAAGTCAGGGTCCCGTGTCCCAAACGGTTGCTGCAGTGGATCTGATGGCCGCCCACTTCCGTTACGCCGTTGCAGACGTAGGATTCATCTCCCTTGAGTATCCCCTCTTCAAGACCTGTGGCCATGGTGAAGGGCTTCATGGTAGAACCCGGTTCATAAGTCGAATTGATGCAAAAATTCTTCCAAAGAGCATTGAGGGCCTCCATTTTGGCATCCTCAAGCGCTTTCTCGTAGGCTTCGGCATAGGTTAGTCCGGCATAGGGATCTTCCTCTTTCCCGGCTTCCTCTTCTTTTTGCTCTTCTTTCTGCTCTTCTTCCTCCTCGGCTTCCTGCTCGGGGTCGGCAAGGGCACCGTTTTCCATCCCGCCATCATCCCCTATGCTGATGTCGATGCCGGCATCATCCGTCTTTGGCGCCTCACCTTCCTTATCGCCCTCCTCGGCCATCTTTCTGACGGCCTCTGCTATCTGGGCATCATCCATGTTTCCTATGTCCATGCCTTCAAGATCGGCATTTCCTTCAAGTATCTTCCCTATCCCGCCGAACTTCTCGGGATCAAGATCCACCTCGACATCCAGTCCGTCCGTGTTCCTGGGATCGTTGAGGTTGAAGGTCGGATAAGAGGCCATGGCAAGTATTTCACCGTTATTGGGGTCCATGATTATTACCCCTGTGTTGCTGGATCCGGCCCCGGGTCTTGCCTCGTCCTTGTGTTCTTCGTTAAAGGCCAGGATATTCTTCTCAACTATTGACTGTATATTCACATCTATGCTGGTGACAAGCGTCTTCCCGTCCTGAGCGGGCTTGAGGGTACGCTCAAGGTTTTCGTCATCATTAAGATAGCCGTACTCTCTTCCGTTGGTCCCAACAAGTGTATCGTTATAAAACTCCTCAAGGCCGTATGCCCCTTCATTATCCCCCTGGACAAAGCCTATTACATCACATGCGAGCGAATTATAGGGGTACTGTCTGACATATGTATCCTCCAGCCAGACCCCTTTGAAGTCCGGGTAAGTGTCGGGATTGTTGACCATGTTCATGATATCGCTGACGGTCTCATAGTTCTGCTTTTTGGCTATGATCCTGTACTGGCTGTCCGGATTGGATAATATATAGGACCTGAGTTCGTCTTTTGTATAGGAGAACTCGATCAGGGTCGAGTACAGGGCTGTCAGGGTCCCCTCTATCGCGGCCCCTTCATCCTTGTTGAGGGTCTTGCTGTCTATGCATACGTTGTAGACTTTCTGGGAAACGGCCAGCTTGGTGTTGTTGCGGTCGACTATATCTCCGCGCTTGGCCGGGATCGTGATGCTGTCGTAGGACTGCTGGGACAATACCCTTTTTTTATACTTCTCACCGTTGTCACGGTTGATGATAAAGAGTCTTATCCCCAAAAAGCCAAAAGCCACCAGTATCATGATGAACAATACTGCCAGCTTTATCGACATTTGCTGTGTGAACTTTCCTGCTGTATTTCTCTGCCTTTTAGCCAAAACAATCCCTATTCGAGAGAGACGTATTGTCTGACATAATCGGTTCCGTCACTGCTATAGACAACGATCTGATCATCGCTCGCATAAGTCATTCCGAGTTCGTCCATGGCACGCTTCTTGATATCCTCAAGACCGATCGCACCTTTTATACGGCTCTCGTAATCATCATTTTCCGCACGCAGTCCCTGAAGTTCTATCTCCATCGCAGATATCTGATTGACATAAGTCGTCAGTGAAGACTGCACCCGGATATACTGTACACACACAATCCCCGTAAGCACCATGGCCAGTGTCATAAAGAGCATGAAACCGGGATTCATGACCGTATCCCTGTCAACACTCTTGCGGCCTTTTGGTGCGGGTCTTCTGTATGATCTTTTTTCCTGTTCTATTGGTCGAAGGGCTCTTGCTGTATTTCCATATACATATGCATTTCCTGCCACCAAAACACCTTCTTTCCGAGTATACTATATCTTGTGTAAAAGTCAAAGTTTTTTACAAAATATTCCGTTTTATGCCTTTTCAAAGATCCGGAGCTTGGAGCTCTTGGCTCTGGGATTGGACCTTATCTCTTCTTCCGCGGGAATTAGAGGCTTCTTCGTAACTATCCTTCCCTTTGAGACTTTCCCGCATACACATCTTGGAAAATCCGGCGGGCATGTGCAGGGGTCCTGGGCATCCTTAAATATATTCTTGACTATCCGGTCTTCAAGCGAATGAAAAGTGATGACACAGATCCTTCCGCCGGGTGCGAGAAGGTCTATCATAGTCTCAAGAGTATCGCTAAGTACCGCCAGTTCCCTGTTGAGTTCAATGCGTATCGCCTGAAATGTCTGTTTGGCCGGATGACCCATGGTCTTTTGAACCCTCATGGGTATCGCAGCCCTGATGATCTCGACAAGCTGTCCTGTTGTCTTAATTGGACCGCCTTCCCTGGCGGCTGTAATGTGACGGGCGATATTGGCAGCGAACTTCTCTTCCCCATAAGTTCTTATGACCCTTGTAAGGTCAGATTGCGAATAGTTGTTCACTATGTCCGCCGCCGTCATGGCGCCTCTGTCGTCCATCCTCATGTCGAGAGGCGCATCGCTCTTATAAGAAAATCCCCTCTCAGGCGTATCAAGCTGATATGATGATACTCCCAGATCAAGCAGGAAGCCGTTCACACTTTGGATCCCCAATCCGTCAAGCACCTGCTTTACGTTGCAGTAATTGTCACGTACTATCGTGACATTTGTAAATCCTTTAAGACGTTCCCCGGCGGCTGCAACTGCCGCCCCGTCCTGGTCTATACCGATCAATCTCCCCTGATCGTTGAGTTTTCCGAGAATTACCGATGAATGTCCGCCGCCCCCTAACGTGCAGTCCACGTAGGTCCCTTCAGGCTGTATGCGTAATCCTTCGATCGTTTCCCGAAGCAGAACCGGTGTGTGATCAAATCCCACCATTGCACCTTCCTTTTCCCCTAAATGGAAAGTCCGAGTTCCGCCAGGCGTTCAGTGATGACATTAATATCGTCCGTATCGTTCGCTTTATCCCATCTTTTCTTATCCCAAACCTCTATCTTGTCGATGGCACCGGCGAGGACAACATCCTTTTCCAGCCCCGCATATCCCCTTAATGCGGGTGGTATGAGTATTCTCCCCTGTTTGTCCACCTCGACCCTGTTGGCTTTGGATACAAACGCACGAACGATCTTTCTCTTGTCTTCGGTATTGGTCAGATGCTGTAACTTTTCAAGAAAGGTTTCCCACGCCTTCTCGGGATATATGTTCAGACATCCGTCGTTTCCGTTCGTTATCATGAAGGCTTCCCCAAGCTCTTCGCGATACTTTGCCGGGACGATCAGGCGCCCTTTCGGATCGATTGTGTGGTTATACTCTCCTGTGAACATATCCTGTTACTACTTCCTACCACCATCTACCACTTTCCACCACTACGTGCTTATAATAACCCTGCATTTGTAAAAAATCAAGCCTGAATTTCATAAAAAATCTCGGAAAAATGCCGAATTTTCTAGGAGTGGAGCGAAGTGGGGGATTGTCGCGGCCCCATATGTTGAGTCGGGATATAAAAAGAAGGCGCCGAAACCACTACATGTAGTTTTGACACCTTCCGGAAAAATATTATTAAGAAAATCTCTTTCTATACGTTGAATCTGAACAGTATCACATCTCCATCCTTTACCACATAATCCTTTCCTTCCATACCGACAAGGCCCTTTTCTCTTGCCGCAGCTAAAGATCCCTGTTCGAGAAGGTCCTTGTAGTTCACAACCTCCGCCTTGATAAAGCCTCTTTCAAAATCCGTATGGATCTTGCCGGCAGCCTGGGGCGCCTTGGTCCCTATCCTGATGGTCCATGCCCTGCATTCATCTTCTCCGGCAGTCAGAAAGCTCATAAGGTTAAGTATGCGGTAACTGGCAGCGATCAGCTTATCAAGTCCCGATTCCTTAAGGCCCAGGTCTTCAAGGAACATGGCCTTCTCGTCATCATCAAGTTCGGCTATCTCCTGCTCTATCTGGGCGCATATGACGAATACCCCGGAATTATTTGCATTGGCATATTCCCTTACTTTTTTTACATGATCGTTTGATGCCCCGTCATCCGCCAGATCATCCTCGGAAACATTTGCGGCAAATATCACGGGCTTTGCGGTCAGAAGGTTATATGAAGCCATCCAGGCTTCCTCGTCTTCATCCGCGCATTCAAAGCCTATGGCAAGCTTTCCGTCCTCAAGATGCTTTATGATCTTCTTTATGAATTCAACTTCCTTCGCTATCTTCTTGTCGTTATTTGCCGCCCTGCCCTGCTTGGCCAGGCGTCTCTCCAGCACTTCGATATCGGCGAAGATGAGTTCGAGGTTTATAGTTTCTATATCCCTTACCGGATCCACAGTCCCGTCCACATGGACCACATTCGCATCCTCAAAGCATCTGACAACATGAACGATCGCGTCAACCTCCCTGATGTTCGCAAGAAACTGGTTTCCCAGTCCTTCTCCTTTTGATGCTCCCTTTACAAGACCGGCTATATCAACAAACTCTATGGTTGCCGGAGTGACTTTCTTCGTATTATAAAGCTTTCCCAGAAGCTTTATCCTCTCATCCGGCACCGCAACAACACCCACATTGGGATCGATCGTGCAGAAGGGATAATTTGCCGATTCGGCTCCGGCCTTCGTCAGAGAATTAAATAAAGTAGATTTGCCCACATTAGGCAGGCCGACGATTCCTAGTTTCATTTTTACTTCCTCATCCTTATATTTTCTAGTGTTTCCGGGCTTTCATCCCAGTCAGCGCACCATTCCTCACCATTTTGGCATTCAGATATGTGCACTTTTATTAACTTACGTTCTAATAGCTTATCCTGCAGATTCAAAAATCTCCATTCCTTTAGCAAGAGATTCATCAGTGACATGAACATACAGATCCATTGTGGTTGATAACTGAGCATGTCCGAGAATCTTCTGCAGCACCTTGGGCTGTACCCCTCTTTCGATGCAGCGTGTAGCGAATGTGTGACGAAGCGCATGCATACAGAACGGCTTGAGTCCTGCCCTATCGCAGATCTTATAGAGGGCCGTATCATAGGTCGAATTCTTTACAGGTTCACCTGTCCTCTGACTGATAAAGACAAGGTCTCTCATTTTAAGAACCTTCGTGGTGCCGCTGCGCGTATCATGATACTGCAACTCCTGATCAAGAGTATCCGATTCCTTCCTATAATGTCTGCGCGTCTCCTCTGCTTTAAGAATATCATACGCCTTCGAAGTCATAGGTATCGTCCTATATGAGTTCTTAGTCTTCGGAGGGCCGGCTCTCCAATACCCTTCCGAATATCTATACTCAAGCTGCTTCTCCACTTTGATCTCACGCTTATCAAAAATCCACGCAATCAAACGTGAGTCCGATCAGTTCAGAAGTCCTAAGACCTGTCTGCAGTATTAACGAGAATGCATGTCCCTTATCCGTATACCCGGCCTCTTCTTTGAATATCGCCTGCTCTTCAACCGTCAGATAGTGAATATCCTTCTTGTCTTTTGAAGGCGGCATTTCGACCGCGTCAAAGGGATGATTCCGAATAAGTCCGTTCTTCAATGCCGACTTAAACATGGACCCAAGCATTATGTAGGTCTGGTACATCGTGCCGTTGGCATAGTCCTTGTACATTGAGTTGAATATCTGTTGACAATGCATCGGGCGGACATCGCGTACCTTCACGTTTCCGATTCGTGGCTTTACATCAGATAAATATCTGTCCCTATAGTTGCGTAGGGTATTTGGTGACAGCCTGCTCTTGAAGGTGTCTATCCAATAATGATACCATTCATCAACAGTATATTCGCCAAATGCATCGACGTTCGGAACCCCGGTGAAGTCAATCTCGTCTTCGAGTTTTGCAGTTTTTAACCATTTTATGGCGTCCTGATATATCTTAAAATGCTTCTCGTGGCGTTTCCCGCTCAAAGAAATAAATCTCGCGGAATAGATACCATCCTTTCTCTGGGTTATACCCTTTTCGAGCACCTTGCCAGATAAACTTTTTCCCATATGAACTCCTTTCTTATATAAAGAAAAGAGCCCAATACAACTTATTAATCATACCATAAAAACGGCGATTTTTCAAGAAAAACCGACCATTCGGCAGCGTAAATTTACACTCGGAAAAAATCAGATATAAAGAACAAACAGATCTGTGAATCAGTTATTAATCAAGATCAGCGCCTCTTATTCTATACCCATTCAGTTTTGTTTGCAATCAGCATACAGCAAAGGAAGCCTTGCCTCGCAGGCTCGGCAAGCCCTTTATTTTATCCCGGCCGACTGTGTTGGCTGAGACATCCTTGATCTTGCTTAGCTATTTCTTATCTGCCGGCTATGCCTCTTGTCAACCCCGCAGCCGCTTTGCGGTGCGCTATGCGCAGGGTTGACAAGGGCAGAGCGGCAGATATCCTGTAATCAAGCAAGATCAAGGATAATCAGGCGCGTTGCGCCTTTTATTCAAGAGCGGAGGCG